>NZ_CP034683.1:4387500-4628354 GCF_003990335.1 Rheinheimera mangrovi | reverse complement strand
ATCTCCAAAAGCCCCTAATAATTATTGTTTAGTTAGGCAGGCGTAAGTGAAAAGAGCGGTATTATCATACGATCTTATCCACAAGTTCAATATTGACTTTTGCAAAAAAGCACAGAGCAGAAAAAACAATATGTAAACACTTGTTTTATATAGAAATAAACCTCTTATTCTATTTACTGATATGCAAGCAAAAGATCAGACCAAAGCGGTCCAAAAACTGATATTTTTTAAAACAACTCACATTTTATCCCAGTTGAGTAGCATGCCTTGTGGACAACTTTTAAAGATCAACAAAAAATAATGATCAGATCAGCAGAAACAGAAGGATCTGCATTGACAACAGCGGCCGACCCGCTTAGAATTCGCGCTCTTTTTTAATCGCTGCGTTTTGGTTTTTACTAAAACACAGACCCTTAGTAAATATCGACCGGACGGACGAAGTTATGAAAAGAACATTTCAACCTAGCGTTTTAAAACGTGCTCGCGTCCACGGCTTCCGTGCTCGCATGGCTACTAAAAATGGCCGCCAAGTGATTGCACGTCGTCGTGCTAAAGGCCGCAAGCGCTTAACAGTCTAGTCAGATTCGTAAGCGCTGCGTGGTCAGCTATACATTCAGCAGGGAGTTACGTCTGTTAACTCCCCGCGAATTCGACAATGTCTTCCAAAATCCTTTCAGGGTTTCCTCCCCTCTCTTTACTATCTTGTGTAAACCTACTCAGTCTACTCATCCAAGACTTGGTCTGACTATTGCCAAAAAACGTGTTAAATTAGCCACGCATCGAAACCGCATCAAAAGATGTTCACGGGATAGCTTCAGGCTACACCAACATGAACTTCCGCCTGTTGATTTAGTTTTGATGGTAAAAGGTGATATCAGCAACACGCCCAATGAAGAATTGCACAAGCAACTGGATAAGTTATGGGGCAAAATAGCTCGCCAATACAAAACACTGGTGCAAGACTGCTAATTTCCACTATACGTGGTTATCAGAAGTTGATCAGTCCGTTATTGGGACCCAGTTGTCGGTTTTATCCCACCTGTTCTCATTACGCTATTGAAGCCATAGAACGCTTTGGTGCCGTAAAAGGTGGTTGGTTAACTACAAAACGTTTATTAAAATGTCACCCCTTACATCCCGGTGGTGAAGACCCGGTTCCACAAAAGCAGAAAGAGACTAACTAACAGATGGATTCTCAACGCAGTTTATTAGTGATAGCCCTCGCCTTCGTTAGCTTATTGTTATGGCAGGCATGGCAAACCGATCACGCGCCTAAACCAGTAACTCCGGTCACTGAACAAAGTACAACCAGTTCAACTGGTTCTGCCGACTTACAATTAAGCAGTTCAGGCACTTCAGCTCAACCTGCCGCGCCAGTTGCAACTCAACAAGTGATCACCGTCAGTACTGATGTATTAAAAGTACAGATCGACACTAAAGGTGGCGATATTGTTGATTTAACTTTACCTGCCTTTACGGTAAGCAAAGGTAGCGATCAGCCTTATCAGCTAATGCGTAAGCTCAATGGCTTCGAATATGTAGCTCAGTCTGGCTTATTAGCAGATGGCCCGGATGATAAACGCAACAGCGGCCGTCCTGTATATTCAGCAACAAAAACCAGTTACGAGCTTGCCAATGGCGAACAGCAAGTAGTGGTGCCTTTGACCTTTAACCATAACGGTTTAGAGATTGAAAAACGCTATACCTTTACCGCGGGAAAATATGATGTCCGGGTAGAGTATTTGCTGAAAAATACCACTGCTGAAACCAAGTTAGTTCAGTCTTACCAGCATCTGGTGCAAACCATTAATAATGGCCAAAGCAGCAGTATGATGATGCCTATTTACCGTGGTGGTGCTTACTCAACATCTGAGAAACGTTATGAAAAATACGATTTTGAAGAGATGCAGGAAACTAACCTGGCTCAATCGACCAAAGGTGGTTGGGTGGCTATGTTGGAGCACTACTTTGTTGCGGCATGGATTCCTGAAAAAACTGCAGACAACCAATTGTATAGCTTAGTGAATAACGGCAACGGTATTGTGGGAGTTAAAGGCCCAGAGCTGACTATTGCTGCTGGTGAAAGTCTGACTATTGCTTCTACTTTTTATGCTGGTCCAAAGGATCAGGATAAATTAGCAGCTATTGCTGATGGTCTGGATCTGACAGTCGACTACGGCTTCTTATGGTTTATTTCCCAATTGTTGTTCTGGTTATTAACCACTATCCAAAGTTTTGTCAGTAACTGGGGTGTGGCCATTATTATGATCACCCTGCTGGTGAAAGGCCTGATGTACCCTCTGACCAAAGTGCAGTACGAGTCTATGGCCAAGATGCGTAATCTGAAGCCAAAAATTGACGAACTGCAGGCCCGTTATAAAGATGACCGTCAGAAGATGGGCCCGGCTATGATGGAGTTGTATCGCAAAGAAAAAGTAAACCCTATGGGTGGCTGCTTACCTATGCTGGTGCAAATGCCAATCTTCCTTGCTTTGTATTGGGTATTCGTTGAGAGCGTGGAATTACGTCAGGCTCCGTTTATGTTATGGATCCAGGATTTGTCGACACAAGACCCGTACTACGTATTACCAGTGCTGTTTGGTATCAGTATGTTTGTGATGCAAAAGCTGACGCCTATGACAGTGACTGATCCTATGCAGCAAAAAATTATGCTGTGGATGCCGGTGGTATTCTCAGTGTTCTTCCTGTGGTTCCCAAGTGGTCTGGTGCTGTACTGGTTAGTCAGCAACCTGATCTCTTTAGCCCAGATGCTGTATATCTACCGCGGTATGGAGAAGAAAGGTCTATACACCAAAAGCTAAGGCTTAAGGTATACACTTTAAAGGCCTGTTCTCAGGCCTTTTTGTTTTTATGAGTTTAACAAATTGATCCTGTGGCCAAAGTAATTGGTGTTGCAGTGAGGCGACAAGCGAACGAGACCCCAGGAGCATAGTTGTCCTATGTGATTGTCCTATGTGACTGGGGCGAGAGAACGCGGTCAACAAAACTGCAGCTTCAAGTACGAAGGCAATAATTTAAGTCGAGGTTTGATCTATGTACAGCACAGACACTATTGCCGCTCAGGCCACAGCCACAGGTCGTGCCGGTGTAGGAATAATACGGGTATCAGGCCCTGCCGTATCAGCAGTGGCGACCGCTATTCTGGGCAAAGTGCCAAAACCCCGTACTGCTGAATATCTGCCGTTTTTAGACGAACAAAAACAAACTTTGGATCAGGGCATAGCCTTGTATTTCCCGGGCCCCAATTCCTTTACTGGTGAAGATGTGCTGGAATTACAAGGTCATGGTGGCCCAGTGCTTCTGGATATGCTGCTGCGCCGTGTGCTGGATATAAAAGATGTGCGGATAGCACGGCCAGGTGAGTTTTCCGAACGGGCCTTTTTAAACGATAAATTAGATTTAACGCAAGCCGAAGCCATAGCCGACTTAATAGACGCAAGCTCTGAACAAGCAGCCCGTTCCGCTATGCATTCGTTGCAGGGTGAGTTCTCGCGCAAGATACATGACCTGGTAGAAAAAGTGATTTACCTGCGGATTTACGTCGAAGCTGCTATCGACTTTCCGGATGAAGAAATCGACTTTTTATCAGACGGCAAGGTGGCAGGTGATTTAGCCGAAATCATCTCCGATTTAACAGGTATTCAGAAGCAAGCCACTCAAGGCAGCATATTGCGCGAAGGTATGCGCGTGGTGATAGCTGGCCGGCCTAACGCTGGTAAATCCAGCTTATTAAACGCTTTAGCCGGTCGTGAAGCCGCCATAGTGACAGAAATAGCAGGTACTACCCGTGATGTACTGAGAGAGCATATTCATATAGACGGTATGCCTTTGCATATCATAGATACCGCAGGTTTACGTGAAGCCACAGACAAAGTAGAACAAATAGGTATAGAACGCGCCTGGCAGGAAATAGAACAAGCAGATCGCGTGCTCTTTATGGTCGACGGCACCACCACCAATGCCACCAGCCCAGCCGATATCTGGCCAGATTTTATGTCACGTTTACCTAAAGACTTAGGCTTAACTGTGATCCGCAATAAAGCCGACTTAACAGGCGAAACAACGGGTGCCAGTCAGGATGGAGACTATCCGGTATTTCATATCTCAGCCAAAACCAATTCAGGTATCAATCAGCTGCGTGATCACCTCAAAGCCTGTATGGGTTTTGACGCCAATACCGAAGGCAGCTTTATCGCCCGCCGCCGCCATTTAGACGCTCTGCAACGCGCTGCAGAGCATTTAGCTATAGGCGATGCGCAGTTGCATAACCACCTGGCGGGCGAGCTGTTAGCCGAAGAACTACGCTTAACTCAGCAACACCTGAATGAAATCACCGGCGAATTCAGTTCGGACGATTTATTGGGCAGAATTTTCTCGAGCTTTTGTATCGGCAAATAACTCTATTCTAGCTCCCACCCCGCATAGCCAGATGATCGCTGGCGGTGCGGCGGATCAGCAAGGTTAGCACTGCCGCCCCACCTAAAGTAATAACGCTGGCCAGAAGTAAGCCTGAATCAAAGCTTCCGCTTTGTTTGGCTAAATAACCACTGATAGCTGGTGCTATAACCTGTGCTGTGCCATAACAAAGCGTCATCTTACCCATGAGTTGAGCTGGTTTTGCTGGCAATAAGCGCCCTGCCATTGTCAGCATTAAGCTGACGCAACCCACAAAACTGATGCCAAATAAAAAGGCACTAAACAATAAGGCCAGCGCCTGACTCCACAGCACAGGTAACACAATAGCCAAAGCGTTCAGCAACAAAGCCCAGCGTAAACTGACTAAATAACCTGACCGTCTGGCTACGCGATCCCAGAATAGAGCGGCTGGCGCAGCGCCAACGCCTAAAGCAAAAAATGCCCAGTTACCAAAACCAGTTAGTTCTGCATTCAGACTCGCCATAGCGACAATAAAAGTGATAGTGACCACATAGCCATAACCGGCGCAGAAATACATCAAAAACAGCGGCCAAAGGAAACTACTGGGTAAAGCTAAGGGCGTTGCATCAGTGTTGTTAGCGGATAACGACAGCTGTGGTGCAGGCAGCCAGCGCCATGCCGGAATAATCAGCACCAATCCGAGTACACTAAGCGCTAACCATTGCTGATCCCAACTCAAAGCTGCAGCGCTAAACAGCTCTACTAATAAAGCCACTAAAGCTATGCCCAAACCAAGGCCTGCAAAATGCAAACCCAGTTCAGCTTTAGCGCCACGCGCGGCCAGCTGCTGCAAAATAAGACCTGAGGCTAATAACATTGAGGCCGCCGAACTTAAACCCGCCAGAAAGCGCCACAAGCCCCAAAACAGCGGATCTGAACTATAAGCTGTGGCCAGTGTGCTAACTACGGCAAAAACCAAACCAATACGGTAGGCATAAAGCTTCCACTGCCAGTCTTTTAACCGCACAGCCAATAAAGCGCCGGCAAAGTACCCCAGATAATTTACTGCTGCTAAATAACCAGCCAAAGCTTCAGTAAGACCTGCACCAGACATCAAAGGAATAAGTGGAGTATAGGCAAAACGCGCTATGCCCAAACACAATAGCTGGCTAAAAAAACCGGCCAACAGGATACGGCGCGCTCCGGGATCAGACATAAGCAGGCTTCCTTAGCCAGAAAGTTTTAAAAAGACAGCAGCATTTTTAGCGCTATCAAGAGTAATACGCAGGCAAATAACTTTTTCAACAAGGCAGCTGGTACTTTAGTGGCCAGCTGTACTCCAAGCGGAGCTGCTACCACAGAGCCTATGCTCATTCCCAGCACAGCAGGCCAATATACAGCACCTATCAGATCCGGATGAGCAACAGGAGCTGTTTGCAGCATATAGGAAATAGCACCAAACACTGTCACAGGAAAACCCACGGCCACAGAACTGGCTACAGCTTTAGGCATGGCCATAAAACGACTTAAAAATGGCACCATTAATACGCCTCCCCCAGCACCGATAAAACTTCCGGTAGCCCCAACTAAAGCGGGAAACCAGCGTAATAGTTGATTTGAGGGTGGATCTTGCAGCTGAGCAGTTTTTGTTGACGGCTTTAACATAGAAAAAGCTACATAAAGCAAAAAGGCGGCAAAAATGCACTGCAGCCACAAGGCTGGTAACCGTGTCACCAGCAAGGAACCAAGCACAACGCCGAATAAACTGGCCGGTAACATTAACCTGATCAACCCCCAGTTAATAGTACCCTTTTGCTGATGCACCCGCAGTGAAGAAATAGAACCTATAGCAGCTATCAGCATAGAACTGGCAAGCGCTATCACGGGTGAAACTGCTGTGCTGAAACCTAAAGATGGCAGCATAAAAGTTAAAAAAGGCACTGTCACCAAGGCCATACCGACGCCTATTAAACCCAGCAATAAACCACCAGCTACACCCGCCAGAATAAATAACGTCAGCCCCCACAGATCCATAATTTCCCGCTTTCATTAAAAAGGCCAGCAGATGCTGGCCTGGTAGAATAATTTAGTTACCGCGCATAAGTGGCAGTTAAGGTCGCTTTGCCAATGGCGGTCGCATTCAACATAAAACCAACCACAGCAGCGCTGGCGCCATCTGGTACAGCTAAAGTCGCATCAGGTAAAGCCCAGACGGTAAACTGATAACGATGCATGCCATGACCTTCAGGTGGACAAGCGCCACCAAATTCTTTGATGCCATAGTCGTTGTTAAAAGAACGACTGCCTGTTGGTAACTGACCATTACCAGCGCCCTGAGCTAATGACGTAACAGTGGCCGGAATATCCAGAACCAGCCAATGCCAGAAACCTGAACCTGTAGGTGCATCCGGATCGAACACAGTAATAGCAAAACTTTGCGTGCCAGCTGGTGCATTCTGCCAGTTTAACGCAGGCGACAGATTCGGGCCGTCACAACCAAAACCATTAAATTCAAAAGTCTTTGCCATAAAATGGCCTTCACGGATATCAGGGCTAGTCAGTTGAAATACGGTAGACGTCATGTTTTATCCTTAACTGTGGGTCCAAACAATGGGGTTAGGGTATCAGTCTGAACTTTGCAGACTGGCAAATCCAGACTTTTGCGACCAACTTAGTTCGCAGCTCTTTAGCTATGTTGCTGTAACCACTGATAAAACATCTGTTTTGGCATGGAGCCTGATTGCTGGGCAACAAGCTTACCTGCTTTAAACAGCATCAGAGTGGGAATAGAGCGAATTTGAAACTGTGCTGCCAGTTGTTGTTGCTGTTCAGTGTTTACTTTGGCAAACCGAAATTGTGGCTCTAATTCAGCAGCAGCCTGATTAAATACCGGCGCAAAGTTCAGACAAGGCCCACACCAGCTAGCCCAAAAATCTACCACCACAGGTAATTCTGACTTTTGGATCTGATTGACAAAATTCTGCAGTGTTAACTCTATGGGTTTTCCGGCGAAAAGCGCGTCTTTGCACTGACCACATTTAGGATGATCGGCAAACTTTTCCGGTTGAACCCGGTTTAAGGTTGAACAGTGAGGGCAGGCAATAATCATAACTGACTCCAGATTTGGCTATTGAAGCTAAATATGGGCGCTGCATTAGTTTTTATAGAGTTATAGCTATAAAAAAACCGGCTTTCGCCGGTCTTATGTCTAAGGATGGACGGTAGGTCGCAACTGTGTGGAACCTTGTTGCGACGAATCCTTACTTCCGAGATTAATCTCTTGGCTTACGTGGTGCACGAGGTGCAGCACCTGGACGCGGGCCTGGGCCAGCTTCAGTGCGCTCACGGCGTGGGGCTGAACCAGCAGCTGGCGAACCAGTATCCACTGTGATATTCAGTTTTTGCTTACGCACATAAACCTTTTTCAGATGCTGCATAGTTTCAGCCGGGATATTGGCTGGCAATTCAACAGTACTGAAATGATCAAACAATTTAATGTTACCGATAAACTGGCTGTCGATGTTGGCTTCATTGGCAATAGCACCAACGATGTCACCAGCACGAACACCATGTTCTTTACCCACTTCAATGCGGTAATTGGTGTAATCACCTTTTAACTCACGACGTGGACGTGGTGGACGGTCGCCACGTTCAGCACGATCACCAGAACGTTCTGGTCTGTCACCACGGGCAAATTTATCACGGCCACCGCGATCATCACGGTCACGACTATGTGGTTCACGGATTTCCGGGAACTGAGAGGCCACATTTAACGGCTGATCTTTTTGCGCCAGATACAACAGAGCTGCAGCCATGTCGATATCTGTAGTTTCTAACTTTTCACGCCAGTCGTTCACCAGATCCTGGAAGAAGCTTAAGTTTTTAGCTTCAATGGTCTGAGCTAACTGAGCACGGAAAGCTTCAATACGACGTTGCTCGATCACCTGGCCAGTCGGCAGCGACATTTTTTCAATAGGCTGACGGGTTGCGTGTTCGATAGTACGCAGCAAACGACGCTCGCGTGGTGATACAAAAAGTATCGCCTTACCTTCACGACCAGCACGGCCGGTACGGCCTATACGGTGTACATAAGCTTCGCTGTCGTATGGAATGTCGTAGTTGATAACCAGGCTGATACGTTCTACGTCCAGACCACGGGCAGCAACGTCTGTTGCCACTATCACGTCCAGCTGATCTGCTTTTAAACGACGGATAGTTTGCTCGCGGTGAGCCTGGTTCATATCACCGTTTAAGCAGGCGACTGCATAACCACGGGCGCCCAGCTTTTCAGCAATTTCTTCTGTCGCACTTTTGGTACGAACGAAAATGATGCTTGCATCATATTCTTCGCCTTCCAGAATGCGGGTTAACGCATCCAGCTTCTGATTATTGTCCAGCATCACGTAACGCTGTTGAATACGTTCAACAGTGGACGTTTTTGATTCGATTTTCACTTCATGCGCATTTTTTAAATGCTTCTGAGCAATAGCACGGATCTGGTTTGGCATAGTTGCAGAGAACATCGCAACCTGACGGCCTGGCGGAGTAGCATCCATGATGGTTTGAACATCATCGATAAAACCCATACGCAACATTTCGTCGGCTTCATCCAGTACTATGGCACGCAGTTTATCCAGCACTAAAGTGCCGCGATCCAAGTGGTCCATGATACGACCTGGCGTACCCACAATAACCTGAGAACCACGTTTCAGTGCTTTTAACTGAGTGGTGTAGTTTTGACCGCCATATAAAGGCAGTACATGGAAAGCAGGCATATAACGGGCATAAGCCTGGAACGCTTCTGCAACCTGGATAGCCAGTTCGCGGGTAGGAGCCAACACTAAAATTTGTGGATCATTTTGGGCCGGATCTAAACGGGCTAATAAAGGCAGTGCAAACGCAGCTGTTTTACCAGTACCTGTTTGGGCTTGGCCTAGCAAGTCTTCACCAGCTAATAACTTAGGAATAGCCGCTTCCTGAATTGGAGACGGATGTTCATAACCAAGTTCTAAAACTGCACGAAGAATAGGTTCCGGCAGCGCTAGCTGGGAAAAAGACATGGACTCGGACATATATTGTATAAACCTCAATAACACGCAGGCGAACGGTTTGTGCTATCGTAGATTTACTGAGCCTGCTTTGCAGTAAAAATACCCAAAAAGGTGCAAGAAGCATTCGCTTTGCACGTTTTAATTCCAGTAGTATAGCCAATCATTTCACTGACAATAGGATGCAGTATGATTGAGATCCTTGTGGGCAGCCAAATGGGCGCTGCGGAATATGCAGCAGAACAAGTAGCTGAAACTTTGGAAAAAGCGGGTTATGAAGTAAAACTTCATCTCACCCCTGATTTAACACTGTTAACCAGAAATAGTATCTGGTTAGTCGTCACTTCGACGTATGGCGCAGGGGATCTGCCCGATAATATCCAACCTTTTGTGGATCAATTAGCACAAGATCAAACAGATCTTACCACAGTTTCCTACGCAGTGATCACTTTAGGTGATTCCAGTTACGATACTTTTTGTCTGGCAGGTAAAAAAATCTCTGACCTTTTTGGTTCTTTAGGTGGCAGATTATTGTTACCAGGACTAGATATCGATGTTTTAACGGCTGAACTGCCTGAAGATCAAGCTTTGGTTTGGTTGCCTGAATTTATCAAAACCCTGACTTAAACCCTGCTTAGTTATACATAACAGGATCTTTTACAGTCCGTCACTCAAAGGCCCGTAAACAAAGGGCCTTTCCTCTTTATAACCCGATCATGATCCACTTCTATATAAAGAGGATCATACTTATGATCCAGTTACACATAGATATCCACAGTTTTAACTTATTTTAATGACGAATGTGCATAAGTATAGTTATAACTTATGTAAAAGCTGAAGTTATCCTCTGTGTAATAAATCAGGTTTCATGCCTTGTGTATAAAACAGCTAGTTAAACACCGCTTGTTCGACTCAGGATCTTGTGTTGATCACAGGATCCGATCCTTTCTAACTGATTGATCTTCAAAGCAGATCAAGGGTTACCCACAGAAAAGGCTCTGTATAGTAGTAAACATAATAAAAAGATCTCTTTAAAGATCCTTATATATTACTAGTGATCTTTCGAGGATCGTGATCGAGTTTTAATCATTTCCCAAAGCCTCAGATCCAGTTACAATACGCGCCCTTTTTACAGAACTGGTTTTGAGTTCGAGGCCTATATGATTTATCAGGAAACATTTGATGTCATCGTTGTTGGTGGTGGTCACGCCGGCACAGAGGCTGCACTTGCTGCGGCCCGCATGGGAATGCAAACTTTATTGCTGACTCACAACGTTGAGACTTTAGGTCAGATGTCCTGTAACCCGGCCATTGGTGGCATTGGTAAAGGCCATCTGGTAAAAGAAATTGATGCTCTGGGTGGCGTCATGGCGAAAGCTACGGATCGTGCAGGGATCCAATTCAGAACTCTAAACAGTTCGAAAGGTCCTGCTGTGCGTGCAACCCGTGCTCAGGCTGACCGCCAGCTCTATCGCGCAGCTGTACGTTTAGTACTTGAAAACCAACCAAACCTAAAGATCTTTCAGCAAGCCTGTGATGATTTGATCGTAGAAAACGATCAGGTTTGTGGTGTAGTAACCCAAATGGGTTTGAAATTCAAAGCCAAATCTGTGGTGCTGACAGTAGGTACTTTCCTTGGTGGCCAGATCCATATTGGTTTACAAAATTACAGCGGTGGCCGTGCAGGTGATCCTCCGTCTATAGCCCTGGCTCGACGTTTACGTGAATTACCTTTCCGTGTAGGCCGTTTAAAAACCGGTACTCCACCCCGGATT
This sequence comes from Rheinheimera mangrovi, assembly GCF_003990335.1. Taxonomy (NCBI): domain Bacteria; kingdom Pseudomonadati; phylum Pseudomonadota; class Gammaproteobacteria; order Chromatiales; family Chromatiaceae; genus Rheinheimera; species Rheinheimera mangrovi. The sequence goes on along the minus strand of NZ_CP034683.1, from coordinate 4,617,133 downwards.
GATGCCAGAACTGTTGATTTTTCAGTGATGCAGGCGCAACCCGGCGACAACCCTACTCCGGTATTTTCGTTTATGGGATCCCACAAGGATCAACCTACTCAGATCCCTTGTCACATCACCTACACCAACGAGCAAACCCACGATATTATTCGTAATGGTTTAGACAGATCCCCTATGTACACAGGTGTGATTGAAGGTATAGGCCCACGCTATTGTCCATCGATTGAAGATAAGATCACCCGTTTTGCGGACAAAGATAAACACCAGATCTTTATTGAGCCAGAAGGTTTAACCACACACGAGCTGTATCCTAACGGCATATCTACCAGTTTGCCTTTTGACGTGCAGTTAAACCTGGTTCGTTCGATCAAAGGCATGGAAAATGCGCATATTACCCGCCCAGGTTATGCCATTGAATATGACTTTTTTGATCCTCGCGATCTGAAAACTTCGTTGGAAACCAAGTTTATAAAAGGTTTGTTTTTTGCAGGACAAATCAACGGCACTACAGGCTACGAAGAAGCTGGCGCTCAGGGCTTAATGGCTGGTATGAACGCAGCGCTTTCTGCTCAGGATAAAGACTCCTGGACACCAAGCCGTGATCAGGCCTATGTCGGTGTATTGATTGATGATTTGACCACTATGGGTACCAAAGAGCCCTACCGTATGTTCACCAGCCGGGCTGAATACCGTCTGATGCTGCGTGAAGACAACGCTGATATCCGTTTAACCGCCAAAGGCCGTGAATTAGGTCTGGTGGATGACGATCGCTGGGCTGCATTTAACCTGAAAATCGAACAGATTGAGCTGGAACGTCAGCGCTTAAAACAGCAGTGGATCCATCCACAACATGCGGCTTTGGCTGAAGTTAACAAACTGGTAAAAACACCGCTGAGCAAAGAAGCCAGTCTGGAAGACTTGATCCGTCGTCCTGAAGTGAATTACAAAGATCTGATGAACATTGATCTGGTAGGCCCTGGGTTAACAGATCCTGCTGCTGCAGAACAGGTTGAAATTCAAATCAAGTACGAAGGTTATATCAATCGCCAGCAGGATGAAATCTCGAAGCAGGAACGTAACGAAAATACTCGTTTGCCTGTTGGCTTTGATTACAAAGTGGTGAAAGGTTTATCCAACGAGGTCATTCTGAAACTGAATCAGGTGCAACCTGAAACTATGGGTCAGGCTTCGCGTATTTCAGGCATCACGCCTGCCGCTATTTCGTTATTGCTGGTCTACCTGAAAAAACAGGGTTTACTGCGCAAATCTGCTTAAGCATTGGGATCATCATGCTGGAAAAATTAAAAAAGCTGGTCGCTCAGACCAGCTTAGTTTTATCTGAACACCAACTGCAACAGCTTGTGACTTATGTGGAGCTGCTGGATAAATGGAACAGTGCTTACAACCTGACCTCAGTGCGTGATCCGGAAGAAATGCTGGTGAAACACATTATGGACAGCCTGGTTGTGGCGCCTTTTGTCACTGGACAGCGTATTATCGATGTAGGTACAGGCCCTGGTTTACCCGGTATTCCGCTGGCCATAGCCCTGCCAGACAAGCAATTTTACCTGTTGGACAGTCTTGGTAAACGCATCCGCTTTTTAAATCATGTCAAATTACAGCTGAAATTACAGAACTTTGAAGCTATTCAGAGCCGGGTGGAAGACCATCAACCTGAAACAGGGTATGATGCGGTACTGAGCCGTGCTTTTGCTTCAATGACCGATATGGTGAACTGGTGTCAGCATTTGCCAGGGGCCGATGGCCAGTTTTTAGCCATGAAAGGCGCTTTAGTTCAAGAAGAAATTGCAGCTTTGCCGAATTTTGTTAAAGTTGTCGGCAGTCATCCGCTACAGGTGCCAACACTGAACGCCGAACGTTATCTGGTAGTGTTGGAGAAAGTCTAACTTAATCAAAATTTTATTGGGGTCCTTGTGGGAAAAGTCATAGCTATTGCAAACCAGAAAGGTGGTGTGGGCAAAACAACCACAGCGGTCAATCTGGCTGCCTCTATGGCCGCAACCAAACGCAAGGTGCTGTTGATTGACTTAGATCCGCAAGGCAACGCTACTATGGGCAGCGGTGTTGACAAGTATGCAGTCCATGCCAGCTCCTATGAATTATTAGTTGATGAGAAACCTTTTGCTGAAGTCGTGGTGAAAGAAACGGCTGGTGGTTACCACCTGATAGCTGCAAATTCAGATGTCACAGCAGCCGAAGTAAGGCTAATGAACGTATTTGCACGTGAACTGCGGTTACGTAATGCATTAAAAGATGCGCGCCAGCAGTACGATTTTATTTTTATTGATTGTCCGCCAGCGCTGAACATGCTGACGGTCAATGCCATGGCCGCCGCTGATTCTGTGCTGGTGCCGATGCAATGTGAATATTATGCGCTGGAAGGCCTAACCGCCCTGATGGATACCATCAATCAGCTGACGTCAGTGGTTAATGCCGATCTGAAGATCGAAGGTATTTTGCGTACTATGTACGACCCTCGGAACCGTCTGGCTAATGATGTGTCTGAACAGCTAAAGCAACATTTTGGCGATAAAGTCTACCGCGCTGTGATCCCACGTAACGTGCGACTGGCGGAAGCGCCAAGTTTTGGTACTCCGGTGATGTATTACGATAAAGGTTCAACAGGGGCTAAAGCCTATCTTGCGCTCGCTGGCGAAATTTTACGCCGCGCTGATAAAAAAACTGTAAAAACCTCCACTCCCGCCTAATAGACAAGGAATATAACTGAAGATGTCGGTAAAAAAACGTGGCTTAGGCCGGGGCTTAGACGCTTTACTCACTACTAAACCTGTGTCTGATCAACAGAATGACGCCAACTTATCTTCAGCGCAGCAAAGCGAATTACAAAAACTGCCGATTGAATGGCTTAAGCCTGGTAAATACCAGCCGCGTAAAGATATGTCGCAGGATGCACTGGAAGATTTAGCCAGTTCAATTCGCTCTCAAGGCATTATTCAGCCTATTGTTGTTCGTCAAATTGGTGAACAATCCTATGAAATCATTGCGGGTGAGCGGCGCTGGCGTGCAAGCCAGTTAGCTCAACTAGATGTTATTCCTTGTATTATCAAAGATGTACCTGACGAAGCTGCTGTCGCTATCGCCCTGATTGAAAACATTCAGCGCGAAGATCTGAATGCGATGGAAGAAGCGATAGCGCTGCAACGTTTATTGTCCGAATTTGAACTAACCCATCAGCAAGTGGCTGATGCTGTGGGTAAATCGCGCGCGAGCGTGACTAATTTATTACGCCTGAACCAGCTGAATGACGATGTGAAGTTATTGCTGGAACATGGTGATATAGAAATGGGCCATGCCCGTGCTCTATTGGCTCTGGATGGCCTGGCACAATCTGATACAGCCCGTTTGGTTGCTGCAAAGCAGATGACTGTGCGGGACACTGAAAATCTGGTGCGCCGACTGCTTGAACCTGCCCCAGAAGTTACTCCTAAAGTAAAAGATCCGGATGTCAGTTCGCTGGAGCAACGCTTAAGTGAGCGTTTTGCCGCCCCCGTTGAGATTAATTACAACAAAAAAGGCAAAGGTAATCTGGTTATTTCTTACAGTAGTTTAGATGAACTGGAAGGCATTCTGAGCAAATTACAATCAGAGTATTCTGAATCCTAAGCTGTAATTTTTCATTAACTCAGACAAAAGTCAGTGCAAGGCCGCTTTTTCTTGCAAAAAAAAGGCAGATAAGTATACTTGCGCAGGCTTTAAACTATTCAATATTGACAGGATTAGCAGGCCGTAAAAAGTGCTGATAACTCATAAAAAAGGCCCTTTATCGCTAATTCCTAAGTTGTTGCTGAGCCAGTTTGTGGCCGCAGCCGTAATAACAACTATAGTTTGGCTGGCAATGGATGGACGATCCGCAAAATCTGCTTTGTTGGGGCTGCTCTGTGGCATGCTTCCTCATTCCATCTTTGCCTGGTATGTGTTCCGTTTTCACGGTGCAGATCAGGTTCAATTGATCCTGAAATCCATTTACCGTGGCGAAGCTATCAAATTTTTTGTCGTGGCATTGCTGGTGGTAGCAGTGCTGAAGTTTGTCGCAGTAGTGCATTGGATTTTTATCACAGCCTTTAGCGTGGCATTGCTGTTACAAATACTGATACCGATTTTAATTAACTACGATAATTGGGACTAACGATGGCATCAGGTGCTGAGATTACAAGCAAAGAGTATATTACTCACCACTTGACCAACTGGAGTGTCGGCGAAGGTTTTTGGACCGTTCACGTTGATACTTTAGGCTGGTCAATTCTAATGGGACTTGTGTTCCTGTTTTCTTTCCGTGCAGTGGCAAAAAAAGCCAATGCTGGTGTTCCGACAAAATGGCAATGTGCAGTGGAAATGCTGGTCGAGTTTATCGACAGTACGGTTAAAAATACCTTTCATGGTAAAAGTGCCGTTATAGCCCCACTGGCTTTAACCATTTTTGTTTGGGTATTGCTGATGAACTTACTGGACTTGATCCCAGTAGATTTCATTCCTTATGCAACTCAGCAAATTGGCGCAGCAATGGGTTATGACCCGCACCATGTTTACATGAAAATTGTACCTACCACCGACCTGAACATGACTATTGCTCTGGCGTTGGGTGTATTTATTCTGATGATTTACTACTCAATCAAAATTAAAGGTGTGGGTGGATTCATCAAAGAACTGACGACCCAGCCATTTAACACCCCTTGGTTATACTGGTTCAACTTTATTCTGGAAGTTGTAGCACTGCTAGCCAAGCCGTTATCTTTGGCACTTCGTCTGTTCGGTAACTTATACGCAGGTGAGCTGATCTTTATCCTTATCGCAATGACAGGTATCTACCAGATCTTTGGTCTGCATTTTGTCTGGGCTGCGTTCCACTTACTCGTTATTCCATTACAGGCGTTTATTTTCACTATCCTGACAGTGGTCTACCTGAGTATGGCGCACGAGAAACATTAATTTCACGTAAAAATTTCGTTTTAACTTTAACTTAGAAACTTGGAGAAAATCATGGAAATGGTATTAGGCTTAAAATACATCGCAGTAGCCCTGTTAATCGGTTTCGGTGCCTTAGGTACTGCAATTGGTTTCGGTACTTTAGGTGGTAAATTCTTAGAATCAGCTGCTCGTCAACCAGAACTGGCAGGTTCTTTACAAGGTAAAATGTTTATCGTTGCAGGCTTAATCGACGCTATCGCAATGATCGGTGTTGCAATCGGTCTGTACATGCTGTTCGCACTCGCTTAATTCGGTTTCTAAACTGAACCATTTACTTTGTAAAATTAAGGAGAAGCGGTTGTGAATATTAACGCCACTCTCATTGGTGAATTGATAGCTTTCCTGGTGTTCGTACTTTTCTGTATGAAGTATGTATGGCCACCAATCATCAATGCTATTGAAACTCGCCAGCAAAAAATTGCAGACGGTTTGGCCGCGACTGATCGCGCCGAGCAGGATCTGCGTTTAGCGCAAGAGAAAGCAAAACAGCATCTGGTTGAAGCAAAGACGCAAGCCTCTGCTTTGATTGACCAGGCAAAAAAACGCGAACAGCAGATCATTGAAGAAGCTGCCGTAAAAGCCCAGGCTGAGCGGGAAAAAATCCTGGCTCAGGCGAAAGCCGAAGTCGAAGCTGAACGGATCAGAGCGAAAGAAGAATTACGTAAGCAAGTTGCAGCTTTAGCTGTAGCCGGTGCGGAAAGAATTCTTCAGCGTTCAATAGATGAAGCTGCTCATAGCGACATTCTGGAAAAACTGGTCGCAGAACTTAATTGAGGATGAGCCATGTCTGAACTGACTAATTTAGCTCGTCCTTACGCCAAAGCGGCGTTTGAGTTTGCAGTCGAGCACAATGCATTAGAAGCCTGGGCAGGCATGTTATTTTTCGCTGCTGAAGTAGCAAAAAATGATTTTGTTGCCGAGCAACTGCAAAGTGCCGGTGCAGCTGAAAAGCAAGCTGAGTTCTTTTTAAAAGTGTGCGGTGAGCAGTTAAATGCTCATGGCCAGAATTTTATCAAGCTCATGGCGGAAAATAATCGCTTGCTGGCGTTGCCTGCAGTGTTTGACGGTTATGTTGCATTAAAAGCAGAGTACGAAAAAGAAGCCACTGTTGATGTGATTTCTGCCACTTCTCTGAATGCGGCACAACAAGACAAACTGGCTGCGGCTTTATCGCAACGTTTAGCACGTAAAGTGAAATTGAACTGTAGTGTAGATCCGACCGTCGTTGGCGGTATGTTAATCAAAGCCGGTGATATGGTGATTGACGGCTCGGTTCGTGGCAAGTTAGACCGTTTAGCTACTGCACTGCAGTCATAATTGGGGATTAGAGCATGCAACTGAATTCCACTGAAATCTCTGAACTGATCAAAAAACGTATTGAACAGTTCGAAGTTGTCAGTGAAGCTCGCAACGAAGGTACTATCGTCGCTGTTACTGACGGTATTATCCGTATCAACGGCCTTGCTGACTGTATGCAAGGCGAAATGATTGAGCTTCCTGGCAACCGTTACGCTATCGCACTGAACTTAGAAAGAAATTCAGTAGGTGCTGTAGTTATGGGTCCTTATGCGGACCTGCGTGAAGGCACAAAAGTTAAATCTACTGGCCGTATCCTTGAAGTACCAGTTGGTCCAGGCTTATTAGGCCGTGTGGTCAACACTTTAGGTGAGCCAATCGACGGTAAAGGTCCAATCGATGCTGCTGGTTTCGCACCAGTAGAAAAAATCGCTCCGGGCGTTATCGATCGTCGTTCAGTAGACCAACCTCTGCAAACTGGTTACAAGTCAGTTGACTCCATGATCCCTATCGGTCGTGGTCAGCGTGAATTGTTAATCGGTGACCGTCAGACAGGTAAAACGGCTTTAGCTATCGATGCCATCATCAACCAGAAAACTTCTGGCGTGAAATGTATCTATGTAGCTATCGGCCAAAAAGCTTCTACTATCGCTAACGTAGTACGTAAACTGGAAGAGCACGGTGCTCTGGCCCACACTATTGTTGTTGTAGCTTCTGCTTCTGAAGCCGCCGCACTGCAATTCCTGGCGCCATACTCTGGTTGTACTATGGGTGAATACTTCCGTGACCGCGGTGAAGATGCGCTGATCGTATACGATGACTTGTCTAAACAAGCTGTTGCTTACCGTCAAATCTCTCTGTTGTTACGTCGTCCACCAGGCCGTGAAGCTTACCCAGGTGACGTATTCTATCTCCACAGCCGTCTGTTAGAGCGCGCATCTCGTGTAAACGAGCATTATGTTGAGCGTTTAACTAACGGTGAAGTGAAAGGCAAAACTGGTTCATTAACTGCACTGCCAATTATCGAAACTCAGGCTGGCGACGTTTCTGCGTTCGTTCCAACCAACGTAATTTCGATCACTGACGGTCAGATCTTTTTAGAATCTGGTTTATTCAACGCAGGTATCCGTCCAGCGGTCAACGCTGGTATTTCGGTATCTCGTGTTGGTGGTGCTGCTCAAACCAAAATCATCAAAAAGCTGGGTGGCGGTATCCGTTTAGCCTTAGCTCAGTACTCTGAACTGGCGGCATTCGCTCAGTTTGCTTCTGACCTGGATGACACGACTCGTGCGCAGTTAGACCACGGCCAGAAAGTTACTGAACTGATGAAACAGTTACAATACGCGCCAATGGGCGTGGCTGACATGGGTGTGTCTATTTTCGCTATCGAAAAAGGCTACATGAAAGACATCGAAGTTGCCAAAATCCTTGATTTTGAAGCTGCTTTAATTGCTTACATGCACTCAGAGCACGCAGCGTTTATGGCTGATCTGAACAAAACCGGTAACTACAACGACCAAATCGAAGCGACTTTAAAAGGCGCTATTGAGAAGTTCAAAGCAACTCAGACTTGGTAAACATATCGGGTGTGGGCAACCGCACCCGGTCGTTGAAACTTTCGGAGATTAGTCATGGCCGGCGCAAAAGAGATAAAAAGTAAGATCGGGAGTATTAACAATACTCGTAAGATCACCAGCGCAATGGAAAAGGTAGCAGTCAGCAAAATGCGCAGAGCGCAAGAGCGGGTTGCACATAGCCGTCCATACGCTGAAGGTATGCGCAAAGTGATCGGCAATATCGCAAACGGCAACATCGAATACCGTCATCCGTATTTAACGGAACGTCCGGTAAAAAATGTCGGCTACATTGTGATATCGACAGACCGTGGCCTTTGCGGCGGCTTAAATACCAACGAGTTCAAACGTGTTGCTCTGGAGCTGAAAAGCTGGAAAGAGCAGGGAGCTCAGGCTCAAATTGCGGTGATCGGTAACAAAGCTACAGCGTTTTTCAAACGTTTTGGCGGTAAAGTGCTGGCACAACAAACTGGCCCTGGTGATAACCCACGTTTGGCTGATGTGATTGGTTCGGTTCAGGTGATGCTCAAAGCATACGAAGAAGGCCGTATCGACCGCTTGTTCCTGGTGTTCAACAAGTTTGTAAATACCATGAAACAAGAGCCAGTGATCGAACAACTCTTACCTTTGCCAAAAGCAGACGTAACAGCGAAAAGCCATAGCTGGGATTACATTTACGAACCGGATCCAAAGGTAATTTTAGATAAATTACTGAGCCGTTACGTAGAGTCTCAGGTGTACCAGGGTGTAGTTGAAAACGCGGCGAGCGAACAAGCAGCCCGTATGGTGGCGATGAAAGCCGCTACAGACAACGCTGGTAGCTTAATGGATGACCTGAAGTTGGTTTACAACAAAGCGCGTCAAGCAGCTATTACTCAGGAACTGAGCGAAATCGTCGCCGGTGCCGCTGCTGTTTAAGGCTTAGGTTACAGAAATTAGAGGATTAAACATGAGTCAAGGTAAGGTAGTCCAAATCATTGGCGCCGTTGTGGATATCGACTTTCCACAAGAATCGGTACCTGGTATCTATGACGCGTTAAACGTAACAAGCGGCGACCTGGCTGGTTTAGTACTTGAAGTACAACAGCAATTAGGCGGCGGTACTGTACGTGCTATCGCGTTAGGTTCAACCGACGGTTTACGTCGTGGCGCTGAAGTGTCTAACACTGGCAAAGCCATCCACGTACCAGTAGGTAAAGCGACTTTAGGTCGTATTATGAACGTGTTAGGCGAGCCAATCGACGAAGCTGGTCCTATAGGTGAAGATGAGCGTATGCCTATCCACCGCGCAGCACCAAGCTACGAAGATCAAGCTGCTTCAAACGCTCTGTTAGAAACAGGCATCAAGGTTATCGACCTGGTTTGTCCGTTTGCTAAAGGTGGTAAAGTTGGTCTGTTCGGTGGTGCCGGTGTTGGTAAAACCGTAAACATGATGGAACTGATCCGTAACATCGCGATCGAACACAGTGGTTACTCTGTATTCGCTGGTGTTGGTGAGCGTACTCGTGAAGGTAACGACTTCTATCACGAAATGAACGACTCAAACGTTCTGGACAAAGTATCACTGGTGTATGGCCAGATGAACGAGCCGCCAGGCAACCGTTTACGTGTAGCTCTGACCGGTCTGACTATGGCCGAGAAGTTCCGTGACGAAGGCCGTGACGTTCTGTTCTTCGTAGATAACATCTACCGTTACACACTGGCCGGTACAGAAGTATCAGCTCTGTTAGGCCGTATGCCATCAGCAGTAGGTTACCAGCCAACGCTGGCCGAAGAGATGGGTGTACTGCAAGAGCGTATCACTTCAACCAAAACTGGTTCTATCACATCTGTACAAGCGGTTTACGTACCAGCGGACGACTTAACTGACCCGTCACCAGCTACTACGTTCTCTCACTTAGATGCGACAGTTGTATTGTCACGTAACATCGCGTCACTGGGTATTTACCCGGCGATCGATCCACTGGACTCTACTTCACGTCAGCTGGACCCGTTAGTGATCGGTAAAGAACACTACGATACAGCCCGTGGCGTGCAGTCAGTATTGCAACGTTACAAAGAATTAAAAGACATCATCGCCATCTTAGGTATGGACGAATTGTCTGATGAAGACAGAACTGTGGTTTACCGTGCACGTAAAATCCAACGTTTCCTGTCTCAGCCATTCTTCGTAGCCGAAGTATTCACTGGCTCTCCAGGCAAATACGTTCCGCTGAAAGAAACTATCCGTGGTTTCAAAGGCATTCTGGATGGTGAATTCGATCACCTGCCAGAGCAAGCCTTCTACATGGTTGGTTCTATCGACGAAGCGATCGAAAAAGCGAAGAAGCTGTAATCAACTGCAGCTTTAGGAGAGCGAAATGGCAATGACAGTACAACTGGATGTGGTAAGCGCCGAAGAGCGGATTTTTTCTGGTCTGGTGGAATCCATTCAGGTAACAGGCAGTGAAGGTGAATTAGGTATTTTACCTGGTCACATTCCGCTTCTTACTGGAATCAAGCCTGGTATGGTTCGTATCGTTAAACAGTTTGGCGAAGAGCATCTGATTTATGTCGCTGGTGGCGTGCTGGAAGTTCAGCCTCACAGCGTCACAGTGCTAGCCGACGTAGCGGTACGAGCTGAAGATCTGGACGAGCAAGCTGCTTTAGCAGCTCAGAAACGTGCTGAAGAAGCAATGCAACACGCAGGTGCTGACTTCAACTATGCAGAAGCTGCAGCTCAATTGGCTGAAGCTATTGCCCAGTTACGTTTAATTCAGAAACTTCGCAAAAAATAAGCGGATTACTGCATGCTAAAAAGCCACCTTCGGGTGGCTTTTTTATGCTTTGAATTTATCAGGACTTCGTCTCTACATTAAAGTTTATGAGAGCCGTCAGCGAAGGAGGCTGCTGCAATTTTTAAAGTTTATTTAGTGTTGGGGTTTCCATTGAATAAACTCCAGGGCTAGTTCTGGTGTCACAAAGACAGTTGCGTAAAGCAGGTCTGAATTGTGTGGATCCGGAAATATTCCTAACAACTGATAAGGCAGCTGGCTGCCTTTTGTTTCGCCTGTGGCGACATCATGTTGTTCCAGATGCCCTAACATACCAAAACGGTATTGCTTCTGACCCTGCATCAACCAAAGTGCCATAAAGTTATTGTCTGTGTTGGTCTTTAGTTCTACATCATTTTTACCGCCATCAACATAACGTAAGAGCTTGCCGTCTCGGTGATAGTGCAATTGGCCCTGAGCGTCAAACTGTGCAAAAGTTCCGGCTGAAAACGTTAGTTGAGTTAACTCATTGCTCACTAAATCCAGTTGCCATAGATTCTGGCTATTGCCTTGCAACCTGGTTAGTACCAGACCGCTGTTATCGGGTAACCACACGGCCTGTCCAAGGTCATTGGTTTCGAGTTTGTTGATCAGTTGCTGACGTTGGGTATCGTATAAATACAAGTTCCCTTGTTTATGAAAGGCAATATAGCGTCCGTCACCTGACCAGCTGATACCGCTAAGCTTTTTGTCATCAGGTGTAAGTTCTGTCAATTGAACATTCTGTCCCTTATTGTTTAGCCATAGCTGCCAACTGCCGGTCCAATTGGCAGAAAAAGCGTAGCTGTCGCTATCTACAGGAGATACCGCTAAATCTGCCGTGCTGCCTTCTGTATCACTGAGCACAGTAATTTTCCGTTCAGTGGCATTAAAAGGCTGCTCAATTTTAATAAGTTGCATAGCGTTTTGCGTGACGCCGCCTGCAGTGAAGCTGGAAATATAGGCCTGATCTTCAGTAAGCAGAGTTAACTCACCTATAGTAACTCCTTGAGGAAACTTTAGTAGGCTCCTGCTTTTATCAGCCACTTTAAGCTGCAATATGCCATCACCGCCTGGCAAAATAAGGCTGGACTGATCGATACTCCACTCCAGCCCCAACAAAATCATTGGAAATGGCAGACTCGCGATTCTGGTATGCTCCCTGCTTTTGGGATCATAAAGGTAAATATCAGGTTTATTCGATTCAGGCATCAGAATATAGGCCAGTTTGCTACCGTCAGCAGACAATGCCAGCATGGTGACGCCAAGACCTGCTGAGGGAGCGGCCAATAAGGTTTGTATCGCTCCGGTGGTCAGGTTTTCTGCCAGCAGCGCGTTGCTGGAATATAAGCCACCACTGCTTTTGCTGTAGTAAAGCAATTGTCCGTCTGCACTTTGTTGTGCTGTGCCAAAACTCAGGCCCGTGCAAGAGGTTAATGGTTTAACCTGATACTGAGGATACTGGCTAAAATCATAATTCTGGTACTCACAGCGTTGGCCATCTTTACTAATAGCCTGGACTAATAGATTACGGGTTGTTGGTTGCCAGGTCTGAATGCTATACAAATTGTCATTGCCTTCAAGCACCACTTCCTGCAATGCACTGCCTGTTCCCATACCCAGTTTGCGTATAATGGCACGCACAGTGCCGTCTGGCTGAGAGTGGCTATAAGCAAGAAGTTGCTTATCTGGCGACAATAAAGGCCGTGACTCAATGCCTTTAAACCAGGTTATTTTTTGTCTGGCTACAATATCCATCTGCTGAACCTGGGGTTTGTCCCCCAGCTTTGAGTTTTCAACGGTTAAAACAGGTTCTTCGCTCGAATAAAAATAACCAGCACCCAGTGCAACAAGCAGTAAGGTCGCCAGCAGACCAGACCAAAGCGGCAGACGTTTAAAGCTGGTGGGTGACGTTGAGGCGTTGAGCTCAGTGCTGGTTGGTTGAGTGATTGCTGCTTCAGGCTGATTAGGCAGCTGTAAACTATAACCTTTACGATGATGGGTTTTAATCAGTGACTGTTGCACTTCTGGGTGCTGCAAAACTTTACGAAGTTCAGACATGGCGCGATTTATCGCATTATCATCGACATAAGCTTGTTGCCAAATAGAGTCGACAAGCTGCTGGCGGGAGATTATTTTGCCGGGATGTTCAGTAAAATAATGCAATATCTTACACAACAGTGGTTCCAACTCTATCCGCTGAACCTTGTCATGAATACTGTAATCTCCAGGTGTAAAGGTCCATGGGCCAAGCTGCATCTTATCCATCTGTTAATTATTCTTCCATTTTTTAACCAGTTGTAACTTTAACAGAAGCTATTTCTGATTCAAGTTAAATAAATTAGTCGCTGCTAAACCTTACGAATCCATCATAAGGTTTCAATAATGTTTTTTTATTCCTTTAAAAACAATTAGTTAATCTAAAACTCCTTACCAATAAATTGCTTAGGTTCTGATAAGCGACTTTTTGTCAGCTGTTGGCTAGATTGAGCTCAACAACCTGACGGACAAGACCTCAGTTCGTGGTTGCCGACAGACAAAATGCGAGTAACTGAACAGCACTAAATGAACCAATAAAAGGAATGACAAAATGAAAACAGTAAAACAAACAAGCGCACGTATTCTGATCGTTGCAACTTTATTCACTAGCGCTGCAGCGTTGGCTGATGAAGCTAAACCAACTTCTGAAGTGGAGCAGCCGAAAAAGGAAGTGATTGTACAGACCAAGGGAATGAGCGATTCATTCGTGCAAGAGTTAAGACAACAATTGAACCATAACATTAAGCATCAGGTTAAGTTAGCCCTGAGCCATTCAGCTGAGTTAATTAAAAACTCGCTGCGTTAATGATGAAAGGCGAGATCCGTCTGCAAATACTAAAAGTACAACACTAGGATTAACACTATGAAATTAACAACGTTGTTTAAAGCAAGTTTTGGCACATTATTACTTAGCTCTGCTTTGGTATCACCAGCAGTTTTGGCTGAAACCTCAGTGTGGAAAGTGAGTAAAGGCGGGGACTACCTGTACGTAGCTGGCACAGTGCATTTGTTGCCTGAGTCGGCTTTCCCTTTACCTGCGGAGTTTGATAAGGCTTACACCGACTCTGACACTTTGGTGCTGGAGACAAAAATCCCTGAACCCACCGATACTGAATTACAAGCTGCAATGTTAAAAGCCATGTCTTACAGCGATAACCGTAGCTTGTCTAAGGTGTTATCACCTGAAGTATACAAACAGGTAAGCGACTATTTCGCCCCTTACGGAGTGCAGTTGCAACAGTTAGACGGTTATAAACCCGGCTTCATTATGATCCAGATGCTGGCGCTGGAAATGATGAAAGCACAGATGAACGGAGAAGGCGTCGATAGTCACTTCGATAAGCAGGCAAAAATTGATGGTAAACCACAGCTTTATCTGGAGTCGGTAGAAAGCCAGATTAATTTGTTGGCTAATATGGGTGACGGGTACGAAGATGCTTTTATGAAAATGAACCTGGAACAGTTTGGCGACTTTAAACAGTATTTTTCTGCCATGATCGATGCCTGGCGCGCAGGTGACATGACCAGACTAAATACTCTTGCTGTTGAACCCGCGCGGCAAATGGACCCAATGTTGTATCAGGCATTGTTTGTTCAGCGCAATCAAAACTGGTTGCCGCAATTAGAGAATATGTTTGGTAATAGCAATAAAGAGCTGGTTTTGATTGGCGGTGGCCATTTAGCTGGCGAGCATAGTGTATTGGCTTTATTGCAACAGGCTGGTTACAAGCTGGAGCAAGTAAGTCTGTAAGCATAGCCTGAGGCCATTGGAGATTAATCAGGTGATAAATAAAACAACCCCCACGAGCATAAACAATGTATGCGACTGGGGGCAACCAATCAGGTTTAAGATATATAGGTTGGTAGCTATGAGCAATGTTGTGGCCTGGTGCAATAAGTCAGTACAAGAATACAAAAACATACTGATCGTCAGTGGGATTTGGTTGAGTCTTTGGGTCAGTGCAAATCTGAGCTTATTGCATTGCCTGATATTTTTTAGATAGAGAGTTTTCAGTTAAACACTGTTCAGCAAAATTTCACCCTGCTCCTGTAATCTGCTGCATTATCTATTAGAATAACCGCATCGAAATTACATGGATTTTTTTATGGCTTTAAATGTTGTGATCCTGGCGGCCGGTAAAGGCACACGGATGAAATCAGATTTACCTAAAGTACTGCACAAAGTGGCTGAACGTCCTATGGTACAACATGTGATCGACACGGCCCGTTCTTTGGGCGCAGAGTCTATTAATCTGGTGTATGGCTATGGCGCCGAACAACTAAAATCTGCCTTAGGTGAACAGGGTTTACACTGGGTATTACAAGCACAACAGCTAGGCACTGGCCATGCAGTACAGCAGGCTGTGCCTCATATCGCTGATAACGATACAGTGTTGGTGCTGTACGGTGATGTACCTTTAACGCGCAAAGAAACTTTAGAGCAACTGCTGGCGGCTAAATCTGTCGATGGTCTGTCAGTTTTGACTGTGCATTTAGCCAATCCAACAGGATATGGCCGCATGGTGCGCGAAAACGGCAAAGTAGTGGGTATTGTTGAGCAAAAAGACGCCAGCGCCGAACAGCTGAAAATCACTGAAGTAAACAGTGGCATTATGGCTGTACCTGGTAAACAGCTGAAACAATGGTTAAGCCAGTTACAGAACAACAATGCGCAGGGCGAATTCTACCTGACAGACATTATCGCCATGGCGCACAAAGAAGGGGTGGATATTGCTACGGCTCATCCGGTCACAGCCATTGAAACTGAAGGCGCAAATAACCGTGTACAACTGGCTCAGTTAGAGCGGGCTTATCAGGCGCGTAAAGCCGAAGAGCTGATGTTAAATGGTGCTAACCTGCGCGATCCGGCTCGTATTGATGTGCGTGGTGATGTCACTGTTGGCAACGATGTAATGATCGATATCAACGTGATTTTTGAAGGCAAAGTTGTGCTGGGCAATGGTGTAGTGGTAGGTCCTAACTGTGTAATTAAAGATGCAGTGATAGGCGATAATACAGAGATTAAAGCCAACAGTATGATTGAAAAATCCACTATTGGCATAGGCTGTTCTGTTGGCCCTTATGCCCGTATCCGTCCTGATTCAGTGCTGGCTGACGACAGCCATGTTGGTAACTTTGTAGAGCTGAAAAAAACTACCTTAGGCGTGGGTTCTAAAGCCAACCATTTAACCTATTTAGGCGATGCGGTGATTGGCAGTAAGGTCAACGTGGGTGCTGGTACTATCACCTGCAACTACGATGGCGCTAATAAGTTTGTCACTACTATTGAAGACGGTGTTTTTGTTGGATCAAACAGCTCATTGGTGGCTCCTGTGACTTTAGGTCAGAACTCCACTGTGGGCGCTGGTTCTGTAGTCACTGCCAGTGTAGCAGCGGATGAACTGGTTGTAGCGCGTTCGAAACAGCGTCATATCAGTGGCTGGAAAAGACCGGTGAAGATTAAGAAATAATGATCGGCTGATCAGAAACAAAACCCGTCCTTGTTGGCGGGTTTTTGTTTTTTGTGCTTTTAGCTAACGATTTGAATATGCGGGCAATGTTGCCGGAAAAATGATTTTACTGCGGGCAATTGTTCCAACGGAAAACTAAATTTTAGTTTGCCGTACATATTGTATGGAAAATCAATAAAGGCTTTTGTTTCATCCAACTGATCAATGGCAACCTTATGAACATCAGTGACCGCCAGCTGATGTTGTTTCACGTGAAGCATTTTTCCTTCCAGTCGCAATTGGCTGACTGGGTTTTCAAAATACTCCGGAAAGAGCTGAAGAGATGGGTCCCTGTATGTAAAAGGCTGTATAGCGAGAAAAAGCGAGTAGATCAGCGGTGTAAACCAGAGTTGGCCCAGCTCGACATAAAACATACTGACCAAAAGCAGTACACTTCCACTCCAACTTAAATAGGCCCAGCGTCTGGCTTTTTTTTCGGCCATAATCTGTTTAAGTGTCATCCTTTTACCCTTTTTCCTAAACGCTGTTCAAAAGGATAATAAAAAGGCAGCAAAAGCAGGTCAAGACACTTGTTGATTAAAAGTTAAAACAAAACCGACAACCAGCTCATAGGAAACAATAGCTCCGGCGCTATTAATGTCTGCTGATGCAAACTGAAACTTAGCCACTGCAATGCTGAATCAAAAGCCAGCAGTAACAGCACCAGCACAATAAAGGCAGTAATAAGCTGCCGCAGGCCTGGTAATTGAATTGAGTCTTGTGTATTCATCGTTGATCTCCCTGAAGTTCTGTTACTAAGTCGGGTCTAGTTGCGAAATAGTTGGAAGCTTTTAAAAATAAATCAGGTGAGGTTCATTCGAACTTGCTAAAGTTCGCGCCAAACAGCCCCTAAGGACAATAAAATGATCACCAAACACAAAATTCTGGCTCTTGCTTTATTGCTGTTGGCCTCTTGTACTCAGCTGAATCATCTGGATATTTTTAGCCTGAAGCAGCAGGAGTTGCAGAGCTTATTGCTGGATCAATTAGAGCAGCAACAAGGTAAAGGTAAAATGTTGGGTCTGCCACTGACACTAAGGGTACGTCAGTTGGAGCTACAATTGGCGCCGGAGAATAAACAGCAGGTTGAATTGAAGCTGGCTATTGGCGCTGAAGTGGATGCGTTATTTAAACCCTTGCACACAGATCTGAATTTGCACTTGTCGGCTTTGCCATATTTTGACGACGAGAAAAACGCAATTTATCTGAAAAACTTAACTATTCTGGATTCCAGTGTCGGCAGTGGCAGCTCGCAACTCAAACTGGCACCTTTAAGTAATGAAGCCAAAGCTATCCTGACCCAGGTGCTGAATCGTCAGCCTATGTATAAGCTTGATTGCAGCAAAGTAACGGAAAAAGTCTTATGTGGCATGCCTTTAACTTTAGTGCTGCAACCAGGCGAGTTGTTGTTAAAACCTAATTACTCAGCACAGTAATCACCGTTTTCAGCAGTAAGGCTCAGTTGCTGGGCCTTTTTACCTGTTTAATGTAAAGATGAAATGATCTAGTTGCAAACGATTCTCACTTGATCTAAAGTGGCGCCCAATATTTAAATGAGATTTATTCTCATTAACTGGAGCGCTTTATGTTTAAACTCAAACCCCTGCTTTGTTCTGCCTCGTTGTTGCTGGCTTTTACTGCGGCTGCTCACACTCCTTATCTGGCCCCTGCCAGTTTTGAACCCTTAGGTGGCTGGATCACGCTGGACGCTGCTTTTGCCGAGAAGTTTTTTGTACCTGAAGTGGCTTTTGATCAAAGCGAATTTAAAGTGCTGCAACCAGATGGCAAAGCAGTGGCACCAAAAGAACTGTTTTCAGGTAAAACCCGCACTGCAGTGGCGCACCAGCTGGAACAGGATGGCACTTATAAATTCAGCACAGGCCAACGTTTCGGTGCTGTATTTCGTAGCTGGCAACAAGATGGAAAAACTCACAACAGCAGAGATCCAAAAGAACAAATTCCTGCTGGTGCTAAGTTGACTGCGCATTTCCAGTCGGTGACGCTGGCCGAAACTTATGTCAGCAAAGGTGCGCCAAGTCAGGCTGCGCTGAAGCCGACCAATCAGGGGCTGGAGCTGGTGTTCCAAAGCCATCCAAACGACTTGTATATCCAAAGCCCAATCAAAGCCACTGTGCTTTATAACGGCAAAGCTTTGGCCGAACAAAAAGTGCAGGTGTATCCAGCCAATTCAGCAGAAGCCGAAACCAAAGCTTCAAAAGAGCTCATGACGGACAAGCAAGGTCAGCTGAATTTCGAGCTGGATAAAGCCGGTACCTATGTGCTGTTGACCCGTTTTCGTACCGATGCACCAGCAGGTGCCAAAGCCCCAACCTACAGTTACAGCTATAGCGCTGTAGTTGAAGTCACTGAATAGCAGGAGTTTATGATGCAACGCCGAAGCACAGCCCTTACTTTATTTTTAGCCATCACCAGCTGTTATTTAGCTGCTGATGAAAAAGCACCCAAAAAACCAGCTCATCAGCCTACAGCTCAGGGCAAAGCCAGTTTTATTCAGGATTATGACCTGGATAAAGACGGTACTGTCAGTCAGGCCGAATTTGAGCAGGTACGTCAGCAGCGTTACAGCGCTATGGACGAGAACAAAGATGGTCAGGTGTCGGTGGACGAATACGTTAATGAATATGCGGGTCGTCTGGATAAAAAACTCGATACCGAACGCACAGGCCAAATCAAACAAACGCTGGTGCGTATTGAAGCGCTGGATAAAAACAAAAGTAACACCATAAGCCAGAACGAATACAACGCCTCTGGTGATAAAGCTTTTGCCTATATAGATACCAATAAAGATGCCGTTATCAGCAAAGCTGACCCGCTGCCAGAGCGTGAGCGTAAACCTGATGCGAAACAATCAGTGCGTGCCCGTCCGGCTTTAGTGATGCCCACGACCCACAGTGTGGCCGGAATGCTGGATATGTACGACCAGAATGGCGACGCTAAGGTCGACAAGGTTGAATACCAACAACAACGTGATGCCGCTTTTGCCCGTACTGATCTGGATAAAAATGGTGAGCTGAGCAGCGATGAATACCTGAATGAGTTTGTGGACCGTCTGGATCGTCAAATCGCCAAAACCCGTACCGCCCAGTTAAAGCAGGCTGCAGTGCGCTTTAAAGCTTTAGATAAAGACAATGATCAGCAAATGAGTAGCGCCGAGTTTCATGCTTCAGGCGAACGTATGTTTAAACGCTGGGATACAGATTTAAACCAGCAAGTGACTATGGCTGAAGCTTTGCCAGTGATTAATCACGAACAAACCAAAGGTACGGCTGAGTAATGAAAAGTTTTGTCTGGCCTTTGACGCTATTATCGCTAAGTCCTGTGCTGGTGCTGGCAAAACCTGTCAGCTATCAGCAGGACGTTGCAGGGAAGCAGCTGAAACTGCAGCTGGAAGGCGTCAGCCAAAAGGACTGGCAGGCCAGACTACCCGAGTTTCAGCACTGGTTAGCCGGTGCTAAACCAAAACAGCATGAGTTAATTCAGCTCTGTGAAGAATGGCGTGCTTTAAGCCAACAAAGTTACAGTTGCCGTTTAGGCGCTATAGCTCAGCAATGGCAACAAGCAGCAAAAAACCAAGTGTTACCCGACAGAGTGGAATTACGCCGGCAAACCAGAGCCATAGAGCAGCAAGTCGTTTCAGCAGCTAACTACAATACTGTGCTCTGGCAGTTGGACGGCTTAGCTAATGCACGGCTGCTGAATGATACCGCTGTACTGCTAAAAAGCTGGTTCCCAAAGTTAAAGCAGATGGATTTACAATCTGGTGTCAGCAGGCTGTTATGGTCTGATGCGGGGGCAATACCGCTAAATTTAGGCACTGAACAACCCTTATTGCAGCAACTGCAGCTGAGTTCTATAGCTTTAGCTCAGACCGAAACTGCTGATACTCAGCAAGGTTATAAAGTGTCGTACCGGACTTTTAGTCCGCTATTGAACCCGACTGAAGGCTGGCCAGTGGAATACGGCCCAACAGCCACTGTGCTGGCTAAAGATGCAGTCACAGCCTATTTACTGGCGCAAAGTTTGGCTGTACTGGACTTGAAGCAGGGCCAGCAGCTAACCGATCAACAGCAGGCGGCAGCTTTAATCAAAACTGATTCGGCCAACTGGTATGCGTCCAACTCCTGGTATGGTTATTTGGCCGATAAAAGCCAAAGTCAGCAGCAGGGGCTGCAAATTAGCTATCAGTTACCCAAATTTAGTGACGCTAATTACAAAAGACCTTATGTGTCGGTATGGCTGACCGATCAGCAGAAAAAACCTGTGCGCCAAATCAGTCTGGTCGGCCAGCAAAGCCGCTGGTATCAGGAGCTGAATCACTGGTGGCGTCGGTTGGGTCGTAAAAATCCGGAACAAATTGATCAGATTGCCGGAGCTACCCAAAAGCCTGGCACTTATCAGCTGCAGTGGGATGGTCGTGATCAGCAAGGTGCTGTGGTGCCATGGGGTCAATACCTGTTGCATCTGGAAGTAGCACGTGAACATGGTGGCCATGAACATTTAACTCTGCCGCTGAATTGGCAAGCCGATCTGCAGCCAGTGGAGCAGCAAGGTGAAGCTGAGCTCGGGCTGGTGCGCCTGCAGCTTCAGAGCAAAGACGGCTAAGTTTTTAGTATCAAATTCCTGTTGAGTTGCCTCCCAACTCCTGTTGTTCTCCCTATTCTCTGGATAGGGAGCTTTTTGCGTCATAAAATTATAAGTAATTGAAATTAATAGAATTAATATGAACTTTATTGTTGAGAATAATTCTCATTTGATCTAGCATAACGCCATCCTGTGGACTTACCACACCTCTTAAGCTCGTCAAGGAGAGCGTCATGCCCTGTTCTAAAACTTTAATTGCTGTTGCTATCAGCAGCTTATTTTCCACCTCGTTGTTGGCAGAAGTTGCAGCTGAACAGGCCGCAAAAGATTTGTCACAACTGGATGCAGTAACTGTCACAGCTACTGCGCTTGAAGATAAAAAATCGACCACAGCTAATAGCACAGTGATTAAAGCCAAACAGCTGGAACAGCAGCAGGTGCAACGTTTAGAAGATATGGTGCGTTATATCCCAGGCGTCAGCTTAACTGACCAGGGCCGTTTTGGTTCGGCTGGCTTTAATATTCGTGGCCTGGAAGGCAATCAGGTCGCTATTACGGTCGACGGTTTGTCTGTAGGTGAAACCTTAAACCCGCCCACTTATGCTTTTTATGATTTCTTTGCGGCCGGCCGTGGTGGTATAGACCCGGATGCAGTGAAACAAATTGAGATCGTCAAAGGTGCTGATGCTATAGCTGCAGGCAGTGGCTCTTTAGGTGGCGCCGTGCTTTTTGTCACTAAAGATGCTGCAGACTACTTAGAACCGGAAGGCAACGACACTTTTGTCCGGTTAAAAGCGGCTTACAGTGGTGCCAATGATGAAACTCAGGGCACTGTGACAGTGGCGAACCGCAGCGGCAAACTGGAAGCTTTGGCCGTGCTGACCAAGCGTGAAGGCCACGAAATGGAAAACTATGCCGACTCAGCCGAACGTCAGGCCATTACAGGTTCTGGCCGCCCTGTTGCTGATCCGCAGGACAACAGCAGCCACAATCTGCTGACTAAATTAAAGTACCAACTGACAAATACTCAGGATATTGGCCTGACCGCTGAGTTATTTAAAGCCGATATCGACACCAACAACTTATCCTGGTTAAGCCGCAGCTACCTGACCCGTACCAGTGACGATCAGCAGGAGCGCAGCCGTATAGGCTTAAACTACAATTGGTTAGCTGGTCATCAATTATTTGATGCCTTCTCAACCAGCCTGGATTATCAGAAAACCAATAACGACGCTTTTACTCTGATGTTAGCACCAGCCAGTGCCGCCCGTTTATGTACCACTGGTCCTTGTTACCGCAGTGAAGACCGCGATTACCAGCAAGACTTGCTGAAGTGGGCTTTTGCTTTGGATAAAGAACTGCACACTCAGGGCAGTAGCCATCAACTGGTATACGGTGGTGCTTTGGAGCAAAAGTCGGTTGATTTTTCTGCCATTGATACCAGCTACGTTGGTCAGACCATGGAAATTGCGAAGCAGGACATAGACCCTGACTTTGTGCCTGAAACAGACGCTGACTTATGGCATTTGTACATACGCGACAGCATCAAATTTAACGACAGTGCTTTTAGTTTAACCGGTGGCCTGCGTTACGATCATGTGTCGTACAAACCTAAGTTAAATGATGGTTTTACCGATGTCACAGGTTCAGTGCAGGACAGCAGCTTCAGCGCAGTAACAGGTCAGTTAGTAGGGCATTATCAGCTGACAGAACAGCAAAGTGTAGCGCTGCAGTTAGGCCGTGGTTTCCGTGCGCCAAGCACAGAAGAAATGTATTTCCAGACCTCATCCGTCAGCCGTACTGAACAAGCCACTGGTACTGTGGTGACTGGTTTATATGGTTCTTTATCTAACCCCAATTTAGAAGCTGAGTACAGCACCAATCTGGAACTGGCTTATCAGTGGCAAGGTGATAACAGCAGAATCAAAGTGGCGCTGTTTAAGGATAACTACCGCGACATGATTGAAAATATCACCAAAGTACAAAATCCGGGCACAGTGTATGAAAGCTGTACCAGTTTCGGTTGTACTGTCACTCAGGGCAACCCTTATACCATCAACGAGAATGTCGGTGATGTCGATGTCACAGGCGTCGAGTTGCAAGGTGCTTGGCGCTTTAATCAAAGCTGGAGTGCTCAGTTCTCTTATAGCCATCATGAAGGCGAAAAAGACAATGGCGATCCGTTGATAACAATAAGCCCGGATAAATTGGTTGCAGGGGTCAGCTACCGCGCAACCGACTGGTGGAGTCTGGCGGCGAACTTAAGTTACAGCTCTGACGTCAAAGCTAAAGATGCCTACGAAACGGAAGAAGACGGCACTCAAACCCAATTAGTCACCTATTTGCCAAAAAGCGCCACAGTAGTGGATTTAGTCAGCAATATGGAATTTGGTGACAATTGGTTACTGAATGTCGGCGTGTATAACCTGCTGGACAAAGAATACTACCGCTGGGAGCGGATTCGTTATGCCGCCAGCACCCGGAATAATATCAGCGCCGACGGTATTCAGCGTTACAGCGAACCGGGCCGTTATGCCAAGTTGAGTGTCAGTTACAGTTTCTAAGTTTTGTTTGAGACCAGTTTCATCCTGGTGTTGTCATCCCCACATGTAGGGGCGGTGGCTTGTCCCCGCCCGCCTCGCAGTCAACAAAACTGCGGCTTCAGGGACGAAGGGGATTTTATGCTCAACCACCTGCTGGGAAGACAGGTGGTTTTTTTATTCGCAGCCATCCCTGGCGCCAGCTGAAGCTGTTAAAAATCGTTCCAGACGATTTTTTCTTTAAAAAACAAAGATCCGATCGAGGAAAAAACGTTATAATGTCACAGGTTTTTAGCGTGGCTCTTGCTGTCTGAACCTGACTATCTTTATCCGCTGTTATTTCCCATAGGACAGGATTTTTTATGTTGACTCTGTTTATCCTGCTGGCTGCCTTTCTGGTGATGCTGGTGTCCCTGTCCGGGGCCGTGTTATTTCTGCTGCCGCAAAGCAAACTGCAGCGTTTTTTACCGCTGATTTTAAGCCTGGCTGTGGGCGTATTGCTGGCCAATGCCTTTTTGCATTTATTGCCGGACGCGCTGCAGCATCAGGAGTCGCATCGCCAGCTCTTTGGTTGGGTACTGGCTGGTTTATTAGGTTTTTATTTTCTGGAACGTGCACTGCAACATGGTCACCCACAACTACCGGACCAGGCTATAAGTACCGCCAGCTATGGCAAAGTGAACCTGGTGGCTGATGGCGTGCACAATTTTATTGATGGCGTATTGATAGCCGGCAGTTTTCTGGTCGACCCTTTATTGGGTGTGACGACCACTGTCGCTATTTTGATCCATGAAATTCCGCAAGAAATTGCCGATGTCGCCGTATTGCTACATGCGGGGTTCAGCCGCAAAAAAGCTTTGTTGTATAACCTGTTATCGGCCAGCGCTTGTGTGTTAGGTGCGGTAGCCACTTTAACTATCAGCCATTGGTTAACACCAAATCTGAATCTCTTATTGGCTATTACCGCTGGTGCCTTTATTTATCTGGCCAGCGCCGACTTAATGCCACTGCTGCGAAAAAATGTCGAACAACCCTTCTGGTTACATGGCTTGATGATGGGGCTTGGTGTACTAATCATGCTGCTTTTAATTGGTCCCGAAGCTTCACATCAACATTAAGTTGTTGTAGGGGCCGTGGCTTGTCCCGGCCCGTCCGCGCGCACCGCGGTATCATTAGAGGGGCGGGTACAAGACCCGCCCCTACATTTTTTATTTAATATGCCCCGCTACCTCCTTCACCACTAGTCTATTCACAAAAGCTGAATTTAACTTTCACTCTTGCACTTATCTTTCGTTTCTGTACAATATCTTTCGAAACGAAACTTAAGTGACTGGCAGATGAACAAACGAAACACCCAACAACGCCGCCGCGCTATTCTCGACCTGCTGAATCTGCAGGGCGAAGTCAGTGTTGAGCAGTTGGCCCATCACTTTGAAACTTCTGAAGTGACTATTCGTAAAGACTTAGCTGCACTGGAAAATAACGGTTTGTTATTACGCCGTTATGGTGGTGCAGTGCAAGTGCCGCATGAACTGATCCAGGAAGCTGCGGTCGAAAAAGTTTCAGAACGAAAGCAAATTCTGGCCAAAGCTGCTGCAGAACTTATTCGTGATCACAACCGCATTATTCTTGATAGCGGCAGCACCACAGCAGCTTTATTGCCAGAACTTTCGCATAAACAAGGTTTAGTGGTGATGACTAATTCCTTGTCTATTGCCAATGCTTTACGTGAGCTGGAAAACGAACCTACGCTGCTGATGACAGGTGGCAGTTGGGATCCGCAGTCTGAGGCTTTTCAGGGCCAGCTGGCGGAACAGGTTTTGCGTGCATACGATTTTGACCAGCTGTTTATTGGTGCCGATGGCATTGATCTGCAGCGTGGTACTACTACTTTTAATGAGCTGACCAGCTTAAGCCGGGTAATGGCCGAAGTGGCGCGTGAAGTAGTGGTGATGGTGGAATCCGACAAAATAGGTCGGAAAATCCACAACTTAGAATTGCCCTGGTCGTCCATTAAAATACTGGTGACAGACGAAAAGTTACCCGCCAGCGCAAAACAGCAAATAGAACAACAAGGCGTAAAAGTGATTTGCGCCCCCCTTGGCTCAGTGGAGTAAGACTTTATGTGTGGAATAGTAGGTGCTGTAGCACAACGCGACGTAGTAGATATTCTGGTCGAAGGCTTACGTCGCCTGGAATACCGTGGTTATGATTCTGCCGGTGTGGCCATCATCAGCCCAACAGGCGAATTACAACGTATCCGCCGTTTAGGTAAAGTAAAAGAACTGTCTGACGCAGTAAAACTAACCCCTGTAGTGGGCGGCACTGGTATAGCGCACACTCGTTGGGCTACCCACGGCGAACCTTCAGAGCGTAACGCTCACCCACACGTATCCGGCAATATTTCTGTAGTGCACAACGGTATTATCGAAAACCACGGACCACTGCGTGAAATGTTAAAAGCCAAAGGTTATGTGTTTAATTCAGACACTGACACTGAAGTGATTGCGCACTTAGTGGCTGATGAAATGAAAACAGCTGGTTCTTTGTTAGCTGCAGTACAAACTGCGGTAAAACAATTTAATGGCGCCTACGGCACTGTACTGATGGATCAAAACGACCCAAGCCATTTAGTAGTGGCCCGTTCAGGCAGCCCATTGGTGATCGGCTTTGGTATTGGCGAAAATTTTATCGCTTCTGATCAGTTAGCTTTGTTACCTGTGACCCGTCGTTTTATGTTCTTAGAAGAAGGCGACGTGGCCGAAATTACCCGCACCAGCGTGACAGTGTACGACAAAAACGGCAAACAGGTAGAGCGCACTATTACTGAATCCACCGCCAGCTACGATGCCGGTGACAAAGGTCAGTACCGCCACTTTATGTTAAAAGAAATCTACGAACAGCCACATGCCATCAGCAACACCTTAGAAGGTCGTTTAGGCTCAGATTCAGTACTGGATGAAACCTTTGGTAACGGTGCAGCTGAGCTGTTCAAAAAAGTACGTCATGTGCAAATCGTCGCCTGCGGTACGTCGTATCACTCAGGTATGGTGGCCCGTTACTGGCTGGAATCTTTAGGTGGTATTTCCTGTAACGTCGAAATTGCCTCTGAATTCCGTTACCGCAAATCTTTTGTACAGCCAGGCAGCCTTTTGGTCAGCATTTCCCAGTCTGGTGAAACTGCTGATACTTTAGCTGCCTTACGTTTAGCCAAAGAAGCGGGTTATATCGGCAGCTTAACTATTTGTAACGTAGCGGGTTCTTCACTGGTGCGTGAATCAGATCTGGCCTTTATGACCCGTGCTGGTGCTGAAATTGGTGTGGCATCGACTAAAGCCTTCACCACTCAGCTGGTTGGTTTGTCGATGCTGACGCTGGCTATTGGTAAATACAATGGTTTAACAGCCCAGCAGCAACAGGACATGGTGCAGGCATTAAAAACTCTGCCAGCCAAACTGGAAGAAACCTTAACCCTGGCACCAAAAATCGAAGCTTTGGCCACAGAATTCGCCGACAAGCACCATTCGTTGTTCTTAGGCCGTGGCGATCAGTACCCTATCGCTATGGAAGGTGCGTTGAAGTTAAAAGAAATTTCTTACATTCATGCTGAAGCTTATGCCGCAGGCGAGCTGAAACACGGTCCATTAGCGCTGATTGACGCCGATATGCCAATTATTGTGGTAGCGCCAAACAACGAACTGCTGGAAAAACTGCAGTCAAACGTGGAAGAAGTGCGTGCCCGTGGCGGTATCCTGTATGTATTCGCCGACGTGGATGCCCATTTTAAATCAGACGCGACGCAGCGAGTGATCAGCGTGCCACATGTGCACCCGCTGATTGCTCCAATCATCTACACCATCCCGCTGCAGTTATTAAGCTACTACGTTGCCATTATCAAAGGCACAGACGTAGACCAGCCACGTAACTTAGCTAAAAGCGTTACTGTCGAGTAAGCTATTAATTTTAAACTGTTTTTTAAAGCCTGGGTTTCCCCAGGCTTTTTTATTTGCAGCGAAAAGCTCCTTACCACTGACATTTTACTGTTATTTACTCCTATTATTTAGTATTCACTAATATATCTAAATGGTATATGCTTATATCCATAATTTAGTTTGTTGGTTTTAAAATCAGCAGCTCTTTAACTTCAGCACTATCTAAGCAAGAGGGGTCTTATGATTGATTGGTCGCATTTTACAACTCAGTCGGCCTTATTGGGCGGGCTGATGATTGGGTTGGCTTGTGCTTTGTTGTGGTTATTCAATGGCCGGATAGCTGGCGTGATCGGCATTACAGCCGGAACTTTTGCCTCCTCAAGCAACGAGCGGCTGTGGCGATTGGCCTTTATTTCAGGCTTAGTACTGTCGTCCTGGCTTTGGTTGTTGGTTGCTCCATTGCCTGTGGCTGAAGTCAGCAGCAATTATGGCTTATTGGCTGCTGCGGGTTTGCTGGTGGGTATAGGTGCACGTTTAGGCTCGGGTTGCACCAGTGGCCATGGCGTTTGTGGTTTAGCCCGTTTATCTGTGCGCTCGCTGGTTGCCACCCTGACTTTTATGGGTGTGGCTGTGATCACTGTTTTTATTGTTCGTCATCTGTTGTAAGGAATGCCCAATGCAAAAACACTGGTTTTTATCCTTAAGTGCTTTTATCTGCGGCTTGCTGTTTGGTTTAGGTTTATTAATGGCTGGTATGGCAAATCCGGCTAAAGTACTGGGGTTTTTAGATCTGGCAGGCCTTTGGGATCCGTCTTTAGCTTTGGTGATGCTTGGTGCCATAGCTGTTGCTTTTATCGCTTTTAGGTTGAGCAAAAAAATGCCGCAGAGCCTGTTAAAAGCCAAATTCAACTGGCCTGAAGCTACTGCTATTACCACGCCTTTATTGGTTGGCAGTGCTTTGTTTGGCTTAGGTTGGGGTTTAGTCGGATTATGCCCAGGACCTGCTTTAGTGTTGGCTGGCACAGGTTCTGTTGAAGGCCTGGTATTTATTGTATTTATGCTGATGGGGATCCGGTTGGTGGATTACGTTCAGGCAAGGTGATCAGCTGGACGAACAAAACCAATTATGCGACTGTACAAGCGAAAGGTATTCAAAAGACTGCCTTTGCACAAGCGTCAAACCGGAAAAGCTGAGCCTGACTACCCATGCATTGCGCTATTTACCTGAAAAGTTCGGACGATAAAAAGCTGCTGATCCAGCAATTGCAAGAAGGCAGTGTCAGTGCTGCTTTGGGCCTGCACCTGACAGGTCGTGGCGCTTTGTATTCAGCTTTAGCGTTGGAACAGTTTCTGGCGGAAGAATACCGGCATGGTCGGGATGATTTAACTGCAGGCCAACCGCAAGCTCTGGCGTCTTTGTCTGAAGGGGAACAAAAACGCCTTTTGCTGGATTATTTACTGGCATCTAATCCTGATTATCTGATCCTCGATAACTTGTTTGATAGCCTGGATTTGGCCGGGCAGCAGATGATAGAACAGCGCCTGCACCAGCTGCAGCATCAAATTCCTTTGGTTCAATTGCTGAGTCGCCGCCGCGACAAACTGGCTTTTATTCATTCTCAGTTCCGGTTGCAGAACAAGCAGCTTGTGCCGGATCAGGGCGTCAGTGCCGCAATACCAGAGCTAAAAGGCAATATTCCCCCAGCTGCGGATCAACCTGCATTGTTGGACCCTTTGTTGATCAGTATGCGGGATTTGCAGGTCCGTTATGGCGACAAAGCTGTATTAAACGGCATTAACTGGGATATCCGCGCCGGTGAGTTCTGGCAACTGCATGGCCCAAATGGTGCGGGTAAAAGTACCTTAGTGCAGTTGATTAACGGCGAAAGCACTAAGGGCTATGGCCAGCAGCTGTATTTATTCGGCCGGAAAAAAGGTAGTGGCGAAAGCGTCTGGGATATTAAGAAAAACATTGGCTGTTTTACCCGGGTGATGGTACAGAATTTCAGCAGCCACGACAGTGTGGAAAATATGCTGATCTCTGGCTTTTTTGACTCTGTCGGTTTGTATCAACAGCCTTCTGCTATTCATCAAAGATTGGCGGCACAGTGGCTTGAGCTAGTCGGTATGACTGCTTATGCCAAACTGCCTTTTGCGCATCTGGGCGCCGGACAACAACGTTTAATTCTGGCGATGCGTGCTATGGTGAAACACCCGCCTTTGTTATTGCTGGATGAACCCCTTGTCGGGTTAGATGACGAAGAAAGTGCGGTACTGATAGCACTGATCAACCGCATGGCGTCGGCCAGAACCAGCGCTATTGTGTATATCTCACACCGGGCTGAATTGGGGTTAACTGCAGATGCGGTCTATGAGCTTGTGCCTCAGGTTACAGGCTCTGTTGGCCGTATTGCTGTTGTAAGTAGGTTTTAAAATCCGCTGCCGACAAAGGTTTACTGAAAAAGTAGCCTTGTCCCATCTGGCAACCCAGTTCCAGCAGTTTGTCTTTTTGCGCTTCCAGTTCAATGCCTTCGGCTATTAGTTGCAAATTCATCGACTGAGCCAAGGATATCACAGCTTTGACTATTTCCATGTCGCCTCTGTCTGTCAACATTTCATGGACAAAGGATTTGTCTATTTTCAGCACGTCGACCTGAAATTTTTTCAAATAAGACAAGCTCGAGTAGCCAGTGCCAAAGTCGTCTATGGAAATACAAATGCCAGCGGCTTTGAGCTGACTCAACATGCTTTGGGTTTTACTGACATCTAGCATCAACGAACTTTCAGTGACTTCCAGTTCTAATAAGTGGGCTGGCATTTGTAATTCCGCCATCAGGCTGCTGATTTGTTTTACCAACAGCGGGTCGGCAAACTGAGCGGCTGCAATATTCACCGATACCGGTACCTGATAACCCAGGTGTTGCCAGCTCAGACATTCCTCACAGGCCTGACGTAACACTTGTTGCCCAAGCTCCGCTATTAATCCGGTTTCTTCCGCCAACGGAATAAACTCTATAGGCGAAATCCACTGGCCCTGATTATTTTGCATACGAGCCAGGGCTTCTGCACCTAACAACTTGCCGGTCTGTAGACAGAGTTTGGGCTGATAATAGACCTGAAGCTGCTGATTGGCTAAATTGTCCCGCAGCAGCAATTCCAGTTGATGACGATGAATGATTTGCTGTTCCAGTTCGTCGGAGAAAAAGCTGGTTCTGTTGCGGCCTTCAGATTTGGCTTTAAACATGGCGACATCGGCATGGCGCATAAACATTTCAATGGTTTGGGCGTCGTCCGGATAAATACTGACGCCAATACTGACAGCCATCTGGTACTTTTTGTCTTCCAGTACAAAAGGTTGCTGGAACTGACTATGCACCTGGCTGGTAAACAACCCTACTTCTTCAATAGACCACAGTTCGGGCAGTACCAGTACAAACTCATCACCGCCTAAACGAGCCAGTGTGGTGCCTGCACAACAAATAGAACTCAGGCGCTCTGAAGCCTGTTTGATCAACAAATCGCCGAAGTTATGGCCAATGGAGTCGTTGACGTATTTAAAGTGGTCCAAATCAATCAGCAGCAAAGCCGATTTATGATGCAACTGCCCAGCTCTTTTGATGGCCTGTTCTATGCGGTCGTACAGCAATATTCTGTTGGGTAAATTGGTTAAAGGGTCGTGATTGGCCAGATGACTCATTTTCAGCGCCAGCGCCATGCTTTCGCTGACATCATGAAACACCACTATGCTACCCAGGCACTGACCTTTGTGATCAATAATAGGGGCGGCAGAATCCTCCACCTGAAACAGCTGGCCTGTGCGTGAAACCAACTGGCAATTTAACGCCATAGCCACTACACGTTGTTCTTTTAACGCGAAATAAATAGGGTTCCATCGTGGCTCTAAAGTATGAGCATCCCGCAGTTGCATCACTTTTTCTATAGGGCGATGCAAGGCTTCCTTCGCCAGCCAGCCCGTCATACGTTCAGCTATGGGGTTCATAAAGCTGATTTTTCCATCCAGATCAGTGGCTATAACAGCGTCACCAATCGAATCAAGCGTTACTCGCAGCCATTCTTTTTCTGCAGCCACCTGACGGCTATAGCAACTTAAATTCAGTAAGTTTTTGATACGGATACGACAAGTTGTCGCATGCAAAGGTTTACGTAAAAAGTCGATGCCCCCTTCAGATAAAGAAGATATTTCGTGTTCTATATCAATATGAGAGGTAATAAACACTATAGCGATATCGCGGGTGGCGGGGTCAGCTTTTAAGGCTCTGCAAACAGCGAAACCATCCATACCTGGCATATCAATATCCAGCACTATCAGCTCAGGGAGGTGTTTACGCGCTAGCTCAAGTGCATGAAGGCCATCGGTGGCAAAATACAAAATGGCTAAATCCTGCAATAGTTCGCGTAGTAACAGTAAGGACGATGCCTGATCATCAACGAGTAGAATTTTTGACGAAGATACGGCGGATGGAGTGATTTGCATCTGGCACTTCCCTGTTTTGCCTATTTTTTTAGTGTAGACGGAAAAACTAGCCAGACAAAATTAACTGGACAAAGCACGGGATTTTTCAGCTAAAGCCCATTATGCTGGTGGAAATCATTCGGGTAGCTTTATATGCTGTTTAATTTTAGTGTGCTTGAGCAATTAATTGGCTTTTCTCAAGATGCGTTCCTGCATCTGTTTCCTGCTGTGGCAAAGTTGATTGCATCAACTCCCAGTGAAATTCAACAGCTTAGCCTGTCTTATCAGCGGCAAGACCATAAAGCCATCGAGCTTTCTTTGCATAAGTTGCGCGGCAGTTATGCCACTTTAGGTGCAGCAGCTTTGCCTGAATTATCACGTCCGCTGGAAATTCAGTTGCAACAGGGTCAATTGCCACGTGCTACTGCATTTACGAGCTATCTGGAATGTCTGGAGCAAACTTCTGCGGCTTTAAATTTATGGCTGAGCCAGTTCAAATACAGCTCAGACAGCAGCTTGCCTGACGTAGCGTTGTATATCCAGTATCTTGAAAGTAACGACATGCAGGCCTACAGCTTGTTTCAGGTACAAAGAGCTGGCTGGATCGCCTATTTGGGGCCGGATGATTTTGTGCTGATGGAACAGGACATCATGACGTTGAACTTTGCAGCAGTGGCAGAGCGCTTAAAACAGCACCTCAGCAGACAAGGAAAGGGATAAATCAGATGGCATGGTTTAAACGTAATCAGCAAGAACTGTTCGCTATTTTAGTTCCAGCTATGCTGCTTGCTGTGCTTGGATATTACATTTCTGTGCATGTTGAGCGCGATCAGTTAAAACAAAATGAGCAGAATATTCAGCACAGTCTGGATACGAAAGCCAGACAATTGGCTGATGCCATAGTCGAGAAGATGACGATTTATCAATACGGCTTGCGTGGTATGCGAGGGGCTGTATTGAGTGCCGGTCCACAAAACTTTGGTTATAAAAACATGTTGGCGTATAGCCAAAGCCGTGATCTCAATACGGAGTTTCCTGGCGCTCGTGGCTTCGGCGTTATTCGAAAAGTAACTCAGGATCAACTGACTGAATTTTTGCTCGAAGCTACAAAAGATAGAGGGCAGCTGTTTAAACTAAATCAATACAGCCCGCATCAGCATGACCTTTTTGTGATCCAATACATTGAGCCTGTAGTGGACAACTCTAGTGCGGTTGGGCTGGATATTTCATCAGAAACAATGCGCTATCAGGCGGCTTTAGCGGCAGCGCATCAGAATAAAGCTGTATTGACGGAGCCTTTGACCTTAGTGCAGGCCCAGAATAAAAAGTCGCAAGGCTTTTTATTGCTGATGCCTATTTACTTGCAACAGGCTATTCCGGAACAAGCAGAACAGCGTTATCAACAGTTGTTTGGTTTTGCTTATACGCCTTTATTGATTGATGAAATATTGTTCAGCATTAATGCTGCAAACAAAGGTATTCAGCTTGAAGTTGTTGACCTCGAACACTCACCTGAGCAGCCTTTTTTTGTCAGAGCTGTCGAAGGTTCGGCTTTAGCTGAACTACATTCAGAGGCTGAACTGACTATTTTTAGCCGTAACTGGCAAGTCAAACTGGTCGCTAGCCAATCTTTTATTAACCAACTTGAGCTGCAAAATCCTCAAAGTGCCTTTTATAGTGCTTTAAGTATCACTGCATTGGTTATCCTGATTGTCGCGTTTTTCCAACTAGCTCTGATTAGACGTTTACAGCTGTCCAGACACAGAGCTGTACTTGCCGCTATCGTTGAGAATGCCAATGAAGCTGTCATTGGAACTGACAAAGAAGGCCGAATTAGCAGCTGGAACCCTGCGGCTGAACAAATGTTCGGGTACGGCGAAGATGAAGCCATAGGTAAAAGTATTAGTACTCTGATTGTGCCTGAGGAATTGAAAGCTGAGCAGCTGCAGTTAGAGCTAGAGGTGAGTAAAGGCCACAAAGTTCGCTACAAACAAAGTATGAGATTACATCAGTCAGGGAAGTTGTATCCAGTCTCGTTGAACCTTGCACCTATATTGGACGAAAAGGGCCAATTTATAGGCGCAGCTCTGACCGTGAACGACATCAGCCATATCAAGCAGGCAGAGCAAAAGCTACAGCAAGCCAATGAAGAGCTGGAGCATCAGGTGGCGCTCCGTACTGCTGAGATTGAAAGGGTTTCCACCTTACAGCGCAGTATTTTACGCAACGCCAACTATGCCATTATCACTACTGATTTAGATGGCGTGATTACATCTTTTAACCCAGCAGCTGAAACTATGTTGCAGTATCAGGAAGTGGAGCTTGCTGGCCTTTATAGTCCGGCTCTATTTCACGATCCAGCCGAAGTGCTGGAGTATGCAGAGCAACTGACGACAGAGCTTGGTTATCTGGTTGAGCCCGGCTTTGC
Organism: Rheinheimera mangrovi; assembly: GCF_003990335.1. NCBI lineage: Bacteria > Pseudomonadati > Pseudomonadota > Gammaproteobacteria > Chromatiales > Chromatiaceae > Rheinheimera > Rheinheimera mangrovi. The sequence goes on along the minus strand of NZ_CP034683.1, from coordinate 4,582,939 downwards.
TGTTTTTGTCGAAAAGGCAAAGCATGGAAAAACTGACAATAGAGAGTGGAATTACATTCGCAAAGATGGCAGCAGGTGTCCTGTGCAGCTTGCTGTAACCTCTTTATTGGATCAGCAAAAACAAGTGGTGGGTTATTTAGGGATTGCCCGGGATTTAACGCTGCAAAAAGATCTGGAATTTGAGTTGGCGCTGGCGAAAGTGTCCACAGAGCAAAGCCCGGATTTAGTCTTTTGGTTAAACGATGCCGCTGATGTCATTAAAGCCAATCCGGCCGCTTTAGCCTGTAGCGCCGGTAAGTTAAGTCTGGCCGATCTTGCATTGCAGTTAGTGGGAGATAGATTACAGCAACTGATTCTTAGCACTGAGAGAAAACGCAGTGTGCAGTTTGAAACCCAGTTTGAAGACTCGCATGGCGTTTTGATCCCTTTGTCGGCAACTTTGTCCTGGATCCGATTTGAACAGCAGGATTATTTTTATCTGGTGGCCCGAGATCGTTCCGAGCAACACAAAAGGGAGCAGGAGCTGGCATATGCACGGCGACTGGCTGATGCAGCCAATGATGCAAAATCGTCCTTTTTGGCCAATATGAGTCATGAAATCCGCACGCCAATGAACGCTATTCTGGGCATGTTACAGCTAGTGCAGCAAACCAGTTTAACCCGCAGACAAGAAGATTATATCCGTCAGACCGAAATGGCAGCTGAGTCCTTATTGGCCATCCTGAACGACATTCTGGACTTCTCTAAAGTAGAAGCTGGCAAGCTGGAGATGGATAGTCATAGCTTTGAACTAGCGTCGCTAATGGAAGATTTGGGCACTATTTTATCGGCTAATCTGGGTAGCAAAGATGTAGAAGTCCTGTATCAGTTCGCTGAAGATTTACCACAGCTGGTGGTGGGTGACAGTTTACGACTGAAACAGGTGCTGTTAAATCTGACCGGTAATGCCATCAAGTTCACCGAAAAAGGCGAAATAGTGGTGAGCTTGCAGGTGACAGAGCGCACTGCAGAAGCGACCAAAATTAAGTTTAAAGTCACAGACACTGGCATAGGCATGACAGAACAACAACTGGCGGTGATTTTCCAGAGTTTCAGTCAGGCCGAGTCTTCTATCAGCCGTCGTTATGGCGGTACAGGTTTAGGTTTGGCTATCAGTAAAGGCCTGGTCGAACTGATGGGTGGCCAATTGTCGGTCGACAGCCAGTGGGGATCGGGCAGTTGCTTTGAGTTTGAGCTCTGGTTTAACTGTTTAAGCCTGAATGCTGCTCAAGCCGACCTGTCTTTGTTGCAGGGTTTGAAAGTGCTGGTGGTGGATGATAACCAGCAATCCCGGCAGATTTTATCCGAAGTGATGCGGCATTATGGTTGTCAGGTTGATTTAGCCAGCAGTGGCGAGCAGGCATTGCAACTGTTGCAGCAGCAAAATGGTTATAAGCTGGTATTGCTCGACTGGTTAATGCCAGGTATGGATGGTTGGCAAACAGCGGAAAAAATTCGTCAGTTAGTGCAAGGCCCTGAGATGCCACTGGTGATTATGGTGACAGCTCATGGCCGGGAATGTCTGGCGCAAAAACAGCAGGAAGAACAAAGTCAGCATTTGCTGAACGGTTTTATTGTCAAACCTGTCACCCCCAGCCGGCTGCTGGATGCAGTGCTGGATGCGCTGGCCGGTAAACAGATGTTTTCTAATGCGCAACAAGATGCGGCGCCAAGGCAAAGTCGCTTGAATGGCTTACAACTGCTGCTGGTGGAAGATAATCCAACCAACCAGATCGTTGCTTCTGAACTGTTAGGCAATGAAGGCGCTTTAGTGGAGATAGCACCAGGCGGTACTTTTGCTTTGGCGATGCTGGAGCAGCAGCCGGATAAATACGATCTGGTGCTGATGGATATTCAAATGCCGGATATGGATGGTTATGAAACCACCAGACGTATTCGCAGCAAAGCCGCTATGTTGGCCTTGCCTATAGTCGCCATGACCGCCAATGCGATGCAATCAGATAAACAGGCTTGTCTGGACGCTGGCATGAATGATCATGTTGCCAAACCTTTTGCCATCGACAATCTGGTGCAAACCATACTGAAGTGGTCAAAAACTCCGGTTGACCCCAGTTTGCCTGTCGCTGCCATTCAGCAGCCCCTGCTTAATCCTGCGTTGGTTGATGCCGCTTTACAGCAAGGGGTGCAGCTGAATTCTGCATTAAACCGCTTGGGCAACTCAGTCTCTGTGTATCATAAAACCCTGAAGTCTTTTGTCACTGAACTCGATGCTGCGTTGATTAAATTAAAAGCTGGACCCGCAGCCCTGACAGAAAAAGAACTGTATCTGTTGGCGCATTCACTGAAAGGTTCCGCCAGTTCTTTGGGTATTGTGCGTTTATCCGAACCTGCAGCTGCTATTGAGCAATCGATCAAACAAAAAACAGCCTTGGATTTACCTAAAGCCTTATTAACTTTTGTTGCCGACGCTGAAGCTTTTGCCCGTTTTGCACCTGTGTTAATGGCGGAAACTGCACCTGCAGAGGAAGAACCTATAGTTCTGATGCCGAGTGATACTGAAATGTCAGAGCTGCTTGGCCAGCTACAATCTTCGTTGCAGAGTTTTAATATGAATGCTTTGGCTCAGTTTTCAGAGCTGAAAGGCGCATTGCAAAGTCTGAACCCAGAGTGGGTCAGTAAATTGGAAACTGCATTAGAGCAATTGAATTTTATTCAGGCTCTGCAGTACACAGAGCAATACCAGACATTACTGAAAAGGTAGTTATTGATGAGTATGACCTCATTACACAGCGCGGACAAAATGAAAATACTTGTGGTGGATGATCAGCCGGTGAATATTCAAATCATTCATCAGATGTTGAATGCTGAGTATCAGATTTTTATGGCCACTTCCGGTGCTCAGGCCATCAGTTTGTGTCAGAACAACCCACCGGATTTGATCCTGCTGGATGTGCTTATGCCTGACTTAGATGGGTTTGCCACTTGCCGTTTGCTCAAGCAACAGCCTGAACTTGCTCAGATTCCAGTGATATTTGTCACGGGAATGCAAAGCCAGGAAGATGAAACTTTATGTTGGGAAGCGGGTGGAGCCGATTTTGTGATTAAGCCAGTAAACGCCTTAACTTTAAAACACAGGATCAAAACCCAGCTTAAACTAACGAAGATGCAGGATTGATTGCATCAACTTAAAAGTTGCAGTGAAAGCTTAATCGCATCAGGAATACAAAGCTAAAACAGCGCCGCTTTGCCTGCGCATTTCCTGCTTTAATTCATCAGGCGCCAGCACTTTTGCTGCGGTGCCTAGTGACAATAACCAGCAAGCCAACGACATCCAGTCGCTGCAGTTCAGTGTCATCACTACACCTTCGGCGTTTTGTAGCTCATCCGTTATTCCTTGCCACCATTCCCGCCTGGCTCTGTCTGCTGCCGTATGCGCAAACAGGATCTGTGCTGTCAGTTGGGCTGGCGGAGTACCGCTTTGCAAAAAGTCTTTAGCGTTAAAGTCGCTTCTCGCCTGAAACTGTTCGCTTTGCAGCTGCAGGTTTTGGATGCGATCGGTGCGAAAGTCACGGTAATCCTGGCGTAATCTGCACCAGGCAATCAAATGCCAGCGACCAAGATAAAACACTAAGCCTGCAGCTTCAACTTCGCGGCTGCTCTGCGTTTGGTTGGCATTTTGATAATCAAAACTCAGTAATTGTTGCCGTGCTATGGCTTGTTGTAATACCGACAAATCGGCTTGCAGCGGATGATTGGTTTGAGGGGTGGCCATGCCTTTGGCTAGCAGTTCCAGTCGGTGTTTAGCTTCATTGGGTAAGACAGCCTTGATTTTATCTAATGCCGACTGCATTTTTTCATTGTAGCTGTGCGTCGTCATGCGTTGTGCCAGCATCACGCCGGTCGACAGTGCATAAGCTTCCTGTTCAGAGAAATTAACAGGTGGCAATAAATAGCCTTTCATCAGGCTGTAGCCTATACCCGCTTCGGCCAGAATAGGCACACCAGCCTCACCTAAAGCCGCAATATCACGGTAAATAGTGCGTACACTTAAACCAAAGTGTTCTGCCATGGCTTCCGCTGTACACGTGCGGCGGCTTTGTAAATACAGAATCAGCGCCAGCAGGCGGTCAATACGATTCATCAGCTTCTCTTGTTATTGACGCAGTTAACGGATCATCAGACGACTGATTTTGCCATCCTGTAAAGCAAATACATAGTTCAGCTGAATTGGACTGCCCTGAAACAGGCCTGATACTTTGGCTTTCACCCAGACTTCACCATAATTGTGTTCCGCCGTCAGCACCTGAACCAGAGGCTGGTACTTTTGTTGGCTTTGCTGCAACCAGTGCTGAATCGACTCCAGTCCAGTCAGTTGTTGGCCTTCATCAAAGACGGATGCGTCCGGATCAAAGCACTCGGCCGCCAGTTGGTTATTTCTGGCATTAGTGGCTGAAAAATAACGAGCAATAGCAGTATCTAACAAAGTCATGATGCGCTCCTTTTACTTGACCCTGCCAGATTAGCAACTCAGACTGACAACCTTATGTCAGTAGCCTTGTGATGCAGTGCAGAAAAAATTTGTTAGCTGCTGCCTAATTAGCTGCCAGCCTCGAAAAACCGGATGTCAGTAGCTCAGAAATGATAGTTCGATTGATCTTTTGCTCTTTCATGGCTGTATTCACTTGTGCCTCAAGGTTTTTGTCGCAGTAAAAATACATCTGACCGAATGTCAGGCCATCTTTACTCAATCTTGACACTCACTTCATTGCAGGGCTGTACGGCCTGAATTAGAGTAGGGCCGTTTTACTAAACCTAATTTTTGTTACAGGGATTTATCGTATGTCTTTGCTGAAAAAGCCTCTTGTTTTAGCCGCCGCTCTGGCTGTTGCCGCTGCCGCTTTGTATTGGTTCTGGCCTGCTACGGAACCAGCTGCCGGAGCTGGACAAGCGGGGGCTGCACCACAAGGGCCAGGAAAACGACCTGCGGGACAAAGACCTGGTGGCCCCCGTCCTGCTATGGCCAATAATCCCTGGGCCATGCCTGTGCCTGTGCGGGTCATTGAAGCCGGTTCCACCGACTTAAAAGTGCAGATTAAAGCCATAGGTACAGTGACACCACTCAATACTGTGTTGGTGCAAAGCCGGGTGTCAGGCCCTTTACAGCAGGTGTTTTTTCAGGAAGGTCAGAAAGTTGAAGCGGGTCAGTTGTTAGCTCAGATTGATCCTGCGGATTACAAAGTGCAGCTGGCGCAGGCCCAGGGCCAAAAAGATCAAAATTTGGCGCAGTTAAAAAGTGCAAAACAGGACTTAGAACGCTATGCCAAGCTGAAAGAACAAAACACCATAGCGGCCCAGCAAATGAATACGCAGCAGGCCTTAGTAAATCAGCTCAAAGGCGCTATTAAGTCAAATCAGGCTGCTATCGATGCTGCAGCTTTGCAATTGTCCTATACCCAAATTAAGGCGCCTATTAGTGGCCGCTTGGGTTTACGAGCTGTTGACCCTGGCAATTTAATTCAGGCTAATAGTGCGACAGGTTTAGTTACTATTACCCAAAGTTCGCCTATAGCTGTGGTTTTTACTATTCCAGAAACTCAGTTGCAGCAAGTACGAGCCGCTTTTCGTGCCGGAGCTGCGTTGACTGTTGAAGCCTGGGACAGAGCAGAACAAATGCAGCTCAGTAGCGGCACTTTAACCACCCTGGATAACCAGATTGATATAGCCACAGGCACGTTGAAGCTTAAAGCTGAGTTTGCCAATCAGAATGAAGAGTTATTCCCGAACCAATTTGTGAATGTGCGTCTCAATGTGGCGGTACAAAGTGGTGCTGTGACTATTCCGCAGGACGCTGTGCAATACGGTGCTCAGGGTACTTATGTCTATATGGTCGACCAGAATAACAAAGCACAAATCCGGGTGCTGAAGTTAGGTGCTGTCGATAACGGTTTAGTGGCGGTGGAAGAAGGCTTAAAAGCCGGTGATAAAGTGGTGTTGGAAGGGCTGGATCGCTTAAGACCTGACCGTGAAGTTGAGGTGATCCAGGACGCGCCTAAGGGGTAAATGATGAACCTGTCCAAGCCTTTTATTTTACGCCCTGTCGCCACTTCCTTATTGATGCTGGCGATTTTAATAGCCGGCCTTTTAAGTTGGCGTTTATTGCCTGTGGCTGCCTTGCCACAGGTGGATTACCCCATTATTCAGGTGTTTAGTTTTAACCCCGGTGCCAGTCCTGACATTATGGCGCGCACAGTGACTGCACCTTTAGAGCGGCGTTTAGGCCAAATTCCCGGCTTAAAACAAATGTCGTCCAATAGCTCGGCCGGTGCTTCGGTCATTACGCTGCAATTTGCCTTAGTGGTGGATATGGGGGTGGCCGAGCAGGAAGTGCAGGCTGCTATTAATACGGCGTCCTCCTTGTTACCCAATGACTTACCTACGCCTCCTGTGTACCGCAAAGTAAACCCAGCCGATGCCCCTATTCTGACTTTAGCGGTCAGCTCAGATACCCTGCCTTTGCCTGCAGTCTACGATTTAGTCGATACCCGTATGGCGCAAAAACTGGCGCAATTGACGGGTGTTGGTATGGTCAGCTTAGCTGGTGGTCAGCGCCCTGCGATTCGGGTGAAAGCCAACCCGGCGGCGTTAGCCAGCCTGAACTTAAGTGTCGAAAGCCTGCGTAGCGCCATAGCTGCAGCCAATACCAATCAGCCAAAAGGCAGTTTTGATGGCGCTTTTCGCTCCACTATGCTGGAAGCCAATGACCAAATCCGCAGCACCGACGAATACAAAGAGCTGATTATTGCTTACCGCGAAGGCGCACCTGTGCGGTTAAAAGACGTGGCGAAAATTGAAAATGGCGCTGAAGACCGTTTTCTTGCCGCCTGGGCCAATCAAAAAGCCGCTGTGCTGGTGAATATTCAGCGCCAGCCCGGTGCCAATGTGATTGATGTCGCAGACAGAGTGCAGGAGCTGCTGCCGCAGCTGACAGCCACTATGCCTGCCGCTGTCAAAGTAGAAGTGTTAACAGACCGGACTCACAGTATTAGGGCTTCGGTGCGGGATGTACAAAAAGAGCTTGTGTTCGCCATAGTGCTGGTGGTGTTGGTGACTTTTGCCTTCCTGCGCACTATTCCGGCCACTATTATTCCCAGTCTGGCTGTGCCTTTATCACTGATTGGTACTTTTGCCGTGATGGTGCTGCTGGATTTCTCCGTCAATAACCTGACCTTAATGGCCTTGACCATAGCCACAGGTTTTGTGGTAGATGACGCCATAGTGATGCTGGAAAACGTGGCGCGGCACCGTGAACAAGGCGCATCCCCTATGGAAGCCGCACTGAAAGGCGCGAAAGAAATTGGTTTTACGCTGATTTCCCTAACCTTTTCGCTGATCGCTGTACTGATCCCTCTGCTCTTTATGGCGGATGTGGTCGGCCGGCTGTTTTTTGAATTTGCCGTCACTTTAGCAGTCGCTATTTTAATTTCGCTGGTGGTGTCTTTAACGCTAACCCCTATGCTCTGTGCGCGTTTACTGAAAACTCTACCAGAGCATCATGATCAAAATGGTTTAATGGACCGCATTATTGCTGCTTATGGCCGTGGTTTGCAGTGGGTGTTGCGTCATCAAACCTTAGCCATGTGCAGCATGCTGGCGACTGTGGCTTTAACAGCTCTGTTGTATCTGGCTGTGCCCAAGGGCTTTTTCCCTGTGCAGGACAGTGGGGTGATCCAGGTTGTGACTGAAGCACCGCAGGATATTTCCTTTCAGGCCATGGCGTCACGCCAGCAGGAACTGGCGGAAAATATTCTGCAGCATCCGGCTGTCAGTAGTTTGTCGTCTTTTATTGGCGTGGATGGCAGCAATACCAGCATTAACAGTGGCCGTATTCAAATCAACCTGAAACCGCATGCAGAGCGCGATTTGTCGGCTGTGGAGCTGATCCGCGAGCTGGAGCAGCAAGTGCAGGCTGTGCCTGGCATTAAAGGCTGGTTCCAGCCAGTGCAGGAACTGAGTATTGAAGACAGAGTCAGCCGCACTCAGTATCAATTCAGCTTAACCACACCGGATCAGGATGTATTGAATCAGTGGTTACCGGACTTAGTAGACGCCTTGCAACAACGGCCTGAATTGTCTGAAGTGGCGCATGATTTACAGCAGCAGGGCTTACAGGCTTATATCGACATAGACCGTACCGCAGCTGCCCGTTTAGGTATTAATGTGTCGCAAATCAGTACTGTGCTGCAAAGTGCCTACAGTCAGCGCCAGATCACTACTTTATTTACTCAGGCTAATCAGTACCGGGTGATACTGGAAGTGGACCCTAATCAGATTAACGGTGTTGATGCGCTGAATAAGCTCTATATCAGCACCAGCTCTGGTACGCCTGTGCCGCTGTCCGCTTTGGCGAAAGTGACACAACGGCCTGCTAAGTTATTGATTAACCATCAGGGGCAGTTCCCTTCAGTGACCTTGTCTTTTAACCTGGCTGAAGGTTATTCGCTGGGTGAAGCTGTAGCAGCTATTGAAGAAGTGCAGCAGCAATTGCAATTACCAGCCGAAATGGAGCTGACCTTTCAGGGCGCAGCTGAAGCGTTCAGAGCCTCTTTGAGCAATACACTCTGGCTGGTGCTGGCGGCTGTGATCACCATGTATATCGTATTGGGTATTTTGTACGAAAGTTTAATTCACCCTGTCACCATATTGTCGACTTTACCTTCAGCCACAGTAGGGGCTTTATTGGCACTGCTGATCGCAGGCCAGCCTTTGGATTTGATTGCGGTCATCGGCATAGTGCTGTTGATAGGTTTAGTGAAGAAAAACGGCATTATGATGGTCGACTTTGCATTGGAAGCACAGCGGCATCAGGGCTTATCACCGACTGAAGCTATTTATCAGGCTGCTTTAATGCGATTCAGGCCTATTTTGATGACTACGTTAGCAGCCTTATTTGGTGCTGTGCCCTTGTTACTGGCCAGCGGTTCAGGTGCAGAATTGCGTCAGCCTTTAGGTTTGGTGATGGTCGGTGGTTTGTTAGTCAGTCAGGTGCTGACGCTCTTTACTACGCCTGTGGTGTATTTATGGTTTGATCGTCACTTTAGTAGTAAAGAAGGTCAACAGGAAAACTTGCCTGAAGCCGAGGCCAAAGCGCTATGAATTTAGCTCAGCCTTTTATTCAGCGCCCGGTGGCCAGTGGCTTAATTGCCACCGCTATTTTGCTGCTTGGCATGTTGTGCTGGCGCTTATTGCCAGTATCGCCTTTGCCAGCGGTCGATTTTCCTATGATAGTGGTCACTGCCAGTTTGCCTGGCGCCAGTCCTGAGAGCATGGCCGCTACTGTGGCTACTCCACTGGAGCGGGCCTTGGGCAGCATTGCGGGTATTAACCGCATCAGTTCCAGTAGTAATCAGGGTTCAGCACAAATACGGCTCGAGTTTGATTTAGACCGCAATGTGGATGAAGCGGCGCGTGAGGTACAGGCCGCTATTAATGCCGCCCGCAGTCAGTTGCCATCCGGTATGCCGGGCAATCCAAGTTACCGCAAATTTAACCCGTCACAAGCTCCGGTGATGGCGCTGGCGTTAAGTTCTGAACACTTAGCTTCCAGTGCTTTGTACGATGCTGCTTCTACTGTGTTGGCACAGAAACTGGCTGCTATTACTGGTGTTGGTGAGGTGTCAGTGACTGGTGCTTCGTTGCCCGCTGTACGGGTTCAATTAAACCCTGGCATGTTGACGCAATACGGTGTGGCTTTGGATGAAGTGCGCAGTGCCATTAGTGGCGCTAATGCCTCAGTGCCTTTGGGCGTGCTGGAAAGCAGCGATCAGCGCTGGCAACTGGCAACCAGTCAAACGCTGCGTCAGGCCTCAGATTATCAGTCTTTAGTGGTGAAATATGTCAACGGCGCACCTATCCGGTTATCTGATGTAGCTTTAGTGACAGACTCGACCGAAAACCGTTACAGCGCTGGTTTTCATAATGATAAAAATGCAGTGATTTTGCTGATCAGCCGTCGTACCGGCGCCAATATTGTCGAGACCATAGACGCTATCTATAAGCAAATGCCAATACTGCAGGCTCTGGTACCAGCGGATGCTGACTTAGCCGTGGTGATGGATCGTAGCCCGGTGATCCGCGCTACCTTAACCGAAGCTCAAATTAGCTTATTGATTGCTGTGGTGTTAGTGGTGGTGGTGGTCTGGGCCTTTTTAGGCAGCCTGCGCAGTGCGTTAATCCCAAGTCTGGCTATTCCAGTGTCTTTGGTTGGCTCTTTTACTGTGATGTATCTTTGTGATTTTTCACTAAATAATTTGTCGGTGATGGCGCTGATTGTTGCTACAGGTTTAGTGGTAGACGACGCCATAGTAGTGGTTGAAAATATTAAACGCCATATAGAACGTGGTTTAACTCCTTTGCAAGCGGCGCGGCAAGGGGCATCTGAAGTAGGTTTTACCTTGTTGGCGATGAACCTGGCTTTAGTGGTTATTTTCCTGTCGATTTTATTTATGGGCGGTTTGGTCGAGCGTTTATTCCGCGAATTTTCTATCACTTTGGCAGCTGCCATGATGATTAGTCTGGTGATTTCGCTGACCTTAACGCCAAGCTTATCGGCGTTACTGCTGAAAGCCAAAAATCCGGGTGAAACTGAAGCCGGAGCTTTTCAGAAGTTTCAGCACAAGTATCATCAGAGCGTGGCCTGGAGCTTAAGCCATTATCGCTGGTTGTTAGCCGGATTAGTGCTGCTGTTTGCAGCCAACGCCTGGCTGTATACCAAAGTCCCCACAGGTTTGTTGCCGGATCAGGACACTGGTCAATTGAATGGTTTTGTTCGTGGTGACGATGGGTTTTCCTTTCAGATCATGCAGCCAAAAATTGAAGCTTTTCGTCAGCATTTGTTAAAAGACCCGGCCATTGCTGATGTGACAGGTTCCAGCGGCGGTGATATGGGCATCAGCAACAGCTGGATGCGTGTGCGGTTAAAACCTCTGGCAGAACGTAAAATATCAGCCCAGCAAGTCGTCGACCGAATTCGTGCTACAGCACCTAAAGTGCCAGGTGGCATGGTGTTTATGAATGTGGATCAGGACATCCGTTTATCTTCGCCTTTTGGTCGCAGTGACTACGAGCTGCTGATGTTATCCGGTGATTTGCAGCTGCTGCGTAAATGGAGCAAACAAGTCGCGGAAAAAATGCAGGAATTGCCGGAGCTGGTGGATGTAGACACGCCTAGTGGCGAAGATGCACAGCAAATTTCTTTAACCATAGACAGGGAAGCGGCGCAGCGTTTGGGTGTGGATATGCGCACCATTGCTACTTTGCTGAATAACTCTTTCTCACAGCGTCAGGTGGCAACTTTATACGATGAGATGAACCAATATCGGGTGGTGATGGAACTGACTCCAGGTTATACAGCTCAGCCTGAAGTATTAAAACAACTGCAACTGGTGACAGCTGATGGCAATAGGGTGCCTTTATCCAGTGTTGCCAGTTATCAATACAGTCTGGCCAATGACCGTATCCGCCACGACAACCAGTTTGCTTCCGTTGGTATAGGTTATGGTTTAGCGCCTGGTGTGACTTTACAGCAAGCCTCTGCGGCCATAGAAAACGTGCTGGCTCGTTTGATGGTGCCGACTGGCATTCATACCATCAATGGTGAAGATCAGCGTAATGCCATGTTTAAAAGCGGCGATCAGCTCTGGCTGATTATTGGTGTGATTTTCACTGTCTACCTGCTGCTGGGAGTGTTGTATGAAAGCACTATTCAGCCCATTACTATTTTATCGACTTTACCTTGTGCTGGTTTAGGGGCTTTGCTGGCGCTTTATGTCAGCAATACCGACTTTAACCTGATAGCTTTGCTGGGGCTGTTTTTGCTGATAGGTATAGTGATGAAAAACGCTATCCTGCTGGTCGACTTTGCCTTGCATGCCGAGCGGGAGCTGGGCTTATCGCCAAAAGACGCAGTGGCTTTGGCGGCAGCACAACGGTTGCGTCCTATTTTAATGACCAACTTCGCGGCTTTATTAGGTGCAGTGCCATTGCTGTTTGGTATGGGTGAAGGTTCAGAGCTGCGCCAGCCTTTGGGTATTACCATAGTAGGTGGTTTGCTGGTCAGTCAGTTGTTGACCCTCTACAGTACTCCGGCTGTGTACCTGGCGTTAAGTAAATTCCGCAGCTCCAGATCTGTAGAGCTGTTGGTATCGGGCGCTGCCGCTGAAAAAAAGGCTGAGGTTTAACTCAGCCTTAAGGGATGAATACTCATCCAGTACCAGGAATGTTTTTGAACAGCTTTAGCTGGCCCGTCAGGGCGAAGCCGGATGAAACATTGCCAACAGTTTGGCAATGTCCGGATGAGCGCCGGTGGCTCTGTCCACTGGCCGGTCGAGCGCCACGGATGGCGCGAATAAAATGAGCAAGGCCAACCGGGAAAACTAAACCTTGCCCCGGCTTTCGCCTTAACTCGTCACTTTGCGACTACGTAAACCGAAGTAGCAGATGTAGATATAACAAAATACCGGCAACACAAAAGATAAAGCCAGGCCAAAAGAGTCGGCCAGCATGCCCTGAGCTACAGGCACTAAAGCTCCGCCTACTATGGCCAAACACAATAAACCTGCGCCTTGACTGGTGTATTTGCCTAAGCCATGTAAAGCGAGACTAAAAATAGTCGGGAACATAATGGAGTTAGCGATACCAACGAGCAGTAGTGCAAATAACGCCAGTTGACCCTGACCTGTGATGACCAGTACCAGCAATAACATGGCCGCTGCAGCGTGAATGGCCAGCAATAAACCAGCGTTGATACGTTGCATCAGCAAAGCCCCAACAAAACGGCCGACCATAGCTCCACCCCAATACCAGGCGACATAGTGTGCCGCTTCGGCTTCTGCCAAACCTGTGATTTCAGGTAATGCAATAAAGTTGACCATCACTGAACCTATCGCCACTTCTGCACCCACATACATAAAAATACCTAAAGCACCTAACCATAAGTGGGTATATGGCATTAAAGCTTTAAAAGAAATTTTTTCCGCTGCTGTGGTGTTTTCAACAACAGGTAAGTTCAGACGTGAAAAGATAAAAGCTACAGCGAATAAGGCAATGGTCAGAACCAGATAAGGCAGCTGCACTGCATCTGCACCTTCGGTGCTGTCGAGCTGACTCAGGATTAATGCTGCACCAATCAGCGGAGCTACTGTGGTACCCAAAGAGTTAAAAGCCTGGGTCATAGTCAGGCGACTGGAGGCTGTTTTTGGATTACCCAGCACAGTGACATAAGGGTTGGCTGCAACCTGCAAAATGGTAATTCCGGAGGCCAGCACAAATAATGCGGCTAAAAACCAGCCATAACTATGAAAGCTGGCCGCTGGAATAAAGTTCAGCGTGCCAAAGCCTGCAATAGCTAAACCTATCACTATACCTTTTTGATAACCCAGCTTATTGATCAGCGCACCTGCAGGTAAAGACACCACAAAATAAGCGCCAAAAAAGCAGAATTGGATCAACATAGCCTGAGTGTAAGTCAGGTCGAACACGGCTTTTAAATGTGGGATTAAAATGTCATTCAGACAGGTAATAAAACCCCAGATAAAAAATAAAAATGTAAGAGCAGGTAAAGCCCAGCTGCTGATTGGTGTGCCGGAGCTTTGCACTTCGGCGCTTTGAACACTTTGCATTCTATTCCCCATAAGGCCGCCTGTTGACGGCCTTAGTTGTTATCAGATTAGGTTAAAAAATTATTAGGCTGCAGGACAACTCAGATCGGCTGTTGCTGTAGCTGGTGTTAAACGGATATTCGAAATACTTAACTGGTAAGCGGCTTCGCTATGCAACACAAAAGGTTGCTGTAAGTGATTCAGTGCTGCGCCTTTTGCGGCAAAACAACTTAAATCAATCACCACTTTATGCCATTGGCCTGCAGCTTTGCTACCGATGAGTTCAGCCAAATTCAAAGTACCACCACAACCAGAACCACAAGACTGAGCTAAAGTGACTGCTGCTGTAGGTGCGGCATTCCATTTCATATCCACCACCAATTGACCATAACCGCTGGCATCCAGTGGCACAGCGGCTTGCAGTACCAGTTTGGCTTTAGAATTGGCAGCCCAGTCTAGCAGTAAAGCGTCTTCCTGTTTTTGCCAGTTCACTGCGGCTAAATTCAGGCTGTGGTCGGCACTTTTGGCTTTATTGCCTGTAACTGTGACTACAGCTTGTTCATCTTGCAAAATCAGGCTGTAACCTGAAGCAGGGCGGCGCTCAAATAAATTTAAGCTGTCGTTGCTGGTGCTTTGCGCACTGTTGATTTGCTCGGATAAGTCATTGGCAACAGTGGTTTTATCCTGATAGGTCAGGCCATAACCCAAAGCGAACAGTGGATCGTAGTTGCTGTCAGCTTGATTTAATGGTGTTTGATCTGCTGTTTTTGGCCAGGAGAATGGCAGTTTGCCTTTAAAGTCATGTTGTATTTCACCAGCAGCAGTTTTGAATAACACCTCTGCCACAGCCTGGCCAGCAGTACCTGGTAACCAAGCCGCTACAAAAGCATCGGACTGATTCAGCTCCGGGTTTACCCATAAAGGCCGGCCCGTTAAAAACACTGTTACCACCGGAATACCATCGGCTTTAAGTTTCTTCAGTAATTCCAGATCGGTATTTTTACCTGCCTGATAATCCAGAGTGCGAATGTCGCCATCAAATTCGGCGTATGGGTTTTCACCTATGACCACAATAGCCACATCTGGTTTTTGCTGATAAGAGCCATCAGCACTCAGCTCGACAGTGCCTTGCGCCGCTTCGACTTGCTGTTGTATGCCTGAATAAATGGATCGGCCATTCGGGAAGTCGGCATTGACGTTGCCCGTGCCTTGCCAGGTTAAAGTCCAGCCACCACTTTGTTTGCCAATATTGTCAGCACCGTCGCCTGTCACCAGTACTTTTTGTTTTGGCGCTAATGGCAATAATTGAGCATTGTTTTTCAGCAATACTAAAGACTCACGCACGGCTTGAGCGGCAATGGCCTGATGATCTGCATGACCAATCAGCTCTGCTTTACCCGCCAGTTCAGACTGAGCTGGGTTACCTTTTTCAAATAAACCAGCACGGATTTTAACTCTTAGAATACGGCTGACCGCATCGTCTAAACGCGCAGCTGATATTTCACCAGCTTTGGCCTGAACCAGAGTATTTTTATACAGAGCTTTAGCATCTTCTGGTGCCATTAAAATATCAACACCGGCGTTGATAGCAGCAGCGCAGCTATTGTTCGTGCAACCCGGAAGTTGGCCATGGCCGTTCCAGTCACCGACCACTAAACCGTCAAACCCCATACGTTCTTTTAAAACAGTAGTGAGCAGGTAATGATTGCCATGCATTTTTTCGCCGTGCCAGCTGTTAAAAGAGGCCATCACAGTTTGCACACCAGCATCCAGGCTACTGATATAACCCTGAGCATGCAGGTGCACTAAATCTGCTTCCTTGGTCAGTGTATTACCCTGATCTTTGCCGTTTTCCGTGCCGCCATCACCCAGATAATGTTTGGCTGTGGCAATTAAACGGCCGCTTTGCATAAAGTCAGAACCAACGTTGCCCTGAATACCTTTCACCAAGGCTGCGCCTAAGTCTTTTACAATGGCTGGGTCTTCTGAATAACTTTCGTAGCTGCGACCCCAGCGATCATCGCGGGCCACGGCAACTGTTGGTGCAAATATCCAGTTAATACCAGTAGCGGCCACTTCCACTGCTGTGGCTTTACCTATGGCTTGCACTAACACTGCATTGTTGGCTGCGCCCAAACCTATATTGTGCGGAAAAACAGTAGCACCAATCACATTGTTATGACCGTGCACTGCATCAGTGCCCCAAAGCGGAGGAATACTGCTGCCATCTTTCGTTGCATCCACGCCCGCATCGTAATAGGACTGAGCTAAAGCCACCCAGTCTGCTGCCGTGGAGTTTTTATTGTCATTAGGATATGCGCCACCGCCATTTAAATAAGAACCAAAGCCATATTGACGCATATCTTCCACTGTCATCCAGCGGATATCAGGCTGGATCAGCTGAGCCACTTTTTGCTCTATGGTCATAGTGGACAATAGCTGTTGCACTTTTTGTTCTGTGCCGCTGTTGGCTAAAGGGCTTTTTAATTCGGGCCACAACGTCAGATTTTCAGCAGGAACCGCTTTGACTTCTGACACTTTTTCAGTTGTGGTGTTTTGTTGACTGCAACCAGACAAAGTGGTGACAAGGGCAGCACTGCACAACAACGCCAATGGGGTGTATCGAAACATAATGGGTATCCTGTTGAACTCTGTCTGCTTTTGTGTCTGCTTCTGTTTAAGAGTCGGGTCTTTAAAAGATGTCAGCAGAGTTTTTATCGGCGGGGGCTGGCAGGCAAATCAGCGGTTTGTATGCTGAAAATCATACAAAAGTGCTGACGGATGCTTGGTATTCTGTCCCCGTGTCCTCCGGGCTTATTATAAAGCTCCGGCATGCAAATCTTTGATTTGCTTATTATTGTTTTTTATTCACATCGCATATTGTTCGCTATTGCAACCACAGTACTGTGATTTTCGCAGCCAAGATGCAATTGTAAGCGGTTTCATTTTTAGCTGATAAAGTCATTCTTGCCAACTGTTTTTTAAGCAAAATGTAAGAATTAGTTTTTCTGTATTGACGAGTTAAAAAAAATCACCTAAGTTTGTGAAAGCGCTTACAGTTAGTTTTGGGGAGTAATTAAGCTAGCTGGCCCGCGTTAACACAACGTTTTTAAAAAGTAAAAAACCAAAAAACAGTCGACAGGGAACTACACATGAAATCCAAAACCTTTAAAAAGACCAGACTCGCCACCAGTCTGTCATTAGTGCTGGGCGTGGGTGTTGTTATGCCTGCTTTCGCGGATGACGCGCAGGAGCAAACAAGTAAAGCCGAAGAAAAAATTGAAGTGATCAGCGTGACCGGTATTCGCGGTAGTCTGATTAAATCTATGGATACCAAACGTTCATCTACAGGTATTGTGGATGCAATCTCAGCTGAAGACATAGGTAAATTCCCGGATACCAACCTGGCAGAATCTCTGCAGCGTATCAGCGGTGTGTCTATTGACCGTGTCAATGGTGAAGGTAGTAAAGTATCTGTCCGTGGTTTTGGTCCGGACTTTAACTTAGTTACATTGAATGGTCGTCAAATGCCTGTAACTACAGGCTCGCGTTCTTTTGACTTTGCCAATATTTCTGCTGATACCATCAGCGGTGTTGAAGTCAATAAAACCAGTTTTGCTAAAAATCCTACCGGTGGTATAGGTTCGGTTATTGATGTGCAAACCTTAAAACCTTTAAGTGCTGGCGGCCAAAAAGCTGTATTCAGTGCTGCTATGGTCGACGACAGATCAACTGAAGAAGGCGGTGCTACACCTGAGTTAGCAGGTTTGTATTCCACTACCTTTAACGATGATAAGTTTGGTGTTTTAGTCTCAGCCAGCTATCAGGAACGTGAAAGCGGAAGTCAACAAGCCAACGTAGGTACAGGCTGGCGTAGCTTCCCTGGTTCTGTAGATATTACTTCTGGCCAGTGGGGTAGTGTTCCATTAGATAATCAAGAGAACCGTCCTGGCGCTGATGATGTGTACTCAGTACCACAAACGACGATTTATAAATTTGAAGAACAACAACGTGCCCGTACCAATGGCCAGTTAGTGCTGCAATATGCGCCGACTGATAACCTGACGGCCAGCGTTGACTATACCTATATGCGCAATGATATCGACACTCAATACAACGACGTGTCGGCCTGGTATACCTATGTGCCTTCACAAAGTATCTGGACTAATGGTCCTGTTTCTTCGCCATTAATTTACTCTGAGCAATACGCTACTCCAGCTGACTTATCTATGGGCGCTGGTGATTCTGGCGTGCGTAACGAAAGTGGTTCTTTAGGTCTGAATCTGGAATGGCAAGCCAGTGATAATTTAAAACTGCGTTTCGATGCTCACCAGTCTGAAGCTGAATACAAACCAAATCATGTGTTAGGTTCAAGTAACACCTTAAGTACAGCTGCTTTTATCCGTAACAGTGCAGCAACTGACTTCACCGGTGAAATGCCATTATTGTCAGTGGGTGGCGGTAACTCGGTTAAACCTTCAGACATGATTGTAACTGGTAGTGTATTTGGTAATTCGACCAACAAGTCTGAAATTGATCAGTACCAGTTTGATGGCGAATATGTGTTCGAAAACGGCAGCAGTATCGATTTTGGTATTGCTCTGACCGACGTGGACAACCACTCAAAATCAGTCAACGTGCAACGTAATGACTGGGGTGGAGTAGGCAAGGCTGGCGATTTTGACGATTCCTATTTCCCTGCCGGCACTATCCATGACAAATTCAACGCTGGCAAAGGTAATTTCTCTTTAATGCCAGATCGTGATTTTGAAATCCTGGATACCATTTTCTTCTGGGATTTCAATACGGTGCGTGCTCGTGCTGAAGAGTTATATACTCCGGAAGGTTTTGTTGGCGCCGGTGATTGTGGTACCAACTTCTGTCCTTCTACCGATTACGACAGTGACGTTAACCGCTATACGAAAGAAGAATCACAATCTGCTTATGTACAGTACAACTACGAAAATGAAATCTCCGGCATGCCGTACGATCTTCATGTAGGTGTACGTTATGAAACTACAGATGTGACTTCAACTTCAGCTGTTGCTGCATACAATGGCGCACGTTGGGTGGCTGATACTGAAATCGTATTACAAGCCAGCGGTGAGCGTGAGTTCCAGACGAAAACAGGTGATTACGACTACGTATTACCTAACCTGAACTTCAATATCGAAGTGGTTGACGATGTGATGTTACGTGCTGCTTATAGTGAAACTATAGGTCGTCCTGACTATGTTTCTATTCAGGGTGGCACAGTAGTGAACACTATAGCTAACCGCGCTGGTGGTGGTGGTAATGCTGGTAACCCAAGTCTGTTGCCTTTAGAGTCTAAAAACATCGATTTATCGGCTGAATGGTACTACTCACCAGCAAGTTACGTTTCTTTAGGTTACTTCCGTAAAGACACCAGTAACTTTATTAGCAACTCTGTTGTTAAATCGACCATTTACAATATTCCTAACCCTGTTGATGGTAAAAAGTATGATGAAGCAGTTGCTGCCGTAGGTAATGACGCCAGCGCTATCCGTAACTGGATTTTTGCTAACTACCCAAATGCTGCCGGCGTAAATGTGGCGAACAAAACTATTGATGGTGTTGCTGGCGAAGATGAAGCGTTAGTCTTTGATATCAACACTCCATCTAATGGTGCAAACTCAGAAGTGATTGATGGCTGGGAATTTGCCGTACAGCACGCCTTTGGTGAAACTGGTTTTGGCGCTATT
The DNA here is from genome assembly GCF_003990335.1 of Rheinheimera mangrovi. NCBI lineage: Bacteria > Pseudomonadati > Pseudomonadota > Gammaproteobacteria > Chromatiales > Chromatiaceae > Rheinheimera > Rheinheimera mangrovi. The sequence goes on along the minus strand of NZ_CP034683.1, from coordinate 4,563,561 downwards.
GCCAACTACACCATGGTAGACAGCGAAACGTCCTACAACAATTTCCTGTTGCAGGACCAGGCTGCTCTGATTGGTTTAAGTGACACGGCCAACGCCATTCTGTTCTATGAAATGGATGGTTTCCAGGCTCGTATCGCTTACAACTGGCGTGATGAGTTCCTGAACTCTAAAGGTCAGGATACCGGCGCTCATCCTAAATACACTGAGGCTTATCATCAAATTGATATGTCAGTCAGTTATGACTTACCACAAGTGGAAGGTTTAACTATTTTTGTTGAAGCCTTAAACGTGACTGATGAGCATATCCGTGTCCACGGTCGTGCCAAAGAGCAAGTGTTAAGTCTGGTTGAATCTGGTGCCCGTTATAGTCTGGGTGCTCGTTACAGCTTCTAAGCTGATACAGGGCCATAAGGATATGGCCCATTCTGTTTCAATTTTTAAAAGCAGCATCTTCAGCCCTGGCTGAAGATGCTATATCTTGATGTTTTCTATAGCTTCGCACTTAAACAAAAAACCAGTAGCTTTCGTATCCGGCGACAGGTTTAATCAAACTATAACTAAAAAATACACTGTAACGGTCGGGATATAGCATGAGTAAAAATGTTTTATTAAACAGCGTTGAACATAGAGACCTGAAAGTCATTACGGCCAGAGGCGCGCAATACGGTGATGCGGTCTGGTTTGCTGTTACTTTTCCTAAAGAATTCCGCACAGTTCAGGCCCACTACCCGATTTTTTTTCATAAAGACAACAAAAGTAATCAATTTTTTGCTGTCACCCTGTTTGGTTTTCAGGATCAGGAAAACTTGTTTTTACAACAGGATAACTGGCGTGGTTGTTACGTGCCGCTGATGCTCAGACGTCAGCCGTTTTTGATTGGCCAGCAACTGGTGCGTGAAGACGGTATTGAAACGCCGCAGCGGGTTATTCATATCGACTTAAATAATCCGCGAGTCAGCAGCACTGAAGGCGAAGCTCTGTTTTTACCTTTTGGTGGCAGCAGCCCTTATCTGGATGAAGTGGCTTCTATGCTGGAAACTATTCATCACGGCATGCTCGACAGCAAAACTTTTATCGATGTGTTGCTTGAGCATCAACTGCTGGAATCCTTTACCCTGGATTTAACCTTCAGCAACGGCCAGAAGCAGCAACTGGCAGGTTTTTACACTATTCATGAAGAAAACCTCGCCGCTTTAGAGCCAGAGCTTTTAGCTCAACTGCATCACAAAGGTTATCTGCAGGCGATTTATATGGCCATAGCTTCCCAGTCCAATATTCGCCATTTGCTGCAATTAAAAAATAAGCAGTTTGAGTAAGGTCTGACTAACCATGATGAACATAACGCCATTAGCACAAGTAAAAACTCTGGAAGGATGCGACTTAGCTGATGCGTTAAGTTTAATAGCGAATGCCAACCAACCATTGATATTCAAAGCCTTGTGTAAAGAGTGGCCTTTGGTGAAGGCGGGTCTTGTTTCAGCTGCGTCCGCCGCAGATTATATTCGGCAGTTTTATCAGGGCGTTCCGGTCAGTGCCTGTTACCTTGAACCTGCTCAGCAAGGCAGAGTGTTTTATAACGCAGAGCAAAATGGCTTTAATTATCAGGGCGGTAAAATTGATTTTAATCAGTTGCTGGACCGTCTTTTTGCGTTAAACACTCAGGCTGAAGTGCCCACCTATTACATGGGCTCGACTGAAATCAACCATTGGTTTCCGGGGTTGGCTGAGCACAATACTATAGCAATGGAAGGCATTAGCCCTCTGACCAGTGTCTGGCTTGGTAATCAGTCCCGCATTGCAGCTCATTATGATTTTCCGCAGAACCTGGCCTGTAATGCAGTCGGACATCGCACTTTTACTTTATTTCCACCAGATCAAATCAGCAATTTATATCCGGGCCCTATGGAATTTGCGCCAGGTGGGCAGGATGTCAGCATGGTGGATTTTGCAGCGCCTGACTTTGAGCGTTTTCCTAAATTTGCCGAAGCTCTGCAGCATGCTCAAGTAGCGCAGCTGGAACCTGGCGATGTGTTATTTATTCCAAGCATGTGGTGGCACCATGTTGAAGCTCTTGACGGGTTTAATGTGCTGATCAGCCACTGGTGGCGCGATACGCCAGCCTATTTGGGTCGACCCAACAATGCCTTGTCTATGGCGGTGCTGAGTTTGCGCAGTTTGCCTAAAGCGCAGCGTCAGGCCTGGAAAGCTATTTTTGATTACTACATTTTTGACCATGACGATGTATCGCAAGACCATATTCAGCCTGAAGCTTTAAAAATGTTAACCAAGCCGCTGGATGAATTGAATGCGCGTCAGATCAGAGCTGACTTACTGAATAAATTAAAACGCTGACGATAAGTAAAAACAAAAACAGTGTCAGGCAACAGGGGAAGTCTATGAACAGCGAACAAAACAGAATAAAAAAAGTAGTGATCGCAGGTGGTGGTACAGCAGGTTGGATGACAGCGGCAGGCTTGACCAAATTGCTGGGCAAAAACCTGGAAGTGGTTTTAGTGGAGTCTGACGATATTGGCTCTGTCGGTGTTGGCGAAGCAACTATCCCCACTCTGCATATTTTCCACCGCTTATTAAACATCAAAGAATCTGAAGTGATGGCGGCCACTAATGCCACTTTTAAGCTGGGTATTCAGTTTGAAAACTGGAAAACACCAGGCGAAGACTATATTCACTCCTTTGGATTTTTAGGCAAAGACTGCTGGGCCTGTGGCTTTCAGCACTTTTGGGTAAAAGGCAGACAAAAAGGCATTGCCACTGAAATAGGTGACTACTGTGTCGAGCATTTAGGCGCCCGCCAGGGCCGTTTTGCTGTGCTGCCAAATCAGGATTTGAACCACGCCTACCATATGGATGCGTCCTTGTATGCCAAGTTTCTGCGTCGCATGTCGGAGCAGCATGGTATTAATCGTATTGAAGGTAAAATTCGTGAAGTTCAGCAGCATATGGACGGCAATATCAGTGCTTTATTGCTGGAATCCGGCGAACTGATTGAAGGCGATTTATTTATCGATTGCACCGGTTTCCGGGCTTTGTTGATTGAACAAACTCTCAATACTGGTTTTGAAGACTGGAGTCACTGGTTACCTTGCGACAGTGCTTATGCAGTGCAAACTAAAACCACGCAAGAACCTGTTGCTTACACTCGCGCTATAGCCCGTGATGCAGGCTGGCAATGGAAAATCCCACTGCAAAGTCGGGTCGGAAATGGTCTGGTGTTCTGCAGCAAATTTATGACAGAAGCCGAAGCCAAACAAACACTGATCGACAATGTCGAAGGTGAAATGCTGTTTGAGCCACGCTTAATTAAGTTTAAAACCGGCACCCGCCGTCAGCACTGGAATAAAAACTGCGTCGCCATTGGTTTATCCAGTGGTTTTCTTGAGCCATTAGAATCAACCAGTATTCATTTGATCCATCGCAGTATTATTCGTCTGCTGCAGATGTTTCCGTCCAACGGCATAGTCTCTGCGGACGTGGCTGAGTTTAACCGCCAGACTAAAATCGAAATGGATAATATCCGCGACTTTATTATCCTGCACTACAAAGCCACCGAACGCACTGACACTAAGTTCTGGCGTTACTGCAAAGATATGGATGTGCCGGATTCACTGACCCATCGTATGGAATTGTTTAAACAATCTGGCAAGGTGTATAAGTTTGCTCAGGAATTATTTGGCGAAAGCTCCTGGTTACAGGTGATGATTGGTCAGGGTTTAATGCCAGATCAGTATCATCCCATTGTCGATTTAATGCCGGACTCAGAGCTGAATGATTTCCTGATGAGCATTAAACACAATGTGAAACGCACTGTGAGTCAGTTCCCGACTCATCACGAGTTTATCCAGCATTATTGCAAGTCATCTTTGGTCTGAGCAGGCAGTGATGGACGCGCTGAATTATCAGGTCAATTCTGCCATCCGGCCCGAAATTATTTATCTTGGGCAGGAAAAAACGCCATTGATACTGATTGATAACTTTTCGCTGGACTTGTCTGCGTTACGCCAACAGGCGCAGCAGAGCGATTTTATGCGCGAGAATCAAACCTATTACCCTGGTCAGCGTGCTGTGTTGCCAAAAGACTATGTGGCCTCCAGCTTAAATGCCTTGTATCAGCTGATTTATAAAGTCTATCAGGTGCCGGAAAAGCTCAGATTAAAACCACAAATGCTGTTTTATGCACTGATCACACAAGCGGAAAATAGCCTGCATCCGCTGCAATGCATGCCGCATTTTGATACCAGTGCGCCTTATTACTTTGCGCTTTTGCATTATCTGAATGACGGCCCTCATGGCAGCACGGGTTTTTTCCGGCATAAACCTACAGGTTTTGAGCGAGTGACGGATCAAAGGCGGCAAGACTATTTCCAGTCAGCACAAAACTTTATTGATACTCATGGTGCGCCGCCACAGCGTTATCAGATACAAAGCGATGAGCATTACGAGCTGTACTATCAGATCCCATATAAGGCCAACAGGTTGGTTATTTACCCTGGTCATTTGCTGCATTCTTCTTTGGTTGATGTCACCACAGATATCGACGCTTCACCTGTAACTGGCCGTTTAACTGCCAATATATTTATCGATTTTGTATAACCCCAAACAGCGCTGAACAACAGTAAACAAGGATTTGAGTATGGTCATAACAACACTAAAAATGAAAGCGATTACAACTTTGGGTCAGTTTTAAACAAGCCACTTTTACCCCTAATTTTTAAAGATGAAAAGAAGATAACGATGAACTATGAATTGCCAAAAGGCTCAAGACTGCTGAAGAAAGAATTTACTTATGGTGTGGCCACTTCGTCCTTCCAGATTGAAGGTGGAGTTGAAGATCGCCTGCCTTGTATCTGGGATACCTTTTGCGCCACTCCGGGCAAAGTAAAAGATGGTTCTAACGGCGATATAGCTTGTGATCACTATCACTTATGGCGTGAGGATATTGCGCTGATAAGCTCTTTAGGGGTCGATGCTTATCGTTTATCTATTGCCTGGGGCCGGGTGATGAATCAAGACGGCAGCCTGAATCAGCAAGGTGTGGATTTCTACATCAATATTCTGGATGAGCTAAAAGCGAAAAATATTAAGTCTTTTGTCACTTTGTATCACTGGGATTTACCGCAGCATATTGAAGATCAGGGCGGCTGGCTAAATCGCAATACGGCCTATTTGTTTCAGGATTATGCCGACAAGTTAAGTAAAGCCTTTGGCGACAGAGTTTATTCGTATGCCACCTTAAATGAGCCGTTTTGCAGTTCGTATTTAGGTTACGAAGCAGGTATTCATGCGCCTGGCTTAACTAAAAAAGCTTATGGTCGTCAGTCAGCACACCATTTATTGCTGGCGCACGGTCTGGCGATGCAGGTACTGCAAAAGAACAGCCCAAATAGCATGAACGGCATAGTACTGAACTTCACGCCTGCTTACCCTTTGACCGACAGCGCAGCCGATCAAAGAGCTGCACAGCTGGCCGACGAGTACTTTAACCAGTGGTACATTAAGCCCGTGTTTGATGGTGCTTACCCGGATTCATTCGCTTTGCTGGCAGAGGAAGACAAGCCAAAGATTGAAGAAGGAGACTTTGACATTATCAAAGCGCCACTCGACTTTTTAGGTGTGAATTTTTACACCCGCACTGTGTACAAAGCCGCTGAAGGCCGCGACTTTATCGAAGTGGATATGGCTGATGCACCGAAAACAGATATTGGCTGGGAAATTTATCCACAGGCCTTTACCGATCTGTTAGTGTCTTTGCATCAAAAATACACACTGCCGCCTGTTTATATTACCGAAAATGGTGCAGCGGCGGCCGATCAACTGCACAATGGTGAAGTGGATGATCAACTGCGTTTGTCCTATTACCAGTTGCATTTAAATGCAGTGCACCAGGCGGTTGAGCAAGGTGTAGATATTCAGGGTTATTTCGCCTGGAGTTTAATGGACAACTTTGAGTGGGCTGAAGGCTACTTAAAGCGTTTTGGTATAGTCTATGTCGACTACAACAGCCAGCAAAGAACTGTGAAAAGCAGCGGTCTGGCCTATAGAAATTTAATCAGTAATCGTTAATTTATAAAAAATAATAATTTTAAATCAACAGTTTATAGGATGCGCCTGACATGGTTAGTGTAAAGGAGAAAATTGCTTACGGCCTCGGGGATACGGCAAGCAATATAGTGTTCCAAACCGTCATGTTGTTTCTGACGTTTTTTTATACCGACATCTACGGCATTTCGCCGGCTTTTGTCGGCACTATGTTTCTGGTGGTGCGTATTATTGACGCTGTCACCGATCCGCTGATGGGAGCTCTTGCTGACCGTACTCAAAGCAAATACGGTAAATTCCGTCCTTATTTGCTGTGGTTTGCTTTGCCATTTGGCCTGATCAGCGTGCTGGCTTTTACTACGCCAGACTTTGGTGAAGAAGGCAAAATGATCTACGCTTTCGTCACTTATACCCTGCTGATGCTGGTTTATACCGCCATTAATATTCCGTATTGTGCTTTAGGCGCTGTACTGACGGCCGATCCAAAAGAGCGGGTGTCGGTGCAGTCGTACCGTTTTGTCTTTGCCATGCTTGGTGGCCTGATGGTGACTGCTTTAACTTTGCCTCTGGTCGAATTTTTTGGTCAGGGTGACAGAGCCAAAGGTTATCAGCTGACTATTATGGCGATGAGCGTATTAGGTGTGCTGATGTTTTTAGCCTGTTTTTATGGCACCAAAGAGCGGATCAACCCACCAAAAGAAGCGGTTAGCCGCAGCTATATGGATAACTTCCGTCAGCTGTGGAAAAACGATCAGTGGCGTGTATTAGCGCTAGTAGCTTTATGCCTGATGAGTGGCTACGTTTTACGTACAACTCTGGCTATTTACTACGTGAAGTATTATCTGGAAATGCCGGACAGTATCACCTTATTTATCACTTTGGGTATGCTCGGCAGCATGGTGGGGTGTGTAATTGCTCAGCCGCTGGCAAAACGTTACTGCAAAGTAAAACTCTATATCGGCATTCAAATTTTAGCCGCCGTTCTATGTGCCAGCAGCTATTTTGTGGCTGCTGATAATGTCACTCTTGCCATTGCTTTGTATGTGCTATGGAATCTGGTGTTTAACACTGGTACTCCGCTACTGTGGGCCAAAATGGCTGATGCTGTGGATTATGGCCAGTGGCGTACTGGTGTGCGCACTACGGGTATGGTGTATTCCTCTATTATTTTCTTTATCAAAATGGGCATAGCTGTAGGTGGCGCTTTAGGTGGCTGGTTATTGGCTGGTATGGGTTATCAGGCTGATGTCACTCAAACTGAAGAAACCAAAGCAGGTTTATTGCTGGCTTTTAGTTTGTATCCTGCCATAGGGTCTTTGATTGTGGCTTTTGTGATGAGTGCTTATAAACTCAACACACAAAAAGTTGATGAAATCACACTGGAATTGAAGAAAGCCGCAAGTTAGATCCAACAGTATTGAAAGGTGCAGGGCCGCGACAAGCAAGGGAGACCCCAGGAGCATAGACACACTATGTAACTGGGGCGATCGAGCGCAGTCAACAATGCTGCATTTTCAAGGATGAAGGATGTAAAAGCTGATAATATGGCGGCTGTAGAGCAATTCAGACTTTGCTGAATTACTCTGCAGTTTCCGATCTTCTTAGACTTAACAATAAGTGACAGCACTATATGGCGACCATTTACGACGTTTCACTGCTTGCAGGTGTATCTCTGGCCACTGTATCCAGAGTGATGAATAAAAACACCAATGTCAGCGAAAAGACCAAACAAAAGGTATTAGCCGCTATGGCTGAGTTAGGCTACAGGCCTAACACTTTTGCTCAGTCTTTGGCGTCGAATTGCTCGAATAGTGTTGGGGTATTAGTTTCTCAGCTGGATGGCCCGTATTACGGTCCTATGATGGCTGAAATTGAAGCCGCACTGCGTGCCGATAATCGTCATGTGATTATTGCCGTGGGTCACAGCGATGCAGCTCAGGAAATAGACAGTGTTGAGTTTTTGCTGAGCAAAGGCTGTGATGCGCTGATCCTGGATGTCGAAGCTATCTCAGATGATTACCTGATTAAACTGAGTCAAAGTTCAACGCCTATAGTGCTGATCAACAGATACATAGCTGAAATCAGCGACTGTTGTATTTACCTGAATAATGAACTGGGTGGTTATATGGCCACCCGGCATCTGATTGAGCTAGGCCATCGCGATATAGCCTATATTTCCGGACCTTCGAAAAAACACGATGCAATCGAACGTCTTGAAGGCCACAAGCGCGCTTTGGCAGAGGTCGGCGTCTCTTTTGATCCGGCTTTATGCTTTGAGGGTGACTATAAAGAAGACAGTGGCGTAGAGGGTATGAACTACCTGTTTAGCCAAAATAATAAATTTACTGCTGTGGTTTGTGCTAACGATCAGATGGTGTCCGGCGCTATTTCAGTCTGTCTGGAGCGTGGTATGAAAATTCCACAGGACTTGTCTTTTGTTGGTTACGACAATATTCCTTTTGCCCGTTATGTTTCACCTAAGCTGACTACGGTGAATAACCCTATTCATGAAATGGGAAAAATGGCCGCCTTGTGGTTGCTGAAGAATTTATATAAGCATGATATTGAAGTGGAAAACGTATTTGAACCTGAACTGGTGGTACGTAATTCTGCTATTCGTATAGGGTAAAACAGCCTCCGTATCAGGCGGAGGCTGTGATTAGCTTAAGGTAAAGCCGCTTCTAAGGTTAAGGTTAAACCTTCACGGATCTGATCTGCCAGCTCTGATTCAGCTTTGGCTGAATAGGAGGCTTCAATCAGAAACACACCAGCTTCAACAGGCGTATAAGTAAACTGGCCCGTTGCATCAGTTTTGTGCTGAATACGGCCTGCTTCATCACGGTAACGCTCGCCTTCGTACGACACTTCCAGTTCAACACCGGCTTGTGCCTTGCCATTGACTAAAAAAGTAAAAGTAACAGGCTCGCCTGCCACTATGTCAGCTGGATGCACAGAGCTTTTAAATTCTAAACCTTCGTTTTTCAGTGCCAGTACTTCTGAACTTGGTTTATTCACTGTGATAAATGCCATAGAGCGGCTGCGGTTTTGGCTGGTGACTACATCTGTTGCATTAGCTGGTAATTCTTTTGCGCGGGTCTTTTTGTCCGCCATGATGCGTTTACGTTCATCACCCACTTTGTACATGGTTCCAAAACGTGCAGGGCCACCCAGTTCCAGCTTGTAAGTGCCTTCCGCATTCAGTTGTGCATCGACCTGAGATTTACGTTTACCCTGGTATTTATGCTCAATGGCTTGTTTTTTACCGTCTGGTGTATACAAAGCTACGTTATCAACCGGAATGCCTTTATCGGCAACAAAAGTCATGTTCGCGGCGCTGACATCAGCCGACACCCAGCTGCCTGTTTTAGATAACACAAAGTGACTTGGTACTACCCATAGGGTATGAGCAAAAGCCGGAGCACTCACTGCCGCTGCAACCAATAATGAAGCCAGAATAGATTTTTTCATCGGACTATTTTCCCTGTACTGAAGTAAGTTGAATTTTACCCAGCTCTTTGCTGGCTTTTATTTCGATTTGAACGGCGCTGCCATCCCAAGTAAATTCCTGTTTGGCCAGGTTACGACCGCCTTGTTCGCGGGCCGCTTCAACAAAAAGCACATAGTTACCTGCAGCCACTGCTTTGCCTTGTTCGTCTTTACCGTCCCAGCGCACTTTATAGCTGCCTGGTCCTTTAGTAGCGCCTGTTTTTGCGTCCACTAATTGCGGCTCACTGCGGCCGAGTTTGCGCCAGAAGCGGCGTAAGTCTTTAATCCAATCCGGTTTTTCCAACCAGGCTTCGACTAAACGCACAGGTTGCTGTTGTTCGTTTTCAATCCATACCGCCACATAAGGTCTGTGATAAGTGCCAGTATCAATTTTTGGCAGTTCGACCTGGATTTCCAGTTCCTGTTGCGCCATGGCAGAGCCGCAACAAAACAGCAACGCAGCGACTAAATACTTGTACATACAATTCCCTCCAAGTGGAACGACTCTAAATTAATGAAACGACGCTATATAAGCTAATAAAGCCAATACCACACCAGCTACTGCTGTGGCATTGCCAAAATCTCTTCTGTTCGGCTGGCGCCACAACAAATAAAAGCCCGACAAGGCAAATAACACACAAAATACAGCGGTAATATCAATCAGCCATTTCCAGCTGCTACCGGCGTAACGGCCTTTATGTAAGTCGTTGGCCAAGGCCAGATAACCACCAAATTCTGTATCTAATTCTGCGGTGCGCTCTGCTAAATCAATCACCACAGCGGCGTAACCTGCCGGGCGTTTAAAATCGATTTCCAGCAGTTCGTCTTCAGGCGAAAAATTCAGGTTATAACCACCCTGTAACTGTTGATCTTGCTTTAACCAGTCGACATACAACGCCATAGCGGCTTGTTGTTGATCGTCTGGCAAAGCCAATAGATCCGGCAATTGCTCCGGCAATTCCAACTGCAGTTGCTGGCTGGTTTTACCCAGGCTACTGCTCAATTCAGGGTTATTTAAGGTGATGCCCGTGACGGCAAAAAATAACAACAGCAACAATACCAACATAGCGCTGTAGGTATGTAACCAACGCATCCAACGAGCTAAAGCTGAACTCTTCACAGTACCCCCTAAAAATCAGCTGCCATGCTACTGAGAATTGTTCTTATTTGCAAGGTTTTCACAAGCAGCTGATTTAGAGGTGTATTAAGCGTTGTGGCCTGCTTACTCCCAGCGCGACAATTGATAGTGCAAATAGTTCGCAATAACTATTGATCTTCTAATGAGAATCACTATCATTGTCGCCCATTGGAATTCATTAACTTATCTTTACATATCGAGGCCAGATTTTATCCGCTTTGCGATAGTCTGTTCGAACAACAGGAGTGTTTATGTTCAAGTCCCGCCCGGCCAAACTGGTGTTAGCCACTCAGCTCGCTTTAGGACTGATTGCTACAGTTCAGGCAGAAGATGCCGTTGCTAGCAAGGACGAGCCTATAGAACGCATCGTCGTCACGGCGTCTGGTTTTGAACAAAAGCTGGTGGACGCTCCTGCCAGTATTTCTATTGTGACCTCTGAAGAATTAAGCAGCCGCCCATACACTACATTACTGGATGCAGTGCGTGATCTGGAAGGCGTAGATATTGGTGAAACCCGTGACAAAACAGGTCAGGGTACTATTAGTATGCGTGGTATGGGCTCGGACTACACCCTGATCCTGGTGGATGGTAAGCGTCAGAATAACCATGGCGATATTTATCCAAATAACTTCGGTGGTAATCAGTTTGGCCATATGCCACCACTGAATACAGTCGATCGTATTGAAGTGATCCGTGGCCCGGCTTCTACCTTGTACGGTGCCGATGCATTAGGTGGTGTGATCAATATTATTACCAAAAAAGTGTCTACTGAATGGGTTGGTTCAGTCAGCCATAGCCGTACTGCACAAACGGATGACAGTTTTGGTGAAGAGATCACCACTGACTTCAACGTCATGGGGCCTTTAATCCCTGGCGTGCTTGGTATGTCCATCCGTGGTAGTGAATACAATCGTATGGCATCTACACCAGCTTATGCCGATGTGGTGTATCCAAATGGCGAAGTTCGGAACCGTTCGTTGGGTTTTGGTGCAGGTGGTAAAACTGTAGACAACGACAGTACTGTATTGGGTGCCCGTCTGAGCTGGACTCCGGCTGACAATCAAACGATCTGGTTTGATATCGACACTTCTACTCAGGAATACGATAACAGCCCTGTGATCAACGATGACGGCAGCCGTGTATACCCTGTAGGTACAGTAGACAACATCGACAGTATCTGGGCCGCTGGCAACTTCTGTAAAGGCTTTGTGCCAACCACTGGCGGTAACCAACAACAAAAATGTGCTGCGGGCGGTGGTACCTGGGCTCGTCGTGCTAATCCGCAAGTAGGCTATAGCCCAACTCAGGAATTTAGCCGTGACACCTGGTCATTAAGCCATGAAGGCAAGTGGAATTTAGGTAATAGTTTTGTGTCTTTATCTTATGTCGATACACAAAACCACGGTCGTACTTTACCTTTTACTCTGGCTGAACGCGCACAGTTATTAACCATGATCGATGGCACTGGTGCTTATGCAGGCATGACTGTTGATCAGCGCAAAGCCATAGCAAAAGAGACTTTCCTACCGCGTGATAAACGTAAAATGGCCAGTAATCAGTATACCTTTGATGCCAAAATGGATATGCCATTTGAAATGGCCGGCCAGCACAAAGCAGTATTTGGTACGCAAGTGATCCGTGGTGAGCTGGAAGACGGTGTCTTTGGTATGGAAAGCGGTACGCCAGGCGGTGTGCAGGAACACAATATGTGGTCTGTGTTTGCTGAAGATACCTGGGATGCAACTCAAGCCTTTGCTATCACGGCTGGTTTACGTCGTGATGACCACGAAGTATTTGGCAGCGAGTTAAGTCCGCGCTTGTATGGTGTATACACACTGACAGAACAATGGACTGTCAAAGGTGGTGTCAGCACAGGTTATAAAACACCAAAAACAACTCAGCTGTATGATGGTGTCGTAGGCTTTGGTGGTCAGGGTACATCCCCAATGTTTGGTAACCCGGATCTGGAACCAGAAACCAGTACCTCCACTGAAATTGCGGCTTACTGGGAACACCCGGATCACCACAGTTTCAATATCACCATTTTCAATAACGAATTTGAAGATAAAATCGCATCCCAGCCTTGTGGTGCTTCCACTGCTTTGGTCTGCAGCAGCACAGGTGAGTACGCCGACCTGGGTTATGCGACCAGCACCAAAACCGTCAATATTGATAAAGTCACTATTCAGGGCGCTGAATTGGCTGGCCGCTGGCAGATTATCGACAACATCGCGTTCCGTGCTAATTACACTTACACAGACAGTGAGCAGAAAAGTGGTGCCAATAAAGGTCAGCCTTTGACGAATACCGCCAAACATATGGCAAACCTGACCATAGACTGGAATGCGACTGATGAATTAAAAGTGTTCCTGACGTCAGAAATCCGCACTAAGCGTTTCCGGTCTTGGGATATAGTTAAAAATGCCCCGCTGCATTACAAATCCTATGATGTATATCACTTAGGTGCCAGTTATGCGGCCAGCGAATCAGTGACTTTTACCGCGCGGATCAACAATTTATTTGATCAGGACTTCACAACCTACGATTTAGAGTTTGTAGAGTGTGACAGCGGCACCAGCTGTATTCTGGATGCAAATGGCGCAAACGGTTATCAGGCCAGTTATGTCGACCATTTCAATAACAAAGACAAAGCCCGTAACTTATGGGTGAGTGTGAACGTCAGCTTCTAAGTGTGTTGTAAGTCGATCCTTTGAACAAACCGCAGAGTGATTCTGCGGTTTTTTTATGTCCATGGAAGGACGGTATGTCGAAAATGCAGGGTGATGGCGGTCTTTCGAAATGCCAACAGCATGTCTGAAAAAAATAAAGCTGAAACTTAAGTTTATCAGGCGCAGACAGTGCTTTGGTTGCGCTAACAATGCTACATTGTGGTGAATCCAACACAACAAAGGTGACAAGGATGCGACATAGTACAGCGCTGCTTTTTTTGGTTTCTTCTCTGGCTTTTGCCAATCCATCCCCTATTCCGGCTAATCCGGTACAGCAATTAAAACCTGAGCTTAGTCAGGTGATTGCTGCCGACGCTCAGCTGGAAATACTGGCTGAAGGTTTTCGCTGGGCTGAAGGTCCTGTGGCTGAACCCAAAACCGGCGATATTTTGTTCTCCGATGTGCCGGAAAATAAAGTCTGGCGCTGGAATGCAAAAGACGGTTTAACTTTGTATTTAAGCCCTTCAGGCCACACAGGTTTTGTTGACGAGCCTTCAATCAAAGAAGGTTCCAATGGCTTGATTTTTAATCAGAATAACCAGTTGGTGCTGGCACAACATGGCGACAGACGTTTAGCTGTGCTGAAGTCAGTCAGCGCAAAAGGCCCACAGTATCAAAGCCTGACAACCAGTTATCATGGCAAGTTGTTTAATAGTCCAAATGATCTGGTGCAGCACAGCAATGGCAGTTACTTGTTTACCGACCCGCCTTATGGTTTAAAAGACGCGGACAACTCCAAACAAAAGCAGCTGGCTTTTAACGGTGTGTATTGGCTTAAAGGTAGCGATGTCTCACTGGTTACCGATCAACTGACCCGCCCAAATGGTCTGGCTTTATCACCGGATGAACAGTGGTTGTATGTGGCTAACTCAGACCCACAAGCGGCGCAGTGGTGGAAGTATGCTCTGGCTGCAGATGGCACTGTAGGTGAAGGCCAGCTATTTTTTGATGCGACAGTCTGGGTTGGCAGTAAACCAGGTTTACCGGACGGTTTAAAAGTATTGCCTTCAGGCCATTTACTGGCGACAGGCCCTGGTGGTGTGCTGGTATTCAATGCCAAAGGTGAGCATTTGGGCACTATTCAAACCGGTGTTGCAGCGGCTAACGTTGCGCTAAGTCTGGATAAAGAATACTTGTACATCACAGCTTCCAGCTATTTATTGCGGATTAAGCTAAAAACCGCAGCCTGAGTATAAGTACGAAGTGTATAGAAATGTAAAGCTGCTCATAAATGGAGCAGCTTAAGGTTAAACTGCGGCCAATTAAAACCGGAGTACCAACCCTTGAACCCATTATTGCTGATTGATGATGACCACGAATTGACCTCAATGTTAAGTACTTACTTACAACGCGAGGGCTTTGTGGTGCAGGTAGCGAATGACAGTCAGCTCGGTTTACGGCAGGCCATTTCCGGGCAGTATGAACTCTTGGTGTTGGATGTGATGATGCCAGGCTTAGACGGCATATCGCTGCTGCGGCAAATACGGCAACATTCCAAAGTGCCGGTCATTATGTTAACAGCCAAAGGTGACGACATAGACAAAGTACTAGGCCTGGAACTTGGTGCTGATGACTATGTCGCTAAACCTTGCCTACCCCGCGAGTTAGTAGCCCGTATCCGGGCTATTTTGCGCCGTGTGCAGCAACAGCAGGACGAACCAACCGAAGTCAGAGTTGGGCCTTTAACACTCGAACCCGGCTCGCGTAAAGCCTGGGTTGACGACCAGCAAATTCAACTGACTGGTGCTGAGTTCAGCGTGCTTTGGGTGCTGGCTTGTCAGGCTGGCCGCCTGGTCAGTAAAGCCGAATTATCCTTGCAGGCTTTGGGGAAAACACTCACTCAATACGACCGCAGTCTGGATGTGCATATCAGCAATATCCGCCAAAAACTGGGCAAAAGAGCTGATCAACAAGCCTGGATTGAAGCTGTGCGTGGCAAAGGCTATCAGTTGATGCAGCGCTATTAATATGGGCCAGGTGTTCTGGAAGTTTTTATTAGCTTTTTGGGGCGCGTTAATTCTGGCGGGCACTTTGGTCTGGGCTGTGAACGAGGTCAGCCGCTCTACAGCAGAAGAACCTAAACATGTCTGGATAGGGCCGCAGCTGCGTTTGGTCTTGGGCTCAGCGCAGCTGATGATGGACTCTGGCGGTATCAAACTGCTCGGCGACGTATTGCAGCGCTGGGAAGAAGACCCAATGTCGCGCGATAAAATTTTGCTGCTCAATAGCAAAGGCGAAGATTATCTGCAGCGCGATGTACCAGACAACTGGGCTGAATTACTGAAAGAACAACCTGAATACCAAGTGCAGGATAAATCTGGTCAAAGCTGGTTTTTGCTGGCTGTGCCACGTCACGAGTTTTTACTGGAATGGTTGCGTAGTGGCCGGGGCATGATGGCAACTAATTCTCAACCAGCACAAAGGTTTGGCGAGCATAATAGGCCGCATGGTCCTCCTCCTGATGGCGAGAGGTTTGCAGGCAAAACAGCCACTGATGCACCTCTTGCGGATCAAGGTCCACCCGCAGAGCCGCGTGGTATGGCTGCCAGAGGTTCCATGCCTATGCCACCAGTCTGGTTTCACCCTGTATTTTTACTGGCTGCTATTCTGGGAACCAGTTTATTGGTCAGTTTCTGGCTGGCCTGGTACTTTGCATCGCCGGTACGACAATTAAAGCAAGCTTTACAATCGCTGGCGTCTGATCACTGGCTAACTCAACTGGGACCCAAAGTCACAGGGCGGCGTGATGAATTTGGCGCTGTAGCCCGCAGTTTTAACGACATGGCTAAAAGTGTCGAGCAAGCGATCAGTGGCCAGCGTCGGTTGTTGCATGATGTCTCCCACGAATTCCGCTCGCCCTTAGCCCGCTTACAAATACTGGTTGGTCTGGCGCGACAAACGCCTACTGAAAGCGCTATGGTGCTGGATAAAGTCGAAGCTGAAACTCAAAAGCTCAATGCTCTGGTTGAAGAGATCCTTACATTATCCAGACTGGAAAGTGGCGCAGCCGCTGTAAAGTTACAGCAAGTAGACTTGCTGGAACTACTGGAATCCGTGGCTGAAGATGGTCGGCTGGAAGCACTGGCGCAGCAGAAACAACTCTTGGTTCAGGCCGGTGCTGCTGTGTTGGTACAGGCTGACCCGGACCTACTTTACCGGGCGCTGGAGAACCTGATCCGCAATGCGATTAAATTTACCCCTGCAGATTCAATGGTTACTGTTGAGCTGCAACAACAGGAGCAGCAAGTTCACATCATTATTTCTGATCAGGGCAGCGGAGTGGCTCAGCAGGATTTAGCCATGCTGGCTAAGCCATTTTTTCGTGGCCATAGCAAAAAAGAAGGGGTTGGCTTGGGATTAAGTATTGCCAAAAGGGCAGTGGAAAGTTGTGGTGGCAAGCTGACGCTGCAAAATTGCTATGCAGCGTCAGGTATAGTCTGTGGTTTTCAGGCGGTGATTTCACTGCCACTGAGCTAAAAACCTCGCTTGGTTCTGGCTTGGTAAAGTCTAAGGATTATCAGGGAATTCTCACAGTAATAGTGAAAGTTTCTCCATTTGGAACTTGCAGCGTTATGGTCGCTGAATCGTTTGAAGCTCCCCCTGTTACGGTAATGGGCAAGCTGCACTGGCCAAATCTGTTTGTCCTCTTCTCCGTACTGCTATTACAGTTGCCTACGACTACAGTCATTGCGCCCAAATTTTGAGTGATAGTCGTAGTTGAATCAAAGCTTGTATAAGGCAGAGGCACTGAGCCTGCATCTTGCAGCCGCAGGTTTAATGTTGTGCTGCCGCTAATGCTGCTGCTACCTGAGTCACTGATTATGCTGGCAGGCCTGATAGAACTGAAGCACATTTGATTATCTATAGTGGTTGCACTGTTGCCGCTGGTTTCTGCAACAACCCAAACCTGTGCAGAGCCGACAGGCGCGAAACGGCGTTCAAGTGAAGTATCTACGCAACCAGCATTTATACTGTCCACATTTGCAGGGTAAGTCAGATAAAAGCTTGCGGCTCCATCCCTGACCACAGTCTGGCCGCTGACAGGTTCTGCTTTATCAGGGTCTATGCCTGAAACCTGAGCACCTAATAACGATGCACCAACGATATATTCAAGTCCGGTGGCTGAGTTTTGAAAGGCTTTATTCACTGGCAGCACTGAGCTTTGAGTGGGTGACGTGGCAACAAAGCGACTTTTATCGGCAGCCTGAGCATTAAATATCAGTACCCGATCCTGAGCTTCAATAAAACGAGAAGCATTGTTCCGGGTAATATTTGCACTTTGAAACAATGCATTGCTTAAATCAGTCAGTAAGGCAGACCCTACAGTTGTTGAAGCATTACCATCAACCACTGTACTACCAAAACCATAATTAATCTGTGGTGCCCGATTTGATAGCAGCACGCTATCAATGACGCCTAAATTGATCACAGTACCATCAGCTACCGGGTTGCCATAACGATCGGTCACCAATAACCCGCCTTGTCTTCTGTAT
The DNA here is from genome assembly GCF_003990335.1 of Rheinheimera mangrovi. Lineage (NCBI taxonomy): Bacteria > Pseudomonadati > Pseudomonadota > Gammaproteobacteria > Chromatiales > Chromatiaceae > Rheinheimera > Rheinheimera mangrovi. The sequence goes on along the minus strand of NZ_CP034683.1, from coordinate 4,545,658 downwards.
GTACCGTTTCCCATATTCTGAATAGCAGCTTCAACAGGGTAGCTAAATACAATTGAATGAGCTGGACCGGAGGCGATGCTCAGCGTTGAACTGGTTGCCTGAATAGTTGGATTGTAGTCTTTACCGCTGTTGTCTAGCGCTTCTGCTTTCAGTTCGATAACACCAGGTAACTGGCCTGAACTTAAGGTTAAGGTTGCTACACCATTATTGGTTGCCACCTCCACGCTTTTATTGTGTTGTGTCAATTGACCTGAAGCCTGAGTGCCAAACAGCTGTTCACCACCATTTGGCTGAGTGACAAAGCTAACCCGTACATTATTTACTCCTGCTGGTGCGTCCTGTGCTGCACCACCAGTAGATGTAAGTAAACGCACAGTAATAGTGCTGCTTTCCATTTGGCCTACGCCAGCTACAAAAATAGCGCGTTCGCTGGCCGTAATGCTAATACTGGCAGGTACTGGCCGCTCTGGTTCTGCAGCAGTACCAGCGATAGTCACAGTCGTAGTGGTCTGCACACCATTGACATAAGCGGTCACCGTCGCTGATCCAGCGCTTTGGCCCGGATATAAACGAACAGCAGCTACACCGTTTCCTGCATCATTCGAACCACCTCGGCCAGTTTCAGCTGTTGTGCGGGTTACTACTTCTGTAGCACTAAAGCTGCCTAAGTTAGTACTGAATTGCACTGTGGCGTTTCGCAAAAGCTCGCCGTCAGCGTCCCTTACAGTGGCGGAAATCGTAGTGAAACGCTCGGGGAAACCAATATCCAGACTGGTTGTACTGGCACCTACTGTAATAGTAGTGGCGTCTTCAGTTTTATTGGAACCACCACAGGCAGATAAAAGCAGCGCAGGCAGTAATAAAAGCAGAGCGGAGAAAACTCGTGACAACACTGTCATACATCATCCTTGTAACCAGATCGTTAGCTTATGTAAAAAATTGCAGATTTTACTGAATTCTAAAGAGGTAAGGGTCTTTTGTATAGACGCCTGTTTAGTTTTGAAGCATCAACTTGTCGTTTGCTTGTGGTTTGTGCCAGAACAGCGCATGCTGACACTTCATTTCTCCGGAAGATCAGATTGTTATGTTAATTACATTTAAATCCACCGCCAGCGCGCCAGTTCAGATGTTTGGTCATATCGCTTTGCAGTTGTTAGAGCTGATGGGCCGCCAGCCTAAAGCTCCGGGCGCCTTGTATGCTGAAGATGTCGCAGCGGCTTTGGCCCAACTGCAACAGGGGTTGGCGTTGCAAGCCACAGAACAAATACCGGCCTCTGCCGATCTGCAGGGAGACAATCCGGCAGCCATTCCGCTGCGTAACAGAGCCTTGCCACTTATTGAATTAATGGAAGCGGCAGTGAGGGCGCAAAAAGGCGTCAGTTGGGAGTAAGGCTATACTCAAGTTAACTTGCCGTTGTCAGGAGTTAGCTTATGTTAGTAACTTTCCATTCCAAAGATTCAGCCCCTGTTACCTTATTTGGTCAGGTCGCAGTGCAACTGCTGCATATGATGGGGCACAGCGGTAAAGTGCCAGGCGCTTTATACGCTGAAGATGTAGCTAAACATTTGGCTAGCCTGCAGGAAAAAATGCAGTACTGGCCCGAAGAAAGCATTATGGCCAAAACCGGCCATTCCCCGGATTCCTCCGTCAGCTTGCACCACCGCGCTTTGCCATTAATAGCACTGCTTAGCAGCGCCGTGGCTGGGGGCAATAATGTAAGTTGGGATAAAGGGTGAGCGCACTTACCCTTTTTTTATCTGTCTGCCCCTTAGTTATTTTCTAATCCCCCAATCTTTACGATCTCTTTACGCCCTTCCTTTTTATCCATCTGGAGACTTTACGCCTCTGGCCCCTAAGCTTTGCCCCGGATTGATACCTCTGAGGATAAGCGGAATGAGCTGGTTGTTATTGTTGTTGATTGGCGCCTTAAGCGCTTTGTTGATTTACGCCATGTTGGCACCGGAAAAGTTCTGAGGAGCCATTGATGGACGTTATGTTGATTTTAGCTTTGGCTTTGCTGTTGGCATGGCTTTTGGGCGCTTATATGACCGGGATTTTCTCCGGTCAGAAGCATTGGAGTGACAAGGTGTTTGGTCCTGTTGAAAACGGGATCTTTAAAATTTTGGGCGTAAAGGCCAGCGAGGGCATGAACTGGAAAAGTTATGGTATAGCTTTTTTAATCAGTAACCTGGTGCTGGGTGTGATCGCCTTTTTACTGCTGATGTTCCAGCAAGTCTTGCCGATGAACCCGGATGGCATTGGTCCACTGAGTTGGGATTTGGCGCTGCATACGGCTGTGTCTTTTTTAACCAATACCAACCAGCAACACTATTCTGGTCAGGCTCAACTGAGTTATTTAAGCCAAAGTTTTGTTATTGTCACTTTGCAGTTTGTCACTCCAGCTATGGGTTTGGCGATTTGTCTGGCCGTATTACGTGGTTTGATGGGCGGTCGTAACGCTAAGGACGCAGCAGAAGGCGAAGAACGTGATTTAGGCAACTACTACCAGGACACAGTGCGTGCTGTGCTGAGGTTGATGCTGCCTTTAGCCGCTGTGGTGGCTCTGTTATTAGCCAGTCAGGGTGTGCCTTCCAGTTATCAGGCCAGTCCTACAGTGCCTGTACTGGAGCAAGGCCAATCTTCTATCGATCAACTGACTGAACAAAAAATCCCCTTAGGCCCTGTTGCCGCTATGGTCGCTATTAAACAACTGGGTACCAATGGTGGTGGCTGGTATGGCCCTAACAGTTCAAACCCGCTGGAAAACCCAACTCCTGTTGCCAATGCCATTGAAACCATAGCGCTGGTGTTGATCCCTATGGCTATTGTCTTTATGGCCGGTGGTCTGTTGCGTCAACGTGGTTTTGCCAAAATGTCTTTGGCTGTGATGGGCTTTTTAAGTTTGTTGTGTGTAGCTGCAGCCATTTACAGCGAACAGCAGCCAAATGCTGCCTTTAGTGGCTTAGCAGAGCAAGCAGGCAATATGGAAGGCAAGGAAGTGCGTTTTGGCACAGACCTGTCCGCGCTCTGGGCAACCCTTACCACTCAAACGTCCAATGGTTCAGTCAATGCCATGCACGACTCGCTAAATCCTGTGGCAGCTTTGGTGACCCGTTCTGGCATGCTGATCAATGCCATCTGGGGCGGTATTGGTTGTGGTTTTGTGAACTTTATTGTCTATGTCTGGATAGCGGTGTTTATTGCCGGTCTGATGATAGGCCGCACACCGGAAATCTTTGGCCGTAAGCTGGAAAAAACTGAAATCAGCTGGTTGGGTGTATTGCTGGTATTACCTAGTGCTGTGATTTTAACTTTTACCGCTATTACCGTGGCTATCCCAGCCATAACCGGCAACAGCAACCCTGGTTTGCACGGTATTGCCCAGGTGTTTTATGAATACACTTCAGCTTTTGCCAACAATGGTTCTGGTTTTGAAGGCTTAGGCGATAACACGCCGTGGTGGAATATCAGCTGTGTGATAGTGCTATTACTGGGCCGTTATTTACCGCTGCTGATCCCATTGTTGATTGCAGGTTTATTGGCGAAAAAACGTCAGATCCCGGTCAGCAACGGTACCTTACCTCTGCATAACCTGACCTTTGCTGTCACTTTGGTCACAGTGATTTTAATCCTGAATTTCCTGTCCTTTTTACCTTCTATGGTGCTGGGCCCAATCGGCGAAGCACTGGAATTAACTTCTATTGCAGGTGATTTAAAATGAGTAATGCCTTAGCTCAGGCCAGCGTACAGGCTTTTGTAAAACTACAGCCACAACTGGCGATAAAAAGCCCTATGATGCTGGTGGTATGGGTGGGTACAGTGCTGGCGCTTGGTATGACAGCCAATAGTGTCATCAAAGGCCAGGACTACGGCTTTGAACTGGCCAGCAGTCTGATCCTGTTTTTCACTTTATGGTTTGCTAACTTTGCCGAAGCTATAGCCGAAGCCCGTGGCCGTGGTCAGGCTGCCAGCTTAAAAGCCACCCGTCGTGATTTAACAGCCCAGTTGCTGCGTGAATCCGAAGAACCTATAGCGGTTTCCGCCAGTCAGCTGAAAGCCGGTGACAAAGTGCAGGTTGAAGCTGGCCAGTTTGTACCAGCAGACGGTGAAATTATCCTGGGGGTCGCCACTATCAATGAATCGGCCTTAACGGGCGAATCAGCTCCGGTGCTGCGTGAAGCTGGTACCGACCACTCAAGTGTGATTGCCGGTACCAAGGTATTGAACGGTACTATTACTGTGATGGTGACGGCAGAAACTGGTCATAGTTTCCTCGATAAAATGATCAGCCTGGTGGAAGGCACCAACAGACAAAAAACACCAAACGAGCTGGCGCTGACCGTGCTGTTAGCCGCGTTGACCTTAGTGTTCTTAATAGCTGTAGCAACTTTGCCTGCAATGGCCGCTTTTGTTGGGATCGAACTTGATCTGTTGATGTTAATAGCTCTGGTGGTCTGTTTAATTCCAACTACTATTGCCGGTTTATTACCTGCCATAGGTATTGCCGGTATGAACCGTGCTTTGGCTGCCAATGTGATTGCCAAGTCGGGTAAAGCTGTTGAAGTAGCGGGTGATATAGATACGTTATTACTGGATAAAACCGGCACCATCACTTTTGGTGACCGTCAGGCCACTGCGTTTTTTGCGCTGCCTGGTGTGGCTCAGTCTGAACTGGTGCGTGGTGCTGTGCTGTGCTCAGTACAGGATCCAACGCCTGAAGGTAAGTCTGTGGTACGTCTGGCGCAGGAGCAAGGTGTTGCGGCTGAAACTCTGCCAGACAATGCTCAGTTTATTCCATTCAGCGCTCAAACCCGGTTATCAGGTGTACAACTGGATAGCGGTGAACATTGGGTCAAAGGCGCTGCCGATGCGGTAAAAAAATGGGCGCAAAGCCGTGGTCTGGCTGTACCCAACAATCTGGACCCTATAGTCACCAAGGTGGCGCAACAAGGTGCGACGCCTTTAGTGGTGGCCAATCAACAACGTATTTTGGGTGTGATCCAGTTATCTGATGTGATTAAACCTGGTGTAGCTGAACGTTTTGCCGAGCTGCGTGCTTTAGGTGTGCGCACCATTATGGTCACAGGTGACAACCCTATTACGGCTGGCGCTATTGCCGCTGCTGCTGGTGTGGATGACTTTGTGGCTGAAGCCCGCCCTGAAGACAAGCTGGCGCTTATTCGCCGCGAGCAGGCTTTAGGTCGTTTAGTCGCCATGGTCGGTGATGGTACCAACGACGCGCCCGCTTTAGCTCAGGCAGACGTTGGCTTAGCCATGAACTCAGGTACTCAGGCCGCCAAAGAAGCGGGCAATATGGTGGATCTGGATTCAGACCCAACCAAGCTGCTGGCCGTGGTGGAAGTGGGCAAACAGTTGCTGATCACCCGTGGCGCTTTAACCACCTTCTCTTTAGCCAATGATGTCGCTAAGTACTTTGTCATAGTGCCAGCCGTTTTTGCGGCCGCTATGCCTGGTATTGCTGCTTTGAATTTTATGCAGCTGCCGGACCCAAAAATGGCGGTGTTATCTGCGCTGATTTTTAATGCGCTGATTATTCCGGCTTTAATTCCGCTGGCACTCAAAGGCGTAAAAATCCGTGCCATCAGTGCTGAAAAACTGTTACGCAACAATATGTTGATCTTCGGTTTAGGTGGGGTGTTATTGCCTTTCGCCGCGATCAAACTGATTGATGTTTTACTGAACTGGATGTTTTAACTATGAACACTACTTCAATTTCTCGTTCTGGAGCTGTCCGTGCTGGTTCTGATGCCGCCCTTTCGTCACAGCACGCCATCTGGCGTCCGGCTTTGGGTTTAGCCGCTGTGATGCTGGTGACTTGTGGTCTGGTCTATAGCGCCACTGTCACAGCTTTAGGCGGAATGTTATTTCCACAGCAAGCTACAGGCTCTTTAGTAATGGTTGATGGCAAAGCCGTTGGCTCTGCCTTAATAGCTCAGCCTTTTAGCGGCGCTAAGTATTTCCATGGTCGTCCAAGCAGCGCCAATACCGACCCCATGGCAACAGCAGGCAGTAACTTAGCTCCTTCCAATCCTGCTTTGCGTGACAGAGTCGCGGCAGAAAGCCTTGTACTGACAGAACGTTATCAGGTCCCTGCCACACAACTGCCAGTGGACTTACTGGCAAGCTCTGGCTCTGGTGTCGACCCGCATATTTCGCCTGCAGCTGCAGCTTTGCAGTTAAAGCGGGTGGCCGCTGCACGCAGCATCCCAACAGAGATGCTGGGTAAATTAGTAGAACAACACACAGAAGCGCCACAGTGGGGAATTTTTGGCCAGCCACGGGTCAATGTGTTGTTGTTAAATCTGGCGTTGGATAAACATTTTCCGCTGCGTTAATCCGTTTTAGGTTGGGTGATTAACGGGACACCAAACCGCTGTCCCCGTCGTACTTGAAGCTGCAGCTTTGTTGACTGCGTGCTCTCGCCCCAGTCACATAGGTTAACTATGCTCCTGGGGTCTCGGGCACTTGTCGCCGCCCTGCAACATCAATTACTTAGGGGATATACATGCAGCACTATGCAGTGGTTTGGTGTCCCGTCTTATTTCAGGAATCTATATGCGTATTTTTGTTTCTGCTCTGAGTTCTGTTGTGTTGCTATTAAGTCAGCTTGTTGCGGCTGAAACCGCTAATAGTACGGGCTCTGTGCTGTTGATTTCAGATTATTTATACCGTGGTATTTCACAAACCGATGAAGGTCCAGCGTTGCAGGGTAGCCTCACGTTGACCACCGAATCGGGTTGGTATGCCAGTGCCTGGGGTTCGAATATAAAGTTTGGTCAGGGCAGCATGGAGCTGGATCTTTCTGCTGGCCGCAGCTTTGCTGTTGCCCCGGACTGGACAGTGGATCTGGGCCTGATGCAATACCTTTACCCTAAAGGCGATAACAGCACAGACCAATTTAACTTTGTCGAAGGGTACGGCAAGTTACTCTACAAAGACTGGACTTTTGGTCTGGCACTGACCGACGATTATTTTGGCACCGGTGTGGGTAAATTCTGGTATTTAAGCGCGGATTGGAATCAGCAACTGACAGAGCAGCTGCAGCTGCAATGGCATCTGGGCTACAATAAGTTTGCTAATGCATTGGAATTTAACAGCTTTTTAGCTTCAGCCAGCGAAGATGGTTCTGGCTACACCGACTGGGGCGTTAAGCTAAACAGCACCCAGCTGGGTCTGAATTGGTCTGTGGGTTATGCCGGAACTTCTGTCAGCAGCTCAGCCTGCAGCGAACTTTGTGACAATCGCTTGCTTATCAGCGTCGGCAAAAGTTTCTAATTGCCCGTCGTCCTTGCAGCCGCAGCTGTGTTACCTGCGTTCACTCGCCCCAATCACATAGTGGTCTATGTTCCTGGGGACTCGTTCGCTTGTCGCCTTGCTGCAACTGCAATGACTTAGCGCAATTTTTTCAGGAGATATCCGTGGTAACAGACTCCCGCAGACAACAAGCTGATGCGCTTTTAAAAAACCTGCAACAGCAGCAGGGTGGCCAGCTAAAGATCTTTTTAGGTGCTGCGCCTGGTGTAGGTAAAACCTGCGCCATGCTCAATGCCGCCCGCGAGCGTATGCAACAAGGCACAGCAGTGATGGTGGGGCTGGTGGAAACTCATGGCCGCGCCGACACAGAAGCGTTGTTGCAGGGTTTTGAGCTGTTACCACGGCGTCAGCTGGATTATCAGGGCCAGCAACTGACCGAATTTGATTTAGACGCAGCCATAGCCGCCAAACCTGCACTTTTGCTGGTGGACGAGCTGGCGCACAGTAATATTCCGGGCAGCCGGCATAAAAGGCGTTATCAGGATATTGCCGAGTTATTGGCCGCTGGCATAGACGTGTACACCACTATTAATGTGCAGCATATCGCCAGTCTGAACGATTTAGTGCTGCAAATCAGTGGCATACGCGTAAAGGAAACAGTGCCTGATCAGTTTATCGACAGCGCTCAGCAATTGGTGTTTGTCGATTTAGCGCCTAACCATCTGCTGGAGCGTTTACAGCAAGGCAAAGTTTATGTCGCCGACTATGCCGCTTTGGCGGTGAAGCAATTTTTCCAGCTGGAAACTTTAACAGCGCTGCGTGAAATGGCGATGAAGCTGGTGATGAGCCATGTCGATGCGCAGTTAAAAACCGAGCAGGACGCCAAAGCCCGTGGCAGTGATTATCTGATCCAGGATAAATTGCTGGTGCTGATCTCCAATCGCCGTGATCACGAATACCTGATCCGCATTGGCCGCCGGGTTGCCGAAAAACGTCAGATGCCCTGGGTTGTGGTTTGGGTTGACACAGGGCAGATGCAGTATCAGTCGACACAACAACGCTTGCAGTCGGCCTTTGCTCTGGCGCGTGAACTGGGCGCTCAGACCGATATTTTGCGTGGCCCCTCTACGTTACAGACTATTTTGCCTTATATCACAGAGCATAGGATTAACGCTGTATTAGTGGGGGCTGGCACTAAGCGTGTGCTGCAGCCCTGGCGTAAACCCTTGTACCAACAACTGATTAATAGCGGTTTGCCGTTAGAAGTGTCGGTGTATCGCTCTGGTGAATCGGCCCAACAAGCCAGAGTGTCAGCACCAGCTTCAGGCACCTTTGGCCAAAAAGCCGGTTATGCTTTTGGTGCAGTTTTTACCGCAGCCGCCAGTGCTTTGGCATTGGCTTTGGACCAATGGCTGCAAAGTGGCAATCTGGTGCTGATTTTTGTGTTGGCTGTAGTGCTTTGTGGTCTGAAATACGGCGCCCGCCCCGCTATTTTTACCGCTTTGTTGTCGTTTTTCAGCTTTAACTTTTTCCTGACCGAACCTTATTTCACCTTTAATGTGAATAAAAACGATGACGTCGCCACGCTGATTTTTATGCTGGTGATAGGTATCACTTGTGGCCCGGCCGCTTCGCGTATCAGGCAGCAATTATTGCTACTAAAAGAAGCCAACCGATACTCAGAATTACAACGGGATTTTGCCCAGCAACTGACCGTAATCCATCAAACCGATGAACTCTGGACCATTTTGGCGGCCCAGCTGACCCAGGCGCTGCGCTGCCCTGTACATCTGGTCACTCTGGATCAACAAGAACAACAGATACTGCCTGCACTGAATCAGCCATTGCTGGCCTTGGATCAGGCGATGATTGATTGGTCCAGACGGCATCAGCAAATGGCAGGGCGTTTCAGCGATACCCTTAATGCCAGCCAGTGGACTGCTTTGCCTTTGTTGGCTCAGGACAAAACTGTGGCTGTACTTTTGCTGCAATTTCCAGCCAGTCAGCAGGTGTTAAGACCGGACGACCGCGACTTAATCACTACGTTAAGCCAGCAGGCCGTCAGTGTCTGGCAGCGCATTAGCCTGAATACAGAACTGGAGAGCTCAAAACTCAAAGCCGAAATGGAGCAATTGCGTTCGGCTTTATTATCCTCTGTGTCGCACGATTTACGTTCACCGCTGGCGGCCATGATGGGTTCTGCCGAGAGTTTACAGGTACTGGACCAGCAGTTATCCAAAGAGGATCGGAATGAGCTGTTAAGCACTATTCTGCTGGAAAGTCAGCGGCTGGACCGATATATCCAGAACCTGCTGGATATGACGCGTTTAGGTCATGGCACCTTAAAGCTGGAACGTGATTGGGTGTCTGTCGCCGATATTATTGGCAGTGCCAAACAACGCTTAAAGCGCTTTTTCCCGCAAGTGGACGTGGACTACGAAGCTGCACCGGATTTACCTTTACTTTATGCCCATGCCGCTTTGCTGGAACAGGGGCTGTTTAATATTCTGGAAAATGCGGCTAAATACAGCCCGGATGGCGAGCCGGTGCGGGTGTGGGTCAGTCAGCAAGGCAAGCTCTGCCGCATTGAAATTGAAGACAGTGGCCCTGGTATTCCGGAGGCTCTGCGGGAAAAAGTCTTTGATATGTTTTATGTGGTGGCCGATGGCGACAGTAAAAGGCACAATACCGGCATGGGGCTGGCAATTTGTCGGGGCATGATTGGTGCGCACGGCGGCTCCGTGAAAGCCAGCTCAGCCCGTGTTGGTAGTGGTTCACGTTTTATTGTCGAATTGCCTTTGCCTGAAACCCAAGCAGGAGACTAAGTCTATTGTCCGCCCGAATTCTGGTTGTTGATGACGAAATGCAAATCCGCAAAATGCTGCGGATTGCGTTAAAAAGTGTCGGTTATGAGGTGACTGAAGCTGATTCCGTCGAGTCTGGTCTGGCGGCTTTGGTGCGCCAGCAGCCGGATTTATTGGTGCTGGATTTAGGTTTGCCCGATGGTGATGGCCTGGAGTTATTAACTGAGCTGCGCAGTTTTTCCAAAGTTCCGGTCATCGTATTGTCAGTGCGTAACGGCGACTCCGACAAAATCAAAGCGCTGGATATAGGTGCTCAGGATTATGTGACTAAACCTTTTAGTGTCGAAGAGTTGCTGGCGCGGGTGCGGGCGCAATTACGCGACCGTTTACCAGATAAAACCCCGGCTGTACTGGACGATGGTTATCTGCATATAGACCTCGCCCGCCGTCTGGTGACCTGCAAAGCGGTGGAAGTGGAACTCACCCCAAAAGAATATGCGGTGCTGGCGACTTTGGCTCAGCATCGGCAATGTGTGATCACACAAAAACAGCTGCTGGAACAAATCTGGGGCCCAAGCCATGGTCAGGACACTCATTATTTGCGTATTGTGATTAGCCATATCAGGCAGAAGATAGGCGACGACCCCACTGAACCTAAGTACTTGAAAACTGAGGCGGGGATAGGTTATCGCCTGATGCTATAAAACCCTTCGTTCTTGCAGCCGCAGCTTTGTCGCCTCGCTGCAACTGCAATTACTTTGGGTTTTGATTTGGTGTAGTGATATTGGCAATCAACCTGCCACTGCGGCCGGGTCCATCCAGAAAAACTCCCAGATATGACCATCTAAATCCAGCACAGAGCGGCCATACATAAAGCCCAAATCCTGCTTTGCGTTGATATCAGCTGTACCACCTGCTTTGGCAGCTGCATCACAGACTTGATCCACTGCTGCTTTGTCTTCACAACTTAACGCCAGCATTACTTCACTGCTGCCTGAGTCTGGTATTGGTCTTTGAGTAAAACTTTGCCATTTGGCGTGGGTTAATAGCATGACAAAAATATGCTCACTCCAGACCATACAAGCGGCAGTGTCGTCGCTGAACTGCATATTTTGGCTAAAGCCCAGCGCCTGATAAAATTCGATTGAAGCGCTTAAGTTACTGCAGGGGAAATTAACAAAAAGCATTTTGGCCATGGGCCCTCCTGTTGATATGAACTGAGCAGCGGTTTCACTGTCTTTCACACCTTAGTCGGTTCAGCTTTGACACAATCGACAAGAGATGCCGACTTTTTTAATTTCAGCCCCCTTTTTTACCCGGGTTCCGAGGTTTTTTCGTGTCGATTCAGTTGTTGGTAATACGCAAAGGTCAGGCTAAAGCAGGTGCCTTTGCCTAGCTCTGATTCAAAGTCGATAGTGCCCTGCATCATTTCTACCAGAGTTTTACTGATATTTAAGCCCAGGCCAGAGCCTTGGTTGCTGCGGCTATCAGAGCTGTCGGCCTGAGCAAATTTCTGGAAAATTTTGCTGCGAAAGGATTCCGCTATACCAGAGCCCTGATCTTTTACCTGGATCACCAACTGACTTTCTTTTAACTGATAACTTAATTTCACCACTGAGTGGCTGGGGGAAAATTTAATCGCATTGGAAATTAAATTCGACAAAATTTGCAGCAAGCGGAATTTGTCCTGATACAAAAAGACAGGTGTGGCATCTGCTGCTACGACCAAGTCCAGCCGGACTGAATATTTATCGGCATAAGCCTGATTCTGCAGTTTAGCTTCCTGTAATAACGCCAGTACTTCTACTTCTGCGGGCTGCAGTTTTAATTGACCAAACTCCAGTTTTTCAATATCCAGAATATCATTCACCAGCCTCACTAATCGATCGGTATTGGTTTTGGCAATCTGTACCAGTTGTTGTGCTGCCGAAGGTAATTCACCCACTACACCTCCAGCCAATAAACCTAAAGAACCGTTAATGGATGTTAGGGGAGTGCGCAGTTCATGGCTGACGGTTGAAATAAACTCACTTTTCATTCGGTCTATTTTTTTACGTTCACGTAGGTCATGCAGCATCAGAGTAAACAAATGCTTGTCGGCGGTATCCACTCGGCTTAAGCCCATTTCCAGTGGAATTTGTTGGCCATCTTCGCCGAGCCCTGTCACTTCCACTGTATGGCCCACCCATAAATTCAGCTGCTCTATAGTTAAGGGCTGCAACAATTGATGATTTTTATGTTCAGGCAAACACGCCAATAGCTTACTGACGGGTTGGCGTAACAAAGTTGGCATGGCGTAGCCAAATAGCAGGGAGGTTTCTTTATTTACTCTTTCGATAAGCCCTTGTTGGTCCACTATCACAATAGATTCAATAGCGTTATCCAGAATCGAACTCAGCTCTTTGGTGCGCTGAGTGATTAAATGCTCAATGCGTGCTGAGCGCCCTGTCAGAACCAACAGGAAAATACCAAGCAAACTACAGAGTACTAAACCACCTGTTAAAACATACCAACTTTGTTGGCCTGAATTTCGACTGAGCATGGTTTTACTGGGAACCAGCTGCAGTTCCAGCGAGCGGCCAGCGTGTGACCAATGCCGGGTCCAGGTCAGATAATGCGCCTGATCGGATAAATCGGGTAACGAGCCGTAATAAGGCATGCCTGTGCCTAAATCTTTAATTTGCAGGTGAAACTCTGATGTATCGTATTGGCTTAAACTGGTGCTGACTAATTGTTCTGTTTCAAAGATACCACAAATAAAACCACGGATTTGTTGGCGTTTATCTTCGACACTTTCTGGAATAATCCCTTTGTTATACACAGGAATAAAAAACATCAAAGCAGCATTTCCGCTAACCAGTCGCACAGGCGCTGTAATACTGATACTGCCTGAATCCATTGCATAGTCCATGGCTTCTTTTCGTGTTGGCTCTGCAGCTAAATCCAGCCCAGCCAGCGATTTATCGCCAGAGGCTGAAGCCATATACTTAATCACACTGTAGTCTGGCCGCACAGCAGCTGGTGTTACTCCGGGACTGGCATATTCTTTAAAACCGGTAAGCAGCTGCGCTTCCACAGCAGCACGTTGTTGATGTGGCACCCGCTCTATCCAGTCAAAAAACAATACCCCAGCCTCTTGCCAGGGGTAATCCTGTAAAAATTGCTGAAACATAAGCTCTGTGACTTCAGGCTGAGTAACAAACAGCCGCTCAAGCATCTGCATTTGCTGTAGCACTTTGCTGACTCTGTACTGAAAAGTAGCGCTGATTTGTGCTGCCTGATCAAAAAACTTCTGCTGCAAGGTCTGACTATGTTGAAAACGCGCCAACACAAATAACGCCACCACCAAAGCTGTACAGACCAACAAAGGTAAACCTACCGTCAGCCAGCGGGCGCGCCATAAAGGGCGGGGTTTGGCAAACAACATAAAAACCAGAGGTATGGCGATCATCACGCCAATCATGTCGCCAATCCACCAGGTAAAGCCGTTTAATCCGGCGTTGTCATTGGTCACTATGCCAAATTGGCGCAAGATCAGAGTGGATAAACCAGAGCTGATTAAACACGCAAAAGGGCCCGCCAGCACAAAAAGCCAGAGTATGCTTTTTTCGTAAGTCAGGGCGCTGTGAAAACTGGCGAAGCGACGTACAGACCACAACGCAAAAGCGACAGTCAGGGCCGTAACAGTAGCCATGCTTAAGCCGTAGATCACTTTATCTGACCAGAGCAGGCTTGATGGCCAGTCGGGCTGGGCCAGCTTAAACAGCAACGACCCTAAAAAAGCGCCGGCCAGCATGGGGTAACCCCACAATAACGCTGCCGCAATAGCTATACCAATGGAAGGAAATACAGAAGTTGCCATGCCCGGCGATATCGCCAGCACCATAGCCAATTGACCGAAAACAAAATAGGCCAGAGCCAGCAGAAGGATCCGCAACAAGGTCAGACTGGCAGATGAAAATTTAATCAATGTTGACAGTTCACCAAAGCAGCTTCCGGTTTCGCCCGGGAAAGCCTTAGCTTACTCTGTACCCGACAGAAAACAAATGCTTGAGCCTTTGCTTTTTTGGGAAAACTGCGGTTAAATTAACTGTTTTTTCATACAGTGATTTGTTTATGAAATTGTATATAGCCGAAAAACCCAGCATGGCCAGAGCTATTGCCGACGCCTTTGGGTCACATCAAAAACAGCAGGGTTATCTGCAACTTAGCAATGGCGATAAAGTCAGCTGGTGTCTTGGGCATTTATTAGAGCAGGCCGAACCAGAAGCTTATGATCCGGTATTTAAAAGCTGGCGGCTGGAGCATTTACCTATTTTGCCTGAACAATGGAAACTGGTACCTAAAGCACAAAGCAAAGCTCAACTTAAAATATTGACCCAACTGATTAAAGAAGCAACAGAGCTGGTACATGCAGGCGATCCGGATCGGGAAGGTCAGTTGCTGGTGGATGAAGTGTTGCAGCACAGCAAAATCAGTCAAACCAAACTTAAGCAAACCAAAAGACTGCTGCTCAACGATTTAACACCCACTGCTGTTCGCTTGGCTTTGCAGCAGTTAAAACTGAATTCTGAGTTTGCGCCATTGTCGCAAAGTGCCTTGGCCCGCAGCAGAGCTGACTGGCTGTATGGCATTAACTTAACCCGCGCTTATACCTTGCATGGCCAGAGGCAGGGTTATCAGGGCGTGTTGTCGGTGGGGCGGGTGCAAACTCCGGTGTTGGGTTTAGTCGTACAACGCGACTTGCAGATCGAAAATTTCGTCAGCCGCGATTTTTATCAGGTCAAAGCGCATTTAACCGGAGCTGACTGGCCTTTTAGCGCCATCTGGCAACCCAGTGAAGCCTGCGCTCCTTATCAGGACGAGGAAGGCCGGGTGCTTAACAGGGAACTGGCTGAGCTGGTACAACGCAAAACCAGCCATCAACCCGCTGTTGTGGAGCAGGTGCAGCAACAACCGAAAAAACAGTACGCGCCTTTACCTTTTAGCTTGTCGGCTTTGCAAATTGATGCAGCAAAACTTTATGGCATGACAGCGCAGCAAGTGCTGGATACCTGTCAGCAATTGTATGAACGTCATCAATTGATTACTTACCCACGTTCAGATTGCCGGTATTTACCAGAGCAGCAATTTGGTCAGTCAGCTGCTGTCTGCCGCGCTATAGTAGCCAATAGTCCGGAGCTTGCAGAGATGCAACAGCAAGCCAGTATCAGCCTGCGTAGCAAAGCATGGGATGACAGCAAAATTACCGCTCACCACGCTATTATTCCTACCGATAAAGCGCTGAAATCAGCCAGCCTGAATAGCTCTGAAGCTAAATTGTATTGGCTGATAGCGCGGCAGTTTTTATGGCAGTTTTTCCCGCCATACTGCTATCTTGAGCAGCAAGCGCTGATTAAAATTGCCGGAGGTTTGTTTAAAGCTCAGGCCAGGCTGGAGCAGTCTTTGGGCTGGAAAGCTTTTTATAAAACCAGCCAGAAGGAGGAGCAAGATGAGGATTCTGACGAACAACAAAGTTTGCCGCCTTTAACGAAAGGCCAGCAATTGCAGTCGGGCCAATCGGAATTACTGTCGAAGCAAACTCAGCCTCCGGCTTATTTTACTGATGCTACTTTATTGGCCGCTATGACCGGGATCAGCCGTTTTGTCACCGACCCGGAATTAAAGCGGATCTTAAAAGAAACCGCAGGCTTAGGCACTGAAGCCACCCGGGCCGGTATTCTGGAGCTGTTATTTAAACGTGGTTATTTGCAGCGACAGGGCAAACAAATCCGAGCCAGTCAATTGGGACGGGTTTTTATACAAAGTTTGCCACAACGCATTACGGCACCGGATTTAACCGCCTTATGGGAAGCTCAACTGGAACAAATTTGCCACCAGCAACAGGACTATCCAGAGTTTATGGCGCAGCTGCAACCGGAAATTATCCGGCTGGTACAACAGGCACAGGTATCAGCTGATATTGCAAAAACAGCTCCTCAACAGAAGCCGGCCTATAAGAAGAAAAGACGATTTTCTGCATCAGGAACAACGGCCAAAGCAGTAAATAAAAGGGTTAACAAAATTACTTAGTTCGTTACTATTTGTAATGACGCTGGATTGAATTTCGGCTCTGGATTAAAGTCGGAGCACTTTAAAATCAGAGAGCCATACCATGTTGAAAAAATCTGTGCTTGCGGCAGTTTTTGCCACCACTTTAGCTATCAGCCATAACGCCGCCGCTACTATTGTTTTAGTTGAAACCAATATGGGTGATTTTGAAATCAACCTGTTTGACCAAACCACACCAAAAACAGTGACGAATTTTCTGACTTACGTTAAAGACGGTTCGTATAACAACTCTATCTTTCACCGTTCAATAAAAGACTTTGTAGTTCAAGGTGGCGGGATGCGATACAGCGGCAACAACGCATCGCCTTTTACTGAAGTTCCGGCACGAGGCCCGATAGATAATGAGCCGAAACTGTCGAATGTGCGTGGTACTGTGGCTATGGCAAAAAAAGCCAGCCCAAACAGTGCAACTACTCATTGGTATGTGAATGTAGAAAATAACTCCAGCCACTTGGACAAAAGTAACGGTGGTTTTACGGTGTTTGGTGTTGTGACCGGCACGGGCATGTCAATTGTTGACAGTATTAATGATCTGTATGTACCAGGTGGCGCGGGATTATTTAATGAAACGCCACTGCGTAATTACAGTGCTACTGATTGGGCCAATAAAGTTCCTGTCACAGCAGCAAATATAGTGACTATTGAACGTATCACTATTATCAACGACAGCCCAACTACAGCGGCAAATCTGAATCCGGCGCCAAACACTTTGGCAGGTCAGGGGGAAACAGAAGGCGCTAGCAGTGGTTCTTCAGCCCCAACTTTATTAATGGTTCTGGCTGGTTTAGCTTTTTGGCGTCGTCGTAAGGTTTAATCTAAATAGGTTGGGAATTCTGTTGGATTAAAGACGGGCGCGGATAAACCGTGCCCCTACACTTCCGTCGAATTAGGCGGACTGTTGTCGTAAGTGATTGGTTAATAACTCACCTGCTTGCCGAATATGCTGTTGTAGTAAATCTACAGCAGCATCCAATTGCTGAGCTCGTAATAACTCCAGCATCTGCCAGTGCTCCTGATGGCTGGTGCCTGCATAATTCAGACTGATTTCCTGAAAACCTAAATAACGTTCCACTTGCTGATGCAGGCTGTGCAGTAAACGCAGCAAATGCGGGCAATGGCTGGCCTGATACAACATCAGGTGAAACTGCCAGTTGAGTGCGCCTCTGTCTGCGGCAGATAAATTCTGATCCTGCTCAATTTTATGTAATAAATCTTCAGCCTGACCAAGCAAACTAAAGGTGAGCTGGGGAAAAGCACGGCGCAGCGCCATAGGCTCCAGCTGTAAGCGGATTTGATACAACTCTTCAGCTTCTGCAGCCGTTAAAGGAGGCACCATTAAGCTGGCTTTACCTGCCATCACCAGCAAAGCTTCAGCTTTGAGTTGCTGCAACGCATCCCGCACCGGAATGCGACTGACCTGATAATACTCCGATAACTTTTGCTGATTCAGCACTGAACCCGCTGGCCAAACGCCTTGGCGGATATCCTGTTTTAGCTGCTGATATAAACTGGCTTTGGTCATATTAAGCCGCCTTGTTCTTTGGTAGCTTTACTATCAATACACAGACTAAGCCAGCCACTAACCCCCAAAAGGCCGAGGCTATACCAAAAAAGCTGACGCCAGATACTGTCACTAATAAAGTCACTACTGCCGCTTCTCTATCTGGCCCTGCTTGTGTGGTCAGGGCTAAATTAGTGCCTATAGTGCCAAGCAAAGCTAAACCTGCCAAAGCGGTGACCAAAGTAGTTGGAAAGGCAGCAAATAAAGCCACAACTGCTGCACCTGCCAAGCCGGTCAGCAAGTAAAAAATACCTGCAGCCACACCTGCGCTGTATCTTTTTGCAGGGTCTGCATGAGCTTCAGGGCTGGCACAAATAGCAGCAGTAATAGCAGCTAAATTGATAGAAAAAGCCCCAAGCGGTGCCAGAACTAAGGTCGTAAAAGCGCTGGCGTTGATCAGTGGCGACACCGGCAGGTTGTAACCGCTGCTTTTAATCACAGCTAAACCCGGGATGTTTTGTGAGGTTAAAGTGACAATAAAAAGTGGTAAACCTACACCTAATAAAGCACTGACCGACCATTCAGGCCAAATCCAAACCGGAGCAGGCCAGTCAAAATGCACTTGTGTCATGCTGAGCTGACCTTGCAGACTGGCATAAAGCACAGCTACCACTAATACCAGTGGAATGGCGTAACGAGGTTGATACTGTTTACTAACCAAATAGACGATACACATCAATCCAACCAGCCATAAATCCTGCTGCAGGGAGGTGAAAATCGATAAGCCAAAGTTAAACAAAATACCAGCGAGCATGGCAGAGGCTATTTGCAGCGGAATTTTATTGCTGAGTTTTTCAAACCAGCCAGTCAGGCCCAGCAACAAACTTAAAGCGGCAGCGAAGATAAACACACCTACTGCTTCGGCTAAACTCAGACCTTGCAAGCTGCTGACTAAAAGTGCAGCGCCTGGGGTAGACCAGGCCGTTAAGACCGGCGCTTTAAAATACAAAGATAAACCAATGCAGGTGAGGCCCATGCCCAGGCCCAAGGCCAAAATCCAGGACGCCATTACCGCTTGATCGGCGCCAGCCGCAGCTGCAGCCTGAAACACAATAGCCACTGAACTGGCAAAGCCCACTAGTACAGCCACAAAACCAGCAGCTATGGCTGATAAGCTAAAGTCGCGCCACATCGAGAGTCACCTGAATAGTTGTTTTTGGATACATTAAATTAATTTGTATACAAAATGCAATGCAGATCCCTGATTTATGGTCTGCAGCTATGTTTTTTTTCACTACAACTTGAACAAGTGGGCGAATTAGCTTAAGAAGCTTGTCAGGACAGCTGGATCTGCGGAGTATTGATGGGCACTAAAACTGTATTGCTGGTTGAAGATGATGAGCTGATCGGCAAGTTGTTAGTTTTTATTTTGCAACGTGATGGTTATCAGGTGGAGTGGCTTAAAGATGGCCAGCAGGCTCAGGAACTTGTGTTGTCTGGTCGCGATTTTAATGCTGTGGTGCTGGATTTAATGCTGCCCTTTTTTGATGGTTTGTTTTTACTGGAGTTGATCCGCAATCAAGCCGCTATGGCAACAGTACCCGTATTAATTCTGACGTCCAAAATGGGTGAAGAAGATATAGCTCTTGCTCTGAAAAAAGGTGCAGATGATTATTTGGTTAAACCATTTCAGCCACCTGAGCTAAGTGCTCGTTTGCGTCGTCTTATAGGAAAGCAAGGATGATCAAAAGCTTAGTTTTAGGGCTGGCTGCTTTAGCGCCACTGATTTGTGTGGCAGCGGAAAGTTATCAACTGGAAACAGGGGCAGGTTATGAGCAACTGTCGGACAGTTTTGCCGATGGCTCATTTTATTATGCCGGATTACGCCATGCAGCTACAGATTATGGGTGGGGAGCTCGCTGGCAGCGCAGCAAGCGTTTTGACTTAAAGGACCAGGAATGGCTGACGGATGGTTATTATAAAATCAGTGACAACCTGACCTGGTTGGGACAAGCCGCTTATAGCCCTCAAAACCGAGTGCGGCCTGAACTCTCGATAGGCAGTCAGTTGGCCTGGCAATGGACTAAGGGCTGGGTTGTAACGCCTGGGGTATCTGTTTCCAATGATGATCAACAGGACAGCCGCAGCTATAGCCTGATGAACGAACATTACAGTGGTTCATGGCGTTATGCGTATACCTTGTATCACTCCAGACCTGAAGATACGGGCTCAGCCAATACTCATGTGCTGCAAGCCAGTTATTACTTTAACGATACGGATTCACTCACTGCCTTGCTGGTGAAAGGTAAAGAATTGGAACGTTTACCTAACCGTGTATTAGTGATGGATGTCACCCGCATCGGCTTATTTGGCCAATTCTCTTTTGCCAGCGACTGGAGCCTGTTGTACAACCTGAGCTGGTCTGAACAAGATGTGTTATACGAAAAAACCGAGGTGGGTTTAGGTGTCCGGTACAGACTCTGATGTGATAGTGCAGCTGGTTTGGTACAGTAGCGCCGTGTTATTGCTGATGACACTCCTGCTGTTAGTGCTGACCTTGTTTATGCATTATGAAAGACGGCAGCGGGAAAAAAGCCGCCAGCAGGCCACTGAACAGTGGACTCCAATCCTGTTTTCCTGGATTTATTCACCAGAAGAAAATGCAGGGCCCTTGCCACAACTGAATGCTGAACGTTTTGGTTTTGTAGTGCAATTATGGTTGCAGCTGGAACAAACGGTACGAGGCAGCGCTTCCAGCCGTTTGGCGGAATTGGCACAACGGCTGAAGTTAATTCCAGTCATGAAACAATGGCTGCACGGCTACAGTACAGATAAAAAACTGACCGCTATTATGGCACTGGGCATAGTGCAGGAGAAATCTGCTTTTGCCGATCTGATCCCCCATGTATTAGACAAACGAACTATTTTTTCTTTAGTTGCCGCCAGAGCTTTATTAGCCATAGATCCAAAGCTGGGTTTGCCAGTGATTTTGAGTCAAATTCATCGGGACGATTGGTCTGTCAGTCGCTTAGCTGGTTTGCTGGTGCGCTTGCCTCATGATCTGATGGTGCGGTCCATTAGTGAATGCGCCGAAAAAGCTACAGCCAAAGAGTTAAGACGTTTGATTAAGTTGATGCATATTTTATCTCCCATCGACAGTCAGCCACTGATCCAGCAAGCTTTAGTGCATTACCCCGAAGAAATGGAACTCTTGACCACAGCTTTTGCCTGCGCAGTGTCACCTGACTTATTGCCGTTATTACGTCAGCAGGTATCAAATTCGCAGTGGGAAGTTCGGGTACAGCTTGCCAAAGCACTGGCCCGCTTGGGAGACAGTTCAGACGCGCCTTTATTAGTGAAGATGTTGTCGGATCCCAACTGGTGGGTGAGATACCGTTCAGCCCAAAGCCTGGTTGCATTGCCAGGCATAGATGAGACTGAGTTGCAGCTTTGGCAGCAACAACTGACAGACCCTTTTGCTATCGCTATTTTGTCGCAGGTGAAGGAAGAGCAGCAGCGTCAGCAACAAGGGAGAACCTGATGGCAAATGATTGGCTACAGCAAACGATAGAGCTGACGCATCAATGGATACAACAGTTGGATTTGGCACCCTGGCTGGTCCCCCTACAATGGGTGTTAGTAGGCTATTTTGTTTGTTTATCTGCCGGCTACCTGATCCTGAATTTAGTCGCCCTGTTGGTGATGCGCAGCCATATTCAGTCGGCTCGCACCGAGTTATTACCTGCCAGCTATGCCAGTTTTTTAACCCCTATTTCTGTGCTGGTACCTGCCTACAACGAGCAGGAAACTATTGCCAGTTCAGTCTTGTCTTTATTGCAATTGACTTACCCTGAGTACGAAGTAATAGTCATTAACGACGGCTCTAAAGATGAAACCTTACAGGTGCTGAAAGATAGTTTTGCTTTAACCTTGTCCTCAGCCACTTGCCCATTACATTTACCTTGCCAGCAAATTCGCGGTATCTATCAGTCCAGCCGTTACCCGAATTTAAAAGTGATAGATAAAGCCAATGGCGGTAAGGCCGATGCGTTAAATGCTGGCGTGAATTTGTCGCGTTTTCCGTTGTTTTGTGGAGTCGACGCCGACTCTATTTTGCAACGTGACAGCTTGCTGCGCATTATCCGCCCTTTCCTGGAGGATCCGGATGCTATAGCGGCTGGCGGCACTGTACGTATTGCCAATGGTTGTCAGGTAAAAGATGGCTTGTTATTAAAAGCCGCTTTACCCAATAAAATATTGCCGCAACTGCAAATAGTCGAATACCTGCGCGGTTTCTTATTTGGCCGCCTCGGCTGGTCGTCCTTAAATGCGTTATTAATCATCAGCGGTGCTTTTGGTTTGTTTAAAAAAGATCTGGTGATTGAAGTGGGTGGCTACCGGCATAAAACCATAGGCGAAGATATGGAACTGGTGGTGCGGATGCATAAATATATGCGGCTGAATAAACGCAAATACCGGATTTATTTTATTCCTGACCCTGTGTGCTGGACTGAAGCGCCGGAAGATTTGGCCACTTTGGCACAACAACGAGTGCGCTGGCAGCGTGGTTTGCTGGAAAGCTTAGGCGCGAACATGTCTTTGTTATTTCATCCAAAATCTGGTGCTGTGGGCTGGTTAGCTTTTCCTTTTGCTTTGTTATTTGAAGCTTTTGGCCCAGCCTTGGAAGTGCTGGGTTACTTGTTTATGTTATTTACCTGGTTGGCCGGTTGGTTAGACCCAGCTGCTTTATTAGCCTTTTTAGTGGTGACTATAGGTTTTGGCATACTGATTTCTGTCGTGGCGCTGGTGCTGGAAGAAATGTCTTATCCTGTATATCCGGGCGGGCGCAGCATTATGAGGTTGTTTTTAATGGCGGTATTGGAAAACTTTGGTTATCGCCAGTTGAATTCATGGTGGCGGTTAAAAGGTTTATGGCTCTGGGCGCGCAATAGCAAAAGTTCCTGGGGCACGATGAAACGTTCCGGTAAATGGCAAAATAGCAAATAACACTCTGTGATTAGTCAGGCTTAAACTGCTGCACCGGTTTTGCTTGTTTTTGAAAACGAGCTAAGCAGTCTGCACAAATGCAGCTGCTTTGGTCAGGCACTTGCGCCAAGAGTTCAGCCGGAAACTCTTGCTGCATACACCAACATTGGCTTTGGTCAGCAGTGCCGGCCTTGCATAAATTGGCTTGCTGGCATAGAGGGCATAGTTGTTCTGACATCATCATTCTCTGTTTGAACTTCCTTTTACTATACCTCAACGGCAAAGTTCGGGCTGAAATCATTAAGTGTTCATAGCTGAATTTTGGTATGCTCTTGCACATTAAATCAAGGAGCTGCAGATGAGCCAGATAGGAACCCCGGGCGCGGCCAACGCCACCAAAGTACTGTTATTAGGCAGTGGTGAACTCGGTAAAGAAGTATGTATTGAACTCAAACGTTTAGGCTGCGAAGTGATAGCAGTCGACCGTTACGCCAATGCACCTGCGATGCAGGTGGCTGATCGTCGTTACGTGATTTCTATGCTGGATGGTGCCACCTTGCGCCAAATTGTGATCAAAGAAAAACCTGCGCTGATAGTGCCTGAACTGGAAGCTATAGCGACCAGCACTTTGGTTGAGCTGGAGCAACAGGGTTTTACTGTGATCCCTAGCGCCAAAGCAGCCAATTTAACTATGAATCGCGAGGGGATCCGCCGTTTAGCAGCTGAAGAGTTACAACTGCCAACTTCGCCTTTCCGTTTTGCCGATGACAAAGCCAGCTACTTAGCCGCAGTGGCGCATATTGGTTACCCTTGTGTGGTGAAACCTATTATGTCGTCCTCGGGCAAGGGCCAGTCTGTACTGAAATCCGACGCCGATTTAGAAAGCGCCTGGGCTTATGCACAAGAAGGCGGCCGTGCCGGTAAAGGCCGGGTGATAGTTGAGGGGTTTATCGACTTCGATTACGAAATCACTTTGCTGACAGTGCGCTCTGTGTCCGGCACTCAGTACTGCGAACCAGTCGGCCATCGTCAGGAAAAAGGTGATTACCGCGAATCATGGCAACCTCAGGCCATGTCTGCTGTTGCTTTAGAAAAAGCCCAACATTACGCCGCTAAAGTGACAGAAGCTTTAGGTGGTTTTGGTTTATTTGGCGTCGAGCTTTTTGTGAAGGGCGACGAGGTCTGGTTTAGCGAAGTATCACCCCGGCCACACGACACCGGCATGGTGACCTTAATTTCACAAAACTATTCCGAATTTGCGTTGCATGCCCGCGCTATTTTAGGTTTACCTATTCCGCTTATTCGCCAATACGGCCCGGCCGCTTCAGCTGTATTGCTGGTTCCGGGCAACTCGGATCAAATTGGCTATGGCAACTTAGCTCAGGCATTAATGCAACCCGACACCGACCTGCGGCTGTTTGGCAAACCCGAAGTGCAAGGCGAACGCCGTATGGGTGTGGCTTTAGCTTTAGGCGACAACATCGATCACGCCAAACAAAAAGCACTGGATGTGATCGCCAAAATTAAAGTGGATGTGTTGTAGGTTTTATCATTGAACAAACAGGGGCCACAGAGCCCCAGTTTGTTGTCTACGACTGGCATTCAGATGCTTTCAATCTGCAAAACTAAATTTCTTTATTGATCAATTCACTAAGTCTCATTTTTGCATCAAGGCTGATTTGGCCTTGTGATTCACTTTTGTTAAATTATGATTATTTCAATGTTAATTTGTTGAGTGTTTAATGAATCCGCGCTTGCGGTCATTTAGTCCATTGTCGTCGCACATGAGTTGAATAGCGCAGATAAGGAGCCAAAACGAGGTTGTTTTGGTTTGTCAGAAGCCTGCTTGTCAGGCTTTAATTAACTCAAGGATATAAATCATGAAAGAGTTAACATTGGAGCAAGTGGAAGAAGTTAGTGGTGGAGTATCTCAAGATCTGGCAATTGGCGGCAATTTGAGCATAGTTGGAATAGGTGTTGGTATTGCGGTGGCTGGTTCTGCTCCTGCATGGTTTCCTATTGCCATGATTGGTGTCAGTATCGGGTTGACCGTATCATATATATCGAGCCGTTTAGATTAGTAGCTTCGTCGGGCGCATCATGGATGCGCCCTCTCGCATGAGCAACAATCGGGAGTGATAAAATGAGCTGGCAAGCAAAATTTAGACTCTGTAAACGCAGTATGCTGGTAGGTATCTGTTTCGGTCTTGCAATAGGCATAGGCTTGCAAATAATGATTCAACAATTATTTGGTTGAGTGTTTTTTATTATTGGTTGATTTTGAGTGCAACATGAGCTCATCGACTTTGAAGCTGAACCTTTGAATGCCAGCCAATTATTTGACTAAAAGGCATTGTAAGCCAAGGCATAGATGGATGATTTGCCAATCCGAAATCGGCAGGCTTTTAGTCCTTAGTTCATAACTTTTGTTTCTAATGAGCGCATGCAGAGTTGTTCCTGATGTGGGTGCTTGCTGGTACGGATATTGCCACTGTATTGGGCGCACACTTGCGCCATAAAAACTGAAAGCAATCAGTTCTTTACTTACTGAACTCTTCCAGCTTGGGATACTGCTTTAACACATCACAGGCTCTTTGCATGGCGTCGCCAAATAAGGCTGGATGAAAATCTCCGTTTTGGCAGTAGTCGCGGCGAAATTGCAGCAGGCTGTTGATGTCTTGCGCGGCTTTAGCTAAGGCTTCTTGTTGGCCTGTGCCGTAATCCTGGCCTATGGCATAAAAAGCTTTCTGAATTTTGCGGGTGACCACTGAATCTGACTGAACGCCCGGCAATGAAATATGTTCAGCCAGCCAATCCAGTACAGGTTCTGAGTAAGGCAGAACTCGTGGGTGATCATAAAATGTCAGGGCGCTGACTATAAGCAAACACAACAGCAAAAAATTGCGCATAACCTGTTACCCCATCTATAGCTGTATTGGTTATAACACAGCAGTAGCAGCATGGCACTGTCAATCTGACAACCAAAGACCTGAATACTGTCAACAAAGTTGACAGTAAAAAACTCAGTCTGATATTAAAACTCAATATGGATCATAGTGTTATATACTATAGGCCTTTGGTTCAAATATTGCAGTGATTTATCTGGTTATAACCTAAAGCAGTGCAGGCAAAACGTTAGCAACATGATCACAATGCCTTAAAGCAGACAGGCGCTGTGTTCAGTTGTTCGTCAGAGCAGCTTTGGTTTTGTCCTGTATCAACAAGCTGCAATAAACAGCCTGCTACACTGGATACTGGGTAGCAGCACGAGGAATGGGCGTGGATAACAAGATAGATATTAAAAACATTCCGGTAGAGGTGCATCAACCTGATCCGGCTAAAAAAGCCAAATACAATCCAAGAGATCGCATCTATATTCGGGCGGTGAAGGGCTTGCATCAAAGCTTAAGACGTAATATTGGCTTTGTGTTTATGGCTGCTTTTATGTTGCTGCCATGGCTGCAATTTAATGGTCAGCAGGCTATTTTGCTCGATATCATGGAGCAGAAGTTTTATATCTTCGGTATGACCTTATGGCCGCAGGATTTCACTATTCTGGCCTGGATTTTTGTGATTGGCGCTTTTGCCTTGTTTTTTGTCACCACCTTTTATGGTCGGGTTTGGTGTGGTTATTTATGCCCTCAAACCGTCTGGACCTTTATTTTTATGTGGTTTGAAGAAAAAATTCAGGGCACCCGTAATCAGCGAATGAAACTGGATCAGGACCCCTGGACCTTCAGCAAGGTGGTGAAAAAAGGTCTGACCCATTTTAGCTGGCTGGCGTTCTCTGTGCTCACTGCGCTGATTTTTGTTGGCTATTTTACTCCTGTGGATCAGCTGTTTATTCAATTCTTTACACTGGAAGCCAGCTTTTGGGCTGCGGTATCTGTCTGGTTTTTTGCCTTCTGTACTTATGGTAATGCCGGCTGGATGCGCGAAATTATGTGTACTCACATTTGCCCTTACGCTCGTTTCCAATCGGCTATGTTTGATAAAGACACTTTTACCGTGACTTACGATGCCAAACGTGGCGAAAACCGTGGTCCACGTGCCCGTAAAGACACTGAATACAAAGCCAAAGGCCTGGGCGATTGTATCGACTGTAATTTATGTGTACATGTTTGCCCTACCGGTATCGATATTCGTAACGGTCTGCAGTACGAGTGCATTAATTGTGGCGCCTGTATCGATGCTTGTGACGATACGATGGATAAAATGGGTTATGCCAAAGGCTTAATCAGCTACACCACAGAACATAGCCTGGAAGGCAAAACCACCAAAGTAGTACGTGGCAAGTTAGTTGGGTACTTTATGGTGTTAGTTGCTGTATGCGCGGCTTTTGGCTGGACCTTAGTGGTGCGTAAACCTGTGGTGATGGACATAGTGCGTGACCGTGGCGCTTTATACCGTGAAACCGACGAAGGTTTAATTGAAAACACTTACACTTTAAAAGTCATTAATAAATCGCAGCTGGAACAAACCTATCAGTTGTCGGTGCAAGGCCTGGATGACGCGCAGTGGATTGGCGAGAAAGAGCTGACCATCAAAGGCGGTGAAACAGCCAACCTGCCTATCAGCTTATCGCTGGACCCTGTGGACGCGAAGAGGCCAGTGCTGGAAATTGAGTTTGTGCTGCAAGACAGCGACGAACCGGATATCCGTTTAACCCAGGGCAGTAAGTTCTTTTCCGCCCGTTAAATCTGTAAAAGCGTTAGACTAGGGAGCTTCGGCTCCCTATTTTTTTATGGCAATTGGCTGTACTGACCAAACGGAATTCCATGAGCACTTTTGATTTTTCTACTTTAAGTCCGGATTTAATGCTGGACGCGCTGTTTCATTATGGCTTTGATGTCAGCTCTGGTTTATTACAACTAAACAGCTTCGAAAACAGAGTCTGTCAGTTTCGGGATGACGATCGCAAAAGCTGGGTGGTTAAGTTTTACCGGCCAGAGCGCTGGAACTTAGATCAGCTGAACGAAGAACATCAGTTTGTGCGTGAACTGGCTGAAATTGAAGTGCCGGTGGCCGAAGCCGTTGAGCGAGATGGCCAGCAAGTATTATCCTTCGGCGGTTTTTATTTATCGGTTTTTCCAAGCCGAGGTGGCCGTACATTAGAGCCGGATAATGATGATCAAATGCTGCAACTGGGCCGTTTTTTAGGCATGGTGCATCAGGTTGGCGCTGCCCGGCCTTTTCTGCACAGACCTACCATCAACCATCAGACTTTTTTACTGGATAGTCAGCAAAGCTTGTTGCAGTCGGGTCTGATCCCACCTTCATTGGAAAAAGATTATCAGGCGATGATGCAACAATTGTGCGACAAGGTCGGTCCTTTGTATAAGCCGGAAAAAATCCGCCGGGTACATGGTGACTGTCATATCGGCAATTTGTTGTGGCATGACGACAGGCCTTTGTTGCTGGACTTTGACGACAGTCGTAATGGCCCCGCAGTGCAGGATTTGTGGTTATTACTCAATGGCGACAGAGTGGAGCAAAACTACCAGCTGTCGTTATTGCTGGAAGAATATGACCAGTATTGTGATTTTGATCATAAAGAGCTGCGTTTAATCGAGCCGCTAAGGGCGATGCGGATTTTGTCTTATATGGCCTGGATAGCAAAAAGGTGGAGCGATCCCGCTTTTCCAAAGAACTTTCCATGGTTCAGTACAGACCAATACTGGCAGCAACAATTGCGGGCGCTGGATGAACAGCTGAAATTCTGTGACCAGAGCCCACTTTCTCTGATGCCTCAATGGTAAGATTTTGTTAGAGTAGTGACAGTTTTATTCCAAGGAACATTCGAATAATGAAAAAGTTAACAGCGTTGTTAGTAGGTGCTTTGTTATTACCTGTGGCAGTTTTTGCAGCTCAGTTTGAGGAAGGTAAGCACTACGAAGTGATTTCAGAGCAGGCGACAGCCAAGCCTGAAGTGAAAGAGTATTTTTCTTTTTATTGCCCGGCCTGTTTTGGTTATGAGCCTAAAGTGCAGGCATTAGCAAAGCAGTTGCCAGCTGGCGCTGAACTGAAAAAGGTGCATGTTGATTTTTTACAACACGCAGCGCCTGAAATTCAGGTCACTTTAGCCAAAGCGTATTTAGTGGCGAAAAATCTGGGCAAAGGCGATCAGGTAGCCAGTGCTTTTTTTAACCACATTCATGTAGACCGTAAAGCCTTTGCCAGCGATGACGATATCAAAGCTGTTGTGGTTGCCAATGGGGTAGATGCAGACACTTACGATAAAGCGTTGAAAAGCTTTACTGTAGCTGGCGGTGCTAAACAAATGAAAAAAGAGCAGGACGCTTTATCAGCCCGTCGGGTGTTAACCGGGGTTCCAACCTTTATCGTTAACGGTAAATACAAAATTCTCAACCAGGGTTTAAGCCGCGAAAATCAGGATGAAGAATTTAAGCAGTTAGTTAATTTTTTACTGACTCAATCTTAATTAGAAGGCGTTCCTTATGTTAAAAAAATTACTGCTTGCTTTGGTATTGGCTCCTGTCATGGCCTTTGCTTCTGCAGCTGCTCCTGTGCAGTATCAGGAAGGCGTGCATTACGACGTAGTCGCAGAAAAAGCGACGACAAAACCAGAAGTTCTGGAGTTTTTTTCGTTTTATTGCGGACACTGCAAAGCCTTTGAACCCTTTGCGCAGACCTTAAATAAAAATCTGCCAAAAGGTGTCAGTCTGACGAAATATCACGTCGATTTTTTACGGGCAGCTTCACCTGAACTACAGCAGTCACTGGCTAAAGCTTATGTAGTTGCGAAAAATGCCGGTCAGGGCGATCGTATTGCGGATGTGATTTTTGATTATCTGCATAACCAGCGCGCCACCTTTAGTTCTGAGCAGGATATCCGCAACCTGTTGGTAGTAAATGATATTCCGGCCATGTTATTTGACTCAGGTATGGTGAACCCTGCTGTAAAGGCTGAAGTAGCCACGATGAAAAAAAGCCAGGACCATTACTCTGAAGCTAAAGTACTGCAAGGCGTACCGACACTGCTTGTGAATGGTAAATATCTGGTGAAGTTTTCCGGTTTAAGTCAGGAGAATTTCCAGCAAGATTTAGACGCTGTTGTGGCTTATCTGCTCGCGAAGAAAGATTAACTGCTCTGCTGTGGCCTGAATTCTGTCAGGCCACTCTCCACTCCCCACCCCCTGTTTATACACTCCCACTTATCTCCAATTGTAATACCGACCCTGATTCGGGTCCTGACCGGTACAGCAGAGTGTGGACTAACATTTTAGGGACAGCTATTTCACATCTGGAATTAGAGCTTGATTGTCGATTTGACAAAATCTACAGACATTGTTGCGAACTATTCGCAATTGAAATGGTCTAGATGACATCAATTCTCAATTGGGGACTTTTATGGATCAGTGGCAACAGATCATTGCGCAAGGCAATCAGGCCTTTACCGAACGGCATTTAACGGCTGCAGCCTGTTTTTACCGTCAGGCTATTTCTGATGTCTGGCCTGTCTGGTATCACTGCGCTTTTGTTTGTTGTCCGCCTGAATTGAGCCCTGAAGAAGCGTCGCTGCCGACCTTTTGTTTATCTATTTCTATTCAGAATCTGGCAGAAACTTATGCACAACAGCAACGCTGGCGTCGTTGTCAGATCACATTAAGGCATGGCTTAAACTGGTTTGAACAAATGTTGCAGCGTCTGGATGGTGATCATCCGGCCAGTCTGGCTGTGTTGCAGGAATCAGCCAAGCTCAGAGCTGAATACAACGCAGTGTGTCAGAGATACAAGATGTGGCAGTTGTCACGGTTACCCGCCAGCAGGCTGTATTTGCATTAAAAACCCGGCTGGTGTTAAGCCGGGCTTGGTATTGTTGATGCTGTTATCGGCCCAAAGCTTTAGCCACTCCTGCGCCATAAGCCGGATCAGCTTTAGTACAGTTGGTGATATGCCTGTCCTGAATATCTCTGGATACGCCAGCCAGATTAGCGGCTGTATTGGCAAACAGGATCTGCTGCTGTGCCGGTGTCATCAGCCGGAATAAATCGCCAGGTTGTTCGTAGTGGTCGTCATCGACATAATGATCATAACGGTCTGCAGCGCCTGCCATGGCCAAAGCGGGTTCGGCATATTCAGGTCTGTTATCCCACACCCCTTTTGAATTGGGCTGATAGCTGATAGTGCCACCTAAATTACCATCGGTACGCATCTGACCATCTCTGTGGTAACTGTGGAAAGGACAACGTGGGGCATTGACTGGTATATGGTTAAAATTGACGCCTAATCGATAACGCTGGGCATCTCCATAAGAAAACAACCGCGCCTGCAGCATACGATCGGGTGAAAAACTGACGCCTGGTACTACATTGGCTGGTGAGAAAGCCGCTTGCTCCACTTCAGCAAAGTGGTTCTCCGGGTTTTTATTCAGCTCCATCACACCCACTTCATGCAGTGGATAGTCTTTGTGTGGCCAGACTTTGGTTAAATCAAAAGGATTATGTTTATGTGTGGCGGCTTGCTGCTCAGTCATGATCTGCACTTTTAGAGTCCAGCGCGGATAATCACCGGCTTCTATGCAGTCGTACAAATCACGTAAATGGCTTTCTCTGTCTTTGCCTATCACCAGCTCCGACTCTTCAGCACTCAGGTTTTTAATGCCCTGGTGAGTGTGAAAATGGAATTTTACCCAATACCTTTCATTGGCGGCGTTAATAAAGCTAAAGGTGTGGCTGCCAAAACCATGCATATGGCGGTAGGTCGCCGGAATACCTCTGTCGCTCATTACTATAGTGATCTGGTGCAGAGCTTCTGGTAACAAAGTCCAGAAATCCCAGTTGTTTTCGGCACTGCGTAAGCCTGTGCGCGGATCACGTTTTACTGCGTGGTTTAAGTCAGGGAAGCGCATAGGATCCCGAAAGAAAAACACCGGCGTATTATTGCCGACAATATCCCAGTTTCCTTCTTCGGTATAAAACTTTACGGCAAAACCACGAATGTCGCGCTCTGCATCGGCTGCTCCACGTTCACCAGCTACAGTGGAGAAACGTAAAAATACATCGGTTTTTTTGCCAACCTGAGAAAACAATTTGGCTCTGGTGTAACGGCTGATGTCGTGAGTAACTGTGAAGGTGCCATAAGCACCAGCGCCTTTGGCATGCATACGCCGCTCTGGTATCACTTCGCGGTCAAAATGGGCCAGCTTCTCTAAAAGCCAGATATCCTGTAGTAAGGCTGGACCGCGGGGGCCTGCTGTCATGGTATTGGTGTTGTCCGGAACCGGGGCGCCTGTGGCATTCGTTAAAGGGAGGGCTTTACTCATCGCAATTCTCCGTGTCTGCAAAACATATACATAGTGGTGTTAACGGCAATGTCTCTGGAACTGGCCAGACTGCAGACCTGTAAAACTATAGTCAGATTTTATAAAGCAGGCGAAAGTTGTGGCGCACAAGAGGGGTTTTTAGAGCAGTTGCCATTTACCTTGTTGTAATTGCAGGCTTTGAAGTTTTTGTTCCTCTTCACCATTGTGATAATGCAGCCGGATAAACTCTACTTTATCCGGGCTAACCCAGCGCACATTCAGCGGATTCCAGGGTTGTATTCTGTTGTCATCGCCACTGAGCACCATTTCAGCATAAAGCTTGTGATTACGAATGCGGTAAATCACCACCAGATTGGCATTCTCTTTGTCTGAATAAGCTTCGGAATACACCAGTAAACGTTTGTTGTCTGGTGACAGCAATGGAAAACCGTTGATCTGAGTCTGCAAACCGGTTTGGGTATTAATCAGATACACGCTACGGCCACGATATTCAAATACCCAAACCACAGCTAATTGCGCAGGCTTTAAGTACGAAACTAAGTAAGGCTGGGTGTCTTCATCCGTTCTTTCTTTAAATACTGGAAAAGACAAAGCTCCGGCTTTGGTTTGTAGATGTAAAAAATTACTGTTGCGTTGCACTTGAAAGGGGACCTTGGGTAACAGATCCTCCTCCAGTTCCTGCGCACAGGATTGCTCCAGTTCCACTTCAAACTCACATGCCATTGCAGTCGTCGCAATAGCACTACAAAACAACCAAAACAGGAACGACAGTGCTGTTTTTTGCAGTAAGCTGATGTTGGACATCAGAAGTTTTCCTCGTTTTACGTGGGGTTTTGACTCGCCATGTGGCTTAGTGTAGGTAAATTTACACGGCAGTCATTACTATTTCATTTGAAAATGTTAAAAACTAAGGTGAATGGACTGAGAGTCAATCAAAAGGGAGTGGGTTTATGAGTCAGCCGCAACAAAAAACAGTATTGATTACGGGCGCAAACCGGGGCATAGGTTTTGCGATCGCTAAAACTCTGCTGCAACAAGGCGGTTTTCAGTTATTGCTGGCTGCTCGCCATCAAAAAGATGCAGAGGAAGCCGTAGCCTTGTTAGGCGCTGGTATAGCAATTCGATTGGATTTGACCGACCCTTTGCTGCTGGAACAAAAAGCCTTGCAGATTGAACGTCACTATGGCCCTGTTGATATATTAATTAATAATGCAGCCATACTGCATTCCACTGAAGTGCAACATACTCAGGCTGAGGATTTACTCCACAGTTTATCGGTTAATACTGTGGCGCCTTTTATGCTCTGCAAAGTTTTTGGTCATTTGATGAAGCAGCGGGGTTATGGCCGTATTGTCAATGTTTCATCCAGTTGGGGTAGTTTTTCAGAGGGGCTGGAAGGTCCGGCTTGTTACGCCATCAGTAAAGCTGGGTTGAATGCAGTCACGGTGAGCTGTGCCCGTGAATTAATGCCTGAAGTGAAAGTAAACGCAGCTTGTCCAGGTTGGGTACGTACCCGTATGGGTGGCGAAGCTGCAGATTTAAGCCCGGAGCAAGGTGCTGAAACACCAGTCTGGCTCGCCACGCTGGATGACGATGGTCCGACTGGTGCGTTTTTCCGCAATAAAACTCAGATTGACTGGTAGCGCTGGTGGTGCAGGCTTAGAAATCCTGCACAGTAGGGCGCAGCACTATTTCGTTAATATCTACCTCTTTAGGTTGTGCTATTGCATAAGCAACGGCTTTTGCCACCGAATCTGCCGGAATAGCTATCTGATAGAAGTTATTAACAAATTCAGCACTTTGCTGGTGGCTGCTGCCGTGCTTCAGTTCAGAATCTACTGCGCCAGGCAGTATGGTTGTGGTGCGGATAGCTCCACCCACTTCATGGCGCAAGCCTTCGCTGATGGCCCGAACAGCGAATTTAGTGCCACTGTACACTGTGCCACCCGGGCTGAAGACTTTAATGCCCGCTACTGAAGAGATATTAATAAAATGGCCGGATTGTTGTTGCTCAAATACCGGCAAGGCTGCAGCTATACCATACAACACGCCTTTGATATTGATATCGATCATCCGAT
Organism: Rheinheimera mangrovi; assembly: GCF_003990335.1. Classification (NCBI taxonomy): domain Bacteria; kingdom Pseudomonadati; phylum Pseudomonadota; class Gammaproteobacteria; order Chromatiales; family Chromatiaceae; genus Rheinheimera; species Rheinheimera mangrovi. The sequence goes on along the minus strand of NZ_CP034683.1, from coordinate 4,511,616 downwards.
CCCATTCATCTGTTTTTAATTCACTGATAGGGGCAATAGACATCAGACCGGCATTATTGATGATGACATCCAACTGGCCAAAACGACTGACCGCCAGTTGCACCAGAGCCTGAACTTCGCTGGCTTTAGTGACATCCGTCACCAGATAAGCGGCTTGTCCGCCTTTGGCTTCGATGTGTGCTGCTATCTGCTGCAGTTTGTCTTCGCGACGTGCGCCTAATACAACCCTGGCACCCAGACTGGCCAGATGGTAAGCCGTGGCTTCCCCTAAACCGCTGCTGGCACCTGTGATCACTACAGTTTTTCCTGAAATATTCTGACTCATGGTTTTATCCTCAGTTGAGTGGCATCTGATTAATTTCGACCTGTTCAGTATGAAGTGATAGACAAATCCAAAAAATGGAAATATTTTGATTTTATAATTCCTTATTTTGGAATAATTAATGTTGAACAAAGTTGAATTGCTGCGGATTTTTTGTACTGCGGCAGAAAGTGACAGTTTTAAAGCCGCAGCTGTAAGGTTAGGTATTTCACCTCAGGCAGTCACCAGAGCAGTGCAGCAACTGGAGCAAAGTACGGGTGAAGTGTTGTTTCATCGCAGTACCCGCCATATCCGGCTGACCGTTTTTGCTGAAGGTTTTGCAATGCAGGCGAAAAGCACTCTGCAGCAATTGGATGCATTGTTTCAGCAGCATCAGGCAGTTTTAAATCATGCTATTGCCGGATTAGTGCGGCTGGCGGCTCCGAGAGTGATTCGGCCTGTGCTGATGCCTGTACTGAGTGCTCTGGCGCAACAGCATCCTGCGTTACAGCTCGACCTGCGTTTGTCAGATCAGATTGCGGATGTAGTGGACGAACAAATTGATGTAGGAGTGCGGATTGGATTGATCCGGGATAATGGTTTTATTGCCCGGAAAGTCGCCAATGTTGGCTTGTTTTTGACAGCCAGCCCGTTGTTGCTGGCAAAACACCATAGCCCGCAGGACTTAGAGCAACTGGCAGAACTGCCGACAACAGCCTTGATGGACAAAGCGACAGGCCGGGCCTGGCACTGGTATTTTCATGAGGGCCAGCAATGGTCGCCCAAAAAAATTAGTTTTGTCGCAGATGATTCTGAAACAGAAGCCGATGCAACTTTAGCTGGGCTGGGCGTATCGCAACTGGCTTCTTGTATGGCTATTCCTCATCTGCGCTCTGGCGCTTTAGTACGTCTACTCCCCGAACTTGATCCCAAACCCTGGCCTTTGTCTGTCTACAGGCCCCAGCGTGGCCCTGTACCTGACCGGGTCAGGTTGGTATTTGATGCACTGATTACAGCGCTAAGTGACAGAGAGATATTCCCCGAATTGCCATAACTTTACTCAGGCACATGAATTCGCTCTTTGACGTACTTAAGCTGCGCCACTATGGTAAAGGTCATAATCACCAGCAATGACCAGGAGCTCCATTTGCCAACATGCACCACAGACCAGGCTCCCAACTGATTAGGGTAACTCCACAAGCCCATAAAAGTACTAATGTTTTCTGCCAGCCAGATAAAAAATCCGACTAAAACAAAGCCCAGCAACAGCGGCATTTGCCGTTCTTTATCCAAAGGGTGGTAATAGACTATGGTTCTGGCATACAAACCTAAGGTTATAGCGGCCAGATACCAGCGGTAGTCACCAATATAGTGGTGGCTGAAAAAATTCAGATAAATCAGTGAAGCAATCAGCACCGCCATCCAATAAGGTGGATGGTGTCGTACCCGCAACTCCATTAAACGCCAGATCTGAATAATGTAACTGCCAACTGCCGCATACATAAAGCCGGCAAAAAGTGGTACTCCGAAAACTTTGCTTAAGGCAGGATCAGGGTAGCTCCAGGACTGAATGGTGCCGGAAGTCTTAAAGACTTCCAACGCAAAACCAACAACATGAAACAAGCTGATGGCTTTGGCTTCATCCCATGTTTCCAGTTTGGCCCAGACCATCCAGATTTGGATCAACAAGGCCAGCACCAACAGTACGTCGTAACGACTGACACCCGCTATCCCTTCACGTGGGACCAGCAAAACAGACAGAAAAAACAAGCCAACAAATAGGCAGGCCCGTGCCTGTTTGATACCAAAAAATAAGAACTCCCAGCAAAACCTATGTACAGTCGAACTGTTTTTTGGTGTTGTAACTGACATAAGCCATTGATCGAAAGAGTTAAGTTGCAATGCCATCTAATAAAAAGTCCTTGATGTGGGCAGGGGGAGATATCCAAGGTTAGTTTGTATCACTGCTGTGGGTTCAGCTCAATTCAGTTGAGAAATAAAATACATCTGCAGGCATAACGCTGAACTAAGTTGGTCGCTTAAATTATTCAATTTAACCAGATTTGGCTTGTTGTTCTTTTGTGCTTTCGTCACTCTCGGTAGAACTACAATAAAAAAGGAAAGGCCCTATGAAAACAATGATGACCAGTATTGCCACTTTGCTTTTGTCGTACAGTGCTGTTGCTGCAGTCCCTGTTATCGAAATGAATCAGAAAGCAGAACTCGATGCGAACACACTGGTGCTGTTGGTCAGCCCGGAGCAGCTGACGCAGTCTTCTTCCACGATACTGCAGCACAAGGTGGTACAGCATGCGATTAAAACGGCAGGCTTTGCAGCTAAAAAAGCGGCACAACTGGATATTTTGGCTGAAGTCGCCGGTTATAACAGAGTGGTTCTGCTGGGAACAGGTGAACCTAAAGAGCTGACCGCTGCCATCAGTAACAACCTGGGGGCAGATATTGCTGCATGGGTAAAAAAAGACAAAGCCCGTACTTTTACGATAGACACCGCAGCGCTTCAATCTGTGCTTAGCAACGCCGAATTTGCTGCCCAACTGGCGCATGGTATTGAATTGCGCTCCTACAGCTTTGACCGCTATTTCAGTAAGAACAAAGCAGACGAAGCTAAAAAGCTGGAAATTCTGGTGACGGATGAACAAGCGGCAGAGCGCCAGTTCAGTAAGTTACAGGCCGTAACCGAAGGAGTATTTTTAGCCCGGGATATGGTCAATGAGCCTGCAGCTGCATTAACGCCCGAAACCTTTGCGGCCGAAGCGAAAGCTTTGGAGAAGCTAGGGGTGAAAGTGCGGGTGCTGGATGTGCCTGCGATGGAAAAACTCGGAATGGGCGCTCTTTTAGCTGTAGGCAAAGGCAGCAACAGACCTCCACGTTTAGTGGTAGCACACTGGCAGGGCAGCGATCAAAAGCCACTGGCTATTGTTGGTAAGGGCATCACTTTTGATACGGGCGGTTATAACCTGAAAACAGATTCTGACTCGATAGTCCGTATGACCAGCGATATGGCCGGTGCAGCAGCGGCATTGGGGACTATTAAAGCATTAGCATTGCAAAAAGCCCCGGTGAACGTGGTTGCTGTGATGGCTATGGCGGAGAATATGGTATCCGACAAAGCCATGTTGCCCGGCGATGTACTCAAATCAGCCGCTGGTTTAACTATTCAGGTCACTAACACTGATGCCGAAGGCCGCTTAGTGCTGGCCGATGCGCTTTGGTATGCCAATAAAGAATTCCAGCCGCGTGCTATGGTCGATATTGCGACTTTAACAGGGGCCAAAGTAGGTGCTGTGGGAACTTACTATGCGGGTTTGTTCTCCCAGCAGCAGTCACTGGTGGATCAATTAACCTTAGCGGGCGAAAAAGTAAATGAACCGCTGTGGCGTTTACCTTTAGGCCCACAATTTGGCGATGAAATTAAAAGCGACATTGCCGATCTGAAAAATACCGGCAGCAGCACTGGAGCTTCAACCGCGGCCTGGTTTTTAAAACAATTTGCCGGTGATACGCCATGGGCTCATTTGGATATCGCAGGTAATGCGTTAAGCAGAACAGATAAAGAGGTTAATACCAAAGGTGCAACGGGTTATGGTGTGCGTTTGCTGACAGAGTGGGCGTTAAAGCAACCTTAAGGTCTATCTCCAATAATTATTTGTTTGGAATTTTGAAGGGGCCGCGGCTTGTCCCAGCCCACCAAAGGGCTCCACGACATCAACAGACGGGCGGGTGCAAGACCCGCCCCTACACCTCGTCCTGCAGTGGCTGAGGCAGAAACCCAGCCAGCTGCGTTTGATGGCTGATCCCTGTTCTGTTATTGCCGTACACTAAAAACATCTTGGTATGCAGGTACAGAAATTATCTGATGACTTTGTTTTTACGCCTCTTTTTCTTTGCCGTTTTAGTGCTGCTCACTACAGTTTCTGTTCAGGCTGAAACCAGTGGCTGGGTTAATGCCAGTCATTTAAAAGCAGAGCTGGTCAGCGATCATCAGGACGTGCGGCCCGGGCAGAGCTTTAAACTGGCGCTGCATTTTATTCCGGATGAATATTGGCATACCTACTGGCAAAACCCGGGTGACTCAGGCTTAGCCACCAGCATTGAATGGACTTTGCCGGATGGCGTTGAAGCTGGTGCTATTCAGTGGCCTGCTCCACTGGCTATTTCGGTGCCTCCCCTGGTGAATTACGGTTTTGAAGGCCCGACTATTTTAGTGTCGGAACTCACTATCCCGGCCGATTTCAGCGGCTCCCAACTCCAAATTAAGGCAAAGGTGGACTGGCTGGTCTGCAAAGAGATCTGTATTCCGGCTGACGCCAGTTTTGAGCTGAACTTGCCCGTAACTCAAGCCGCTATTGAAGCGCGTGATTATAAAAAACTCTTTGAACAAGCCAGCCAGCATCAGCCCAAAGTCACGCAGTTACAGGGCCGCTATGATGTACAAAACCAGAAGTTTTCTGCAGCTATTCAAATGCCGGAAGATTTAAAAGTATCGGCCTTTTTTGTCTCAGCCCCAGAGCTGGTCGATCACGCGGCCCCTCAGCAAATTGACTGGGTGGATGGCGAGTTATTATTACGTCAGCAGCAAAACACCTACTTTAGCCAGGCTCTGCCCCAGTTTGATTTAGTGCTGAATACGGCCGCTGGCCCTGTGTTGCTGCAACTGCAACATGAAAGTGCACCACAAGTTTCACCAGCCACTCTTGCCAGTTTCAGCCTGTTGGATTGGTTGGGAATGCTGGTGCTGGCCGCTGCAGGTGGTTTGATCCTGAACCTGATGCCTTGTGTATTTCCAGTGTTATCTTTAAAAGCTCTTAGTCTGGTCAATGGCCAGAATTCAGCACAACAAACCAAAACTGAAGCTTTATGGTACAGCGCCGGCGTGCTACTTAGTTTTGTTGCATTAGCTGCTGTATTGCTGCTGCTCAGAGCCGCAGGTCAGGCTGCTGGCTGGGGATTCCAGTTGCAGAATCCATTTGTAGTTGGTGCATTGGCTTATCTGCTGTTTGTTTTGGGTTTAAGTTTATCCGGTGTGGTACAGCTGGGTTTAGGCTGGATGAATTCAGGCCAACAGCTGACACAAAAGCAAGGCCATAAAGGCTCATTTTTCACAGGTGTATTGGCTGTAGTGGTCGCCAGCCCTTGCACAGCGCCATTTATGGGCACAGCTTTAGGTTATGCCGCTACTCAGCCTGCATTAGCTGCTTTGGCTATTTTTGCTGCGTTAGGTCTGGGTATGGCGTTACCTTTCCTGTTATTGGCCTGGTGGCCAGGCTTGGCGGCTTTATTACCTAAACCCGGGCTTTGGATGGAAAAGCTGAAGCAGTGGCTGGCTTATCCTCTGTATTTAAGTGCGGTTTGGTTATTGTGGGTTTATGGCCGCCAGCAAGGTTTAGATGCCTTAGCTCTGGCTTTGGTGGGGCTGGTATTGGTTGGTGCTGCCTGTTGGTTATGGGGGCAACAGCAACTACAACAGGCCGGTAAAATCAGTGGCCTGATCGCAGTGGTGCTGCTGCTGGGTGCTATCGCTTTGTTATGGTATCCGCAGCCTGCAGCGCAACAGGTTGCACAAACAGACCATGCTGAAGTCTGGTCAGAGCAACGTTTAAAGCAATTGGTGCAGGATGGTCAGCCTGTATTAGTGAATATGACGGCAGACTGGTGTATCACCTGTTTAGTCAACGAGCGTGTGGCCTTGGACACAGACAGCAGCAAAGCCGCTATGGCGTTATATAACCTGCGATACCTCAAAGGCGACTGGACTAATAAAGATCCGGCTATCAGTGCCTATTTGCGTCAGTTTCAGCGCGATGGTGTGCCTTTGTATGTGTTGTATTGGCCAGGCCAGCCGCCTGAAGTGTTACCCCAAATTTTAACGCCGGATTCATTACGTCAGGCGTTGGAGCAATTGAGCAGTAAACAACCTTTAATTACCAGTCAATAGCCACAGGAGTTCAACCATGAAACTCAAGCTTGCTTTAAGTTTATCTGCATTATTTTTTGCCAGCTCTTTGTTTGCCGCGCCCCAGGTCGGTCAGGCTGCGCCAGCCTTTAATCTGACAGACAGCAAAGGCAAAAGCCATTCCTTGGCTGATTTCGCTGGTAAAACTGTGGTGCTGGAATGGACCAATCACGATTGTCCTTTTGTCGTGAAGCATTACAGCGGCAATATGCAAAGTTTACAAAAACAATTTGGCACCGACGATGTGGTCTGGCTGACGGTGATTTCCTCAGCTCCAGGCAAGCAGGGTCATGTCACTGGCGCTAAAGCCGATGAGCTGACCATAAGCCGCAATGCAATGCCGGATGCTGTGCTGTTTGATGAAACAGGTGTTACAGGCAAAGCTTACGATGCTAAAACTACACCTCATATGTATGTGATTGATAAAAAAGGGGTATTGCAATATATGGGCGGTATCGACAGCATTGCGTCTGCCAAGGTGGATGATATCGCCAAAGCAACGCCTTATTTTTCTGACGCTTTAACCGCTGTGTTAGCAGGCAACCCGGCCAATCCTGCAGTGACTAAGCCTTATGGTTGCAGTATAAAATATTAAAACCTTTTGTCTCTGAAAAGCCGCCTTCATTAGCGGCTGTTTCTTTGTCTTGATAAAAATCCTGATTTACTCTTTTACGCCTGCGTTAAACAAGGTATAAGTGCGCAATGAAAACTCCAAAACGCATTCAACCCCTGATCGACGAAGGTCTGGTGGATGAAGTACTCAGGCCACTGATGAGTGGCAAAGAAGCCTCCGTATACGTGGTACGTTGCGGGGACGATATTCGCTGCGCCAAAGTGTATAAAGACGCCAGTCAGCGCAGCTTTAAAAAAGCAGTGCAGTATCAGGAAGGTCGTAAAGTACGCAGCTCCAGGCGTGCCCGGGCTATGGAAAAAGGCTCGAGTTTTGGTCGTGAGCAAGCAGAAGAAAGCTGGCAAAACGCTGAAGTGGACGCTTTATACAAACTGGCCGACGCTGGTGTGCGGGTGCCTGTGCCTTATGGCTGTTTTGACGGCATTTTGCTGATGGAACTGATTTTAGACGAAGAAGGTGATGTGGCCCCTCGTTTAAATGATATTCAACTGACGGCAGAACAAGCCCGACGTGACCACAAAACCATGATGCAGGATATTTTGCGGATGTTGTCTGTGGGGTTAGTGCACGGCGACTTATCCGAATTTAATGTACTGCAGGACCCACAAGGCCCTGTCATTATCGACTTACCGCAAGCGGTAGACGCTGCTGCCAATAACAATGCACAGTGGATGCTGGAACGGGATGTCAATAATATCACTCAGTATTACGCTCAGTTTGCACCTGAACTTGCCGCCACTAAATATGCCAAAGAAATCTGGGCCTTATTTGAAGCTGGTAATTTAAATCCAAATACAGAACTGACAGGCGAATTCGCTGAAGCAGAACAGGCCGCTGATGTCGGCGCTGTACTGGATGAAATCAATGCCGCTTTTGCTGAAATGCAGGAGCGTAAAGAACGGCAACAGGCCGCCAATGAACCGGATTAACGGAGAGAACATCATGTTAGTCAAGCAGATGGACAGCCTGGTATTACTGATTGATATGCAGGAAAAACTGGCTCCGGTGATCGATCAAGGCAAAGAGGTTGAACAAGCCGCAGCCTGGGTATTACAAATTGCTGTGCAGCTTGGGGTGCCTGTGCTTGCCACCGAACAGTATCCACAAGGTTTAGGTGTCACTTTACCTGCTTTGGCCGAGTTAGTGCCTGCAGAGCATGTAATGGAAAAAATTCATTTCAGCGCTTTGCGCGAACCTCTGATTGCCGAACGTTTAAAGTTAAGCGGTAAAAACCAGCTGGTGATTATTGGCACTGAAACTCATGTCTGCGTGCTGCAAACTGCTATGGATGCCTTAACTGCTGGTTATCAGGTGTTTATTGTTGAAGAAGCTGTCGGCTCCCGCACTGAACAAAACCGTCAGTTAGCTTTGTTACGTTTACAACAGGCTGGCGCGCAAATTATCAGTAAAGAAATGCTGGCTTTTGAGTGGCTGGATAAAGCCGGTACAGAGAGCTTCCGTACTATCAGTAAAGGCTGGATCCGATAAATAGGAAGAGAAAGCGGTAAAGTTGTTATGTTAAAGCTGCTGACAGTTTCTTTCTGGCGTTTATTGGCCTGTATTAGTTTGCTGCTGGGTTTAATAGGTGTGGTGTTGCCCGGTTTACCTACAGTGCCTTTTTTACTGGTCTCTGTCTGGTCAGCAGGCAAAGGATGGCCACGTTTAGAACTTTGGTTATTAGCACATCCCAGCTTTGGTCCACCCATCAAGCGTTGGCGTGAATATGGCGCTGTACCACGTAAAGCCAAATATCTGGCGACTGTGATGATGTCCTTGTCGGTTTTGATGTTGCTGTTTTCCACTGCACCCTTCTGGCTCAAACTTGTTTTACCTGCTTTTCTTTGTTGTGTTGCTATTTGGTTATGGCGCCGCCCAGAAATATGATTGTTCCTTTTAAATCAACAATTTAAAATTTGACAGCGGGATAGTTGCACATTAATTTGTTTACATAATTTTAAACAATGGAGTGTGTGATGGAGTTAACTTTAAGTCAATTGCGGCAAAGTTTTGAACAAAGAACAAACCGATCTATGTCTATGCCACTGGCAGGCACAGTGTTTTGGTCTGTGGTGCTGGGGTTGAGTTTTGTTTTACCTTATAACACTGCTTTAATGGTGATGTTGTTTGGTTCAGGCTGTATTTTTCCACTAGCTTTGTTGTTCGCGAAATTGCGTAACGAAGACTTTTTTATGAAAGGCCATGCCTTGGGCAAGTTAATGCTGATTGGCGTTATTATGGCCAACTCACTTTGGGTTGTGCATATTCTGTTGTTATTCACGCAACCTAAATTGGTACCTTATAGTCTGGCTTTAGCAGCCGCCATTCACTGGCCTTTATACGGCTGGATTATTCAACACAGTTTAGGTTTGCAGCATTTACTGATGCGTGCTTTTGGCCTTTTTGCTGCGTTTTTCTGGCTACCACTGAATTCAATAGCCGCAGCGGCCTTAGTGACTGTGGTGTGTTATCTGATCACGCTAGTGCAAATGCAGCGTCGTGTGGTGGATGTCGGAAATCCTGCTGTGTAATTTGTGCGGGCGACCATAAAGGTCAACCCTACGATAATTTTGATGGAAAAGACGTAGGGGCGGGCCTTGTGCCCGCCCGCCTATTCGATGAACACAAAACCAGAAAGGTTAATCCCCGCCCGTCTATCTAACGAAAACTTAAAACTCAGGCTGAAAATGAAAGGCCACTGCGATACGGTTCCAGCTGTTGATGGTGACGATCAGCGCCGTCAGGTTCAAAATTTCCTGCTCTGAGTATTCTGCTGCAACAGTAGCGTAATCCTGATCAGACAAGCCTTTACCTGCCACTAAAGTTAAAGCTTCAGTCCAGATTAAAGCCGCCTGCTCACGGGCGGTAAAAGCGGATTTCACTTCCTGCCAGGAGGGTAAAACATCCAGTCTGTGCTGTTGTTCACCATCTTTTCTCGCTTCATTGGCATGCATATGCTGGCAAAAGGCACAGCCATTGAGCTGGGATGCACGGATTTTCATTAAGTGGATCAGCCTTTTATCCAAACCAGAATCCTCTGCCGCTTTGGCAAGCCCCACCAGATGCTGCACTATGGCTGGCTGACCTTTATAAACAGCTGTACGACTGATACGTTCTGACATAAACACCTCCGTTGGTTGAGGTCTTTAGTGTACAAAGGGCTTATGCGGCAGAATTGGAGAATTGCGACATCTTACGTTTTTTATACTGACCCGGAGTTTGGCCTGTGATGCGGACAAAATGCTGGTGCATATGAGCCTGATCGTAAAAACCTGCTTGTTGCGCTACGCTGGCTAAATCAGTCAGCGGATTGGCGCTGATTAAGAATCGCGCCAGTTTGACTTTAAACAGCAGCTGTAATTGCGCCGGTGATAAACCTGTTTCCAGCTTAAACAGCCGTTCAAATTGTCGGCGGCTTTTCGGTAGCTGATGATAGAGATGCTGCAGATCTGCGGCGGGCTGTTGTAACAGTTGCAGGCTTTTCTGCACCAGACTGGTGTTGGTCATCGTCCGTTCGGCCAGATGTAATAACCAACATTCAACAGCTGTCAGCTGGGTAGACAAATCGCTGCTATTGGCTAATTGCTCCAACAGCCAGTTCAATCCGACCAGGTTGGATAGGCGTAAATCCAGCTGCTCTGTTGCCAGCTCGCCAGGGCTAATGCCCAATAACTGAAAAGCGCCGCTGGCATGAAAACGCACGCTGAGCTGATGCTGGCCGGCAGAAAAGCAGCGTTGGCTTAGCTGTTGAGTGTACTGAAAATACACTGCAGGCAGTTGGTTGGGGGTAAAATCGAAGGTCAGATTGCTGCCGCCATCCGGATACAAGGCATGAGTTTGGCTTACATAGGCCTGCTCTGGCACTAGCACAGCCCAATACAATTGCACCCATGGTTGCAGCTGTACACAAGGCTGACGCTGACTAAAACCCAAAGCGGACAACTGACTATTTTGTTGAAAAGCCAGCTGTTCCGGCGTGGGCTGAATGGCCATTGCTGCAATCAGAATTGAGGTTTAATCGGCAATTTCAACGGCAACAGGCACCAACTGATACAAAGTGATGGCTTCAGTGACGCTGGCCGGATCAAAGGCTTCGCCTTGCTCTTCGGCTTTATGCGCCAGATATTCACGGGTCGATTCTAAATCCATTTCAATAGGATCCAGCTTGCCACTGGCGTAAGCCGTTTTGCCTTTGGCGCTGACCGGGAACACCATATCGCCGTCTTTTACTTTAATGCGAAAAGTGGGTTGATTCGCATCAGCGGCGAATTGCATCCAGCAGCCTTTTTTCTGACAGACAGCTTCTACAGTGCCTTTGACAGTCACTTGTTGCTGCAGGTAACTTTGGGGTTTAGCCAGAATGTCAGCAACCGCGACCAGCTTAGTTTTATCAACAGGTCCACCAAAACTAGTGGCTGAGGCGGTAAAGGCTGTTAAAGCCAAAGCTGTTGTCAGTAGTAAATGTTTAATTGGTTTCATGATACTTTCCTGTGCTTTGTATCGACCTGATATTCAAACCATTATGCGCTGACTGCACAAGGCTGTCATCAGCCCGGCGTATAAGGGCCTGTGCCTGGCAAGAGTTTAACCAAAGCCCGGCTTATCATGGACGGAAACACAGAGAGGTGGTCTTCGTCGGCAATAATCTGGCTTTGGATCTGTAAACCCGGGTAATGCCGGCTTTTCAGCACCTTCTCAAACTGCAGGGTGTCTTCCACTATATTGACTCGGCTGGCGTAACGTTTGCCAGGTTTAACCTGTTCAAATTCAGCGGCATAGAGCTGCACTCTGGCTTTCAGGTTTTTGTGCTGTGCGGCGTACTGCTGTTCCAGTTTGAACATGGTTTTATTATCAAACCACAAAGACGGGCTGCTTAAAATATAGGTATCAAAAGTATCGGGCTGGGTCAGCAATATCTGTGCGCCTAATAAGCCACCATAAGAATGTCCAACAAAAAGCTTACGTTTTGGGTCCACCTGGTAGGTGTTCAACACAAAAGGGATCACCTGTTGTCGCAGATACTCTGCATAGAAAGCCGCGCCACCGTAGGCTTTAGCCGTTAAATTTTTGCCCGGCTTTTTGCCTTTCGCCAGAATATTAGTTGGGGTGTAATCCAGACTGCGGCTATCTGTTGGGTTATCTTCTTTGGCGTAGGACAAACCTACAATGACAAAGTCTTCAATATTCTGACCACCAGCGCCTAACCTGTTGCGGATGCTACGGATCAAAGGAAAAGCGTAGTTAGCGTCCGAAACAAAAAGCACAGGAAACTTTTTTTCGGTTTTGCCATACGAAGGCGGCAGCTCAACCCAAACCTCGTACTGCCGGCCTGTGTTTTTAGCAGGCAACTGATGCACCTGAGTATTAGGTAATTCCCATGCCGGGAATTGTTCTTCTGCGGTCAGGCTGAGACTAAGCAGTGCCAGCGCCGCTATCCATAGCTTCATGAGGATTCCTTACTGATTAAGAACTTAAAACCTGTTGCCAGAACCATTTGGCTAAATCACCTGTGATATCCGCTTCAGCATTGGTCAGTAGCACTAAACCTATGTCTTGTTGTGGTGAATAGGCGATGTAAGGCCGGAAACCATCCACCACACCACCGTGATAAAACAGTTTGTTTTCATCGTATTGGATCACCCGCCAACCACGGCCATACCAGTTGGACACTTGCTTGAATTGTTGCCAAACCGGCCATCTGGATTTGCCCCTTAACCTCACCATAGGTTGCTGCAACTGCGCCAAGGCTTCAGCGCTGAATACACTGGGTTTATGGCCCAGCATGGCAATCAGGTATTTAGCCATATCATTGACGCTGGCATTAACACCAGCTGCTGGATTGACCCAATAAAAGTTCGGGTCTATTTTGACCGGACGCCAGCCTTTGCCGCCCCTTTTATGCGGCATGGCTTTGTTTTCAGTGGCTAAAAAAGGCGCATAACCGACAGAGGCCGTGCTCATCTGCAGAGGTTTAAAAATACGTTCCGGCAGCAATTCTTCGTAAGTTTTGCCAGTGCCACGGCTTAATACCTGATCCAGCAAAGCAAACACAATATTCTGATAGCTGTAGCAAGTACCGGGTTTACAGCCAGGTGCCAGCTGCTGAAATTTAGGTAAAATTTGCTCTGGAGTTTGTTTAGCTTCCAGCAGGTTTTCATATGCATGCGGCATCAAGCCTGTGCTTTGGCTTAATACCTGATCCACTTTAATTTGCTTGGTGGCGGTAGCTGTTTTTAATTTAAATTCAGGCACATAGTTAATCAGTGGCAAGTCTAAATTCACTTTGCCTTGCTGAGCAGCCAATACGCTGATGCCACCGGTAAAGGTTTTGGATACCGAAGCCAGCCGGAATACGGTGTTGGCATCGATTTTTTCCGGTTTGCCCATAGCCCGCACCCCATAACTGCCGGTGGCTATAATCTGGTTACCCCGCACTACGGCATAAGCACCACCAGGCACTTTGGCTTTGTTTAGCTGCACCCTAAACTGCAAATCCAGCCCTTGCAGCAGTTCGGTTTGCTGAAACTGCGCTGAGGTTGAAAAAGCGCAGAGCAAGAGGCTACGTAAGGTGGTTTTTATAAATAATTTCATCAGGTTGCCTTTACAACTTTAAATAAGGAGTTGGATCTTGCTGCTTGCCGTCGACCAGCATTTCAAAATGTAAATGTGGTCCCGTTACCCGGCCTGTTGATCCCACTTTGCCTATAGGCTGACCTGGTTCTACTGTCTGGCCTGCTTCGATATAAAAATCATCCAGATGGGCGTACAGGGTTTGATAACCATGGCCATGGTCAATCAACACAGCTTTGCCATACCTGTCATTCAGGCTTTTGGCGTCTGCTATCAGTACTTTGCCTTTTTGTGCGGCTTTGACTGTTGCGCCCCTTTTGGCACCAAAATCCAGCCCCTGATGCGGACGGTTTTTACGAAACGGGTGTTTTTCACCATAAAAAGAGTTGATAGGCACTTTGCCAACCGGCAATACCCATTCTTGTGGCGGCGAGCTGAAGCTAAGCTGAGCGCAACCCACATTCAGCAATAAAGCTGTACCAGACAACAGCGTGGTAGCGCGCCATTTTTGCCAGAAGGACAACACAGGCGCTGGTTGAAATAACTGCTGTAAACGTTGCTGATAAAAGCTTTGGCTGGCATTGCTTTGAATAAAACCTGGCATCAGCGCCGGCATCTGCTCTGCCTGACTTTGCTTTAAACTGCAAAGCAAGGTTTGACCATACAACAGCGCTTGTTCTGGCTGCTTTTGCAGTACAGTTTTGTCCACCGCCAATTCCATACTGCGAATAAAGGCCTGTTCAATCAGCCGTAATACAGGGTTAAACCAGCATAACGCCACCAGAATACGAAGCAGTAACAGCTGTTGTGGGTCGCGTCGTTGCAGATGCACCAGTTCGTGATCGATCAATAACTGGCGCTGCGGCTCTGACATATCTTCTATATAAGCGGGCAACACCAATACCATACGGTTCCAGCCAGCAACAAAAGGCGAAATAGCGGCCTGGGTTTGGCGAATTTCAAATTGACTGGGTAACAATTCGAGTTGTGTTGTGTTCAGCAGCGAAGCCTTATCTAAAGGTTCGGACAGCTGGATAAGCCGCTGCACCTGCTGCCATTGTTTCACTAAACGCCATAGCGATAACAGGCTGATGATGGCAATCAAAGCCAAGGCCAGACGCCAGTAAAAGGCGGTATCAGCGGGTGGTTCCAGTAAAGACGGGTGTAGTGGCTGAGCCGTTAAAGCTTGCACAGAGCTGACCGTATCCAGCAGGAGTACCGAAGGTACAGTCCAGTGCTGATACAGTTCCGGCATAGGCAATAAAGGTAAAAAACTTAACGCCAGTAAACACCAATACAAGGCAGGCCAATGCTGCAAAGCGCTGAATTTTTTCAGTAAAGGCTGAGTTGCAAACCAAAGCAAGCCAGACCAAAGACTACAAAGCAGCAACGAAAGCAACAATTGTTCAGCCATTTTAAGCCTCCCCATTGTTGATTGGAGCCTTTTGCTGCTGCGCTAAATCAGCCAGCAGCCTTTCCAAATCAGCTATTTCATCGGCATTTACCAGCTTGCTGTTGGCAAACATGGCCACAGGCAAAGGGCCATTCAGCTCAAATACCCTGCGGGCAAAATCCTGCGCAAAAGCCGCCAGAGTTGGCATTTTATCCAATAGCGCTTTGTAGCTGTTTTTATTGCCCAAAGTTTCACAAGCGACAAAACCTTTTTCACCCATACGCTCCAGAGTTTTGCGGGTAGAGGAATAACCCCAACCTAAAACAGGCTCCAGCTCGTCATGCAATTCACGCGCAGTCAAAGGTTGCTTTAGCCAAAGTAACTTCAGAATTTCCAGCTCAGGAGCAGTAGGTTGGTGCATAAAATTCAGTCTGTGATTTCACTATGCTTTTAGAGTGCGACAAATGTCACACCAAGGTCAAGTAAAATCTGCGACATTTGTCGCGGTGGTGAGGTATTTGTTTGGGATTATGCTGTAGGACGACCTTGACAGCGTAACCTCATGGGTTACAATTTTGACATGATTAAGAACTTTAAACATAAAGGTCTTGAGCGCTTCTATAAAACAGGCAGTACGGCTGGCATACAGGCCAAGCATCAGAATCGCCTGAGACTTATCCTGTCAAACCTTGATCAGGCACAAGCCATAGATGATATGGATCTGCCTGGCCTTCGGCTGCATGAACTTTCGGGTGACCGAAAAAGTATTTGGTCTGTTACTGTGAATGGAAATTGGCGTGTCACATTCAGATTTATTGGCCGGGATGCTGAAATTGTTAACTACGAGGATTATCACTAATGAGTATGCATAACCCGGCTCACCCTGGTGAGATTCTAAAAGAGCTGATTATTGAGCCT
Organism: Rheinheimera mangrovi; assembly: GCF_003990335.1. Lineage (NCBI taxonomy): Bacteria > Pseudomonadati > Pseudomonadota > Gammaproteobacteria > Chromatiales > Chromatiaceae > Rheinheimera > Rheinheimera mangrovi. Next base: position 4,495,832 of record NZ_CP034683.1, on the reverse strand, counting down.
TTGGCTTTAACCGTGACTGATGTTTCAGCGCATTTGAATATCAGCCGTAAAACCTTGTCCAAAGTACTGAATGCCAAAGGTGCTATTACACCGGAAATGGCACTGCGTCTGGAACTGGCATTTAGTAAACCTTCGGCTGAGCATTGGCTCCGGTTACAAAACGCCTACGATCTGTGGCTGGTGCGTGAGCAACAATCGGAGTTACAGGTGTTGCCTTATCAGTTGAAATTTGCCTGACATCACACGCCGCAGCGGGTGACCATAAAGGTCACCCCTACAATTAATTCTCAAATTCTATTCTCGCCTAAGACGAAATAGGTCGATAGCATCGACATATCAAGAAAACATGTTTAAAAAACGTATTTTTTCGACACGTCTCTGAGTCATGTCGATTCGATAAATATCAACTGGCTGTAATAATTCCATTTTGGCGTTATGCTGATGGTGTTGGCCACAACTACCCCAGATTCTTAGCATTGAGTAAGGATATCTCTATGTTACCCAACGAGCTTTTTATTCATCCTTTACGTCAGTTTTCCTTGTTGTTGCAGAAAATTCAGCAGCATGACGTCGATTTGCTGGATGCAGCTTTAACGGCTGAGCAGTTTCCGTTGTGGCAACAAGCGCAGACTGCTATTGGTTTTTCATTGCGTGCTTGTTGTGCTTTATGTGAAAAAGAAGTGCCAAATTTTACTAAACCTATGCCTGTGTGGCTGGATCTACAGCAACAAATTCAGCTGAGTCTGGATTATTTAACGCTGCTGACTGCGCAAGACTTTGCTGGTTGGCAGCAAAAACCTATAGCAACTACAGCGGGTTTTGCTGAGCTGGAACTGACGGGAGAGCAGTTTGTCTATTTGTATGCATTACCGAATTTTTACTTTCATTACAGTATGGTATACGCGATAGCCCGTGCTCAGCAGGTGCCTTTAAGTAAAGCTGATTTTGATGGCTGGCATCAGTATCCGGTTGGTTTTTCTTTTCTGCGTTAGAATACAAAGAAAAAGGGCAAAGTAAATTTGCCCTGTTCAGGTTTGAAAGGTCGCTGGCTTATTGCACTTTTACAACCAGTATTGATTTCGCAGGTAACTCCAGGCTCAACTTGCCGTTTTTCCCTTTCGCGCTGAAGGCCGTTGGTTTAATGGCTTCTGGTTTAGCGAAGGTGTTGTGCGTGTCCATAGCGTCTGCTGTTAATAACTGGCCTGATACGCTATTGATTTGAATACCATCCAGCTTGATCTCCGCCATTTCCGCTTTATTTGGGTTGGCATTCACCAGCGCCAGATAGACATTGCCATCTTTGGCCTTGGCTGCTGTGGCGCTGATGGCTGGTATAGCAACATCACCCAGTTTGTAGTCAGGTACATTGCTCAGCTTTAATGGCATTGCAGTAGCGTCCTGAAATGGCACATACATTTTAAAGGCGTGATAAGTAGGAGTCAGGATCATTTTTTCCTTATCCGTCAGTATCATGGCCTGTAATACGTTCACCATCTGCGCAATATTGGTCATATGCACCCGGTCGGCATGCTTATGGAAAATATTGAAGTTCAGCGCCGCTACTATGGCATCCCTTAAGCTGTTTTGTTGATACAAAAAGCCAGGATTTTCACCTTTTTCCACGTCGAACCAGGTGCCCCATTCATCGACATAAAAGCCGACTTTTTTCTCAGGATCATGTTTATCCATCACCTTTTTGTTATTGGTGATAAAAGTATCCATCGCCAAAGTGCGCTGCATAGTGCTGGCCCACTCGCTTTCCGGGAATTGTAACGCCGCACCTTTTACATCCCACTTGCCTGTCGGCAGTGTGTAGTAGTGGAAAGTCACCGCATCCATTTTTTGTTTAATATTGGCTGTCATATAGTCAGCCCAGGAGGTGTCGTCACTGTGGCTGCCGCTGGCTATCCATTTCGGAGTATTGTTGGCCGGAGTTTTCAGAAAGGTGGTGTAATGTTTATACAAGTTGGTGTAGTACTCCACCGACATATTACCGCCACAGCCCCAGGCCTCGTTGCCCACACCAAAATAATGCACTTTGAATGGCTTATCGCGGCCATTTTTGCGGCGCAATTCGGCAAGGGTAGACTTGCCTTCGGCCGTCATATACTCGATCCATTCAGCCATTTCTTGTGGTGTGCCAGTGCCGAGGTTGCCATTGACATAAGCTTCAGCGCCCAGCAGTTCGACTAAATCAAAAAATTCGTGGGTACCCACCGCATTATCTTCTTCGACACCGCCCCAGTTGGTGTTTACTTTAACTGGTCTTTTATCCCTTGGGCCTATGCCATCACGCCAGTGATATTCATCGGCAAAACAACCGCCTGGCCAGCGAATTAATGGCACATGCAAGTCTTTTAACGCGGCTAACACGTCGTTACGAAAGCCTTTGGTGTTGGCAATTTTAGAGTCCGGCCCTACCCACAAACCTTCATAAATGCCGCGGCCTAAATGTTCAGCGAACTGACCATAGATATTTTTATTAATCACAGCGCCTTTGGCTGTGGTATCCAATTGAATTTGTGTAGCAGCCAGAGCTGTAGCGCTCAAGCCAAAACCTAGGGCCAGCAATAGTGGTTTTACGACTCTCATCGGGTTCTCCTGTTGATGTCTATCCTTTGCACCTTCGCAGCTTTGTTGACTGTGCGACTCGCCCCCATACAGCACAACTGTGCTGCCGGGATCCTGTTCGCTGGTCTTCTCCCTTCAGTTCCAATGACTTGGGCTGGCTGGGGAGTTTGATCTGTGCTGTCTGATCGGTGGTGAGGGTTTTTTATACATCCTATTGTAGGACAATACAACGTTTAACCTCGTTGACAGGAAAAAGTGAAGTCGCTTTGTGAAAAAACATAACTTGGGTCAGGCACTGTACCTGACCCCAACAGGTTCTGATGCCAAAAGTTTAGACTGTGGCTTCCGCTGCTTTTAGCATTGTGAATAAATCATCTTTTAAGTGCAGACGTTGTACTTTTTGTTGTTCCAGATAATCGTCACTGCATACCGATATACCCAAGTAACTTCAATATGCAGAATTCAGCGGGAGAAAAAAGCGCTTTAGGCAAGGCAGCTGTTGGAAGCTTTAGTGGTTCTAAAGCGACAACAGTTAACGCTGCATAAAGCGCTTTTAGCCCCGCCCGAAGGGAGTCGCTGGGCGATTGCACTGCGGTGTTAGCCTGTCTCACAAGGTAGTCGACATTGCTTCGCCAGGCTGCCTTGCATTGCAAGCGCCCAGCGGCTCTGAAACTCGCATCTTGATGTCACTTGGGTATATACCTTGTTCAATACGATATATTTCGCGGTCGATTTCATGGTAGCGGTTAAACAGCACAGCAAAGTGGTTATTGTGCTGTTTTAACTGATGAATTTGTTCTTTGAATTCTGGAAATTCAGTATGTAAATCGTGTTTATCTGGCATAATTTTTTCCCCGTTGGTTTTAGTTTGCCGGGCCGGTAAAACATGCTCCGGTGCAGGCAGTACAGCTTTATGCTGCTTTGTTACAGTTGTGCTGTCTGTGCTCTGTCCCTCATGCTACGCCTTTCATCTGATTGGTCTTTGATCCAGCACAAGCGGACACTAAAGAGTAATAAGACCAGTGTAGCTCTTGTCGCGTTTGATGATCTGGCCTTAGCCCGCAGTATTGCGGCACTATAACGCCACTCTTTTTTTACCCTGAGTTGATGATGAAATTAATCCGTCTTTCTCTGATTGTCACAGCCGCCTTGGCTTTATTTAGCTGTACCCCTAAAGTCACAGAACCTTTACTAGTGCTGCACAATGTTCAACTGGTGGATGTAACCACAGGTCAGTTGGTGCAGGATCAACTGCTGGTGATCAAACAAGACCGTATTCAGGCGATTTTGCCTGAAGCGAAGTTGCGTGATTACCCGCAAGCGCAACAACTGGATGGCGGTGGCCGCTACTTAATTCCGGGTTTATGGGATATGCACGTGCATTTTGAAGGCCGTGATTTAGTGGAAGATAACAAGCTGCTGCTACCTGTCTATCTGGCTTATGGCATTACCGGCGTGCGTGAAGCGGCCAGCAATCTGGCTCCTACGGTACTGAACTGGCGTACTTTGGTGGATCAGAACAAACTGCTAGGGCCTAAGATTTTCACCGCGGGTCAGAAGTTTGAAGGCATTAATTCGTTATGGGATGGCGACTTAGAAATAGGCAGCGAAGCCGATATGCTTGCTGGTATGGATAAGTTGCAGCAGATGCAGGTCGATTTTATCAAGATCACTGAAAATACCCTGCAACCGGATTTATATCTGGCGACTATTAAAGAAGCAAAAAAACGCGGTCTGTTAGTGTCCAGCCATGTGCCTTATGGCACCAGTATTGCGCAATTAGCCGAAGCGGGTTTATCCAGCCTTGAACACGCCTCTTATTTGCTGCGCCTGGGTTTTACTGACGAAGCCGCTGTAGCAGCGCAGGTGCGTGCCGGAACCCTGACCAATCAACAGGCGGCAGAGCACTACAAAACAGGTTTTGACCAGCAGCAGGCCTTGTCGGGATACCGCATGTTAAAACAGTTGAATGTAGCTGTTACCCCAACTTTAATTGGTGGGCGACAACTGGCGCATTTACATGACACCGACCATAGCCATGATGAATTTTTAAAATATCTGACTAAAGATTTCACCTCCAACTATCAATGGCGTATCGACCGTATGGCTAACGAAACGCCAGAGCAGCAACAACAGCGTAAAGACAAAGAGCAACTGATTGCCAGTCAGCTGCCTTATTTGCTGCAAGCCGGAGTGACCTTGCTGGCTGGCAGTGACTCGGCGGCGCTGAACACTTATGTCTATCCGGCTCAGGCATTACACGACGAACTGGAACTGTTTCAGCAGGCAGGTTTAACGCCGGCGCAAATTCTGCAAACGGCCACCATCAATGGTGCGCGTTTTATGCATCAGGACCAAGACTACGGCACTATAGCAGTGGGGAAAAAAGCAGACTTAGTGTTGCTGAATCAAAACCCGCTACTGGATATCAAAGCCAGCCGCAGTATTGAAACTCTGTTGTATCAGGGCAAAGTCTATAACCGCGCCACATTGGATCAACTGCTACAGCAAGCCGAACAACGTAAGCTGGAGCTGGAACAAAAAGCAGGTTAGCGCATAAGGCCGGAATGTTTCCGGCCTTATTTCTTTTTAAGCCTGGCTTTGACGCCCTTTTCACTTTTGTTTTGTCACTCTGCAGGCTAACCCTGAACATGGAGTAATAAAAGATGAACTCAACACTCTTCAAAAAAGCGGGTGGATGTTCCGCTGCTGGCCATTTGGGGTTATGACTACCTGCAATTTGCCAAAGCCGATCCAGAACCGAAGCAAGCAGTGCAGGTGATGGAGTTAGTCAGCGGTAGCTTTACCGATCCACAGTTTTTAATGGCATTGGCACTAGGCCAATTGCAGCTGGGTAATACAACTCGCGCTGTTGAACTGGCAAAAGCTGTGCTAAAACAACAACCAAGCAGAACAACTGCTGAGCAAAGTGAAGGGATAAGTTGAAAGCTCACATCCAACCTGGCCTGCGTATTCTGCTGGTGGAAGATCAGCAGGCGCTGGCCTGCAATATTATCGATTATCTGACCACAGCAGGGCATCAGCTGGATTATGCCGCCACAGGCGCTTTGGCCTTGCAGCTGGCGAAACAGCATAGCTACGATTTAGTGCTGCTGGACTTGATGTTGCCTGATACGGATGGCCGACAGCTCTGTAAGCAGCTGCGCCAGTTGTGGCTAAAAGCTGTGCCTGTGCTGATGTTAACGGCTTTGGATAGTCTGGATGATAAGTTGCAGGGTTTTGCTGCTGGTGCTGATGATTACCTGACGAAGCCTTTTGAACTGGCTGAATTGGCGGTGCGTTGTCTGGCGTTAAGTCGCCGCCATGTATTGAGCATTGACCCATGGTTGCAGCTCGGGCCTTTAGTAATAGACCGCTCACAACAACAAGCCAGTCGCGCCGGGTTGCAACTGGATTTACATCCGCTAGGTTATCGTATTTTAGTGGTACTGGCTGAAGCTTATCCAGCTTTGGTCAGCCGCTCTGATTTAAGTTATCAGCTCTGGGGCGACGAGCCGCCGGATTCAGATGCTTTGCGTGCTCATATTTACCTGCTGCGTCAGCAACTGGATAAACCTTTTAAAGACAGCATGTTACAAACCGTCTACGGCATAGGTTTTAAGCTGGTATTGCCACAGGAGCAAGCTGATGCATAAACCTGCCCGCAGTTTAGGCCAACGAATTATTTGGGCTTGCGTCATTCTGGCGCTGCTTTGTGCTTCCTTGTTCAGCTTTTTTAATGTGATTTTTGTCTACACGGTGGAAGACCAGTTTTTCCGCCATCAGTTAATGGATGAAGAAAAACGCCAACTGCAACAGCCGCAGTTAGTCACCCCTTTATCTGCAGCTATGCAAATTTTCCAAAGCCCTAAGGATTTCCCAGCCGATTTACAGCAGCAGTTTAAACCCAACACCAAAAGCACTGAATACAGTGGCCTGGAAGGGCGGCATTACCATATTCGATCTTTTATTCACCCCTCAGTCAAAGAGCCTGTCTGGTTAGTGGCCGAAGTCAGTCAGCAACTGGTGGTGAGGCCTATTCGGGATGAAATGTTTTTGCTGTATGGCGTCACTACCTTACTGATGTTGTTGCTGGCTGCGGCTTTGGGTTTTGCCTTAGCACGCCGGGCCACAAGGCCTTTAACTCAATTGGCAGAGCTGGTGCAAAAAGACCAGTTTAGGCCGGGTTTTGCTAAAACATTTCCGGCCAATGAAATTGGTGTATTGGCCGAAGCTTTAGAGCAAAACTGGTTAAGAGTGCAGGCTTTTATTGAACGGGAACAAGCTTTTAGCCGTGATGCCAGTCACGAGCTGCGTACACCGCTGGCGGTGATCCAAAGCAGCTGTGAGCTTTTATTGGCGCAAGCATGGCCAGCAGAGCAGCAACAACGCTTAGAGCAAATTCAGCACAGCAGCAGGCAAATGAATCAGCTGATCAGCACTCTATTGGCGATGTCACGTGAGCAGCATCTGGGGCAGACTGAAAACATCAAACTAGAGGGCTTGCTGGAGCAATTAATCCTGAACTTATCACCTTTGTTAGATGGTAAAAACATCGAGTTGGAGCTGCAGGTCGCACCGGATTTAACGCTGCAACTTAACCCTGTATTGCTGCAGATGGTGCTGACCAATTTGCTACAGAATGCTTTTTTACATAGCGCTGCCGGTACTATTTATATCAGTGCTAACGCGCAGCAATTGCTTATTCGTAACCCGCTGCAAGATGACGATCAGCCCACAGAACTGACTGCTTTATTCGCCAAAGGGCGTCAAAGTTCAGGTTATGGTTTGGGGCTTGGTATAGTGCAGCGGCTCTGTCAGCAAACAGGGCTGGACCTTCAGTTAGAGCGAGCAAAACAGCAACTGCACGTCAGACTGATCTGGCCATAGCTTTGACGCCCTTTTCACATCTGCTCCACTATTCTGCTGATGATTCATCAAGTGGAGCTTTTATGTATCGGCTATTTTATCTGTTAAAACAATGCACCCTGGTGTTGCTTGCTGGGCTGCTGCTAGGCTTAGTTGTATTGGTTGGCTGCGCCAGTTGGCCTTTAGCAGAAGCACCAGGCCCTGCAAGCACAGCGCCTTTGCTATTGGATAATGTCAGTCTTGTGGATGTGGAGACTGGCCAGATTCATCCGCATCAGGCGGTTTGGATTGATAAGGGCCGGATCAGCAAAATTGCTGCTTCGGATACTATAGCCACGGATAACAACGCAGCACTGCGTACCGAACTGATAGCCGACGGCCGCTTAAAAGTATATGCAGCCGGGCGTTTTTTAATGCCAGGCCTGAGCGATATGCACACTCATTCCTTACAGCTTTCACCTCAACTGCATCATCCGCTGTGGATAGCTGCAGGTGTCACTACAGTGCGGGATCTATCGGGTTGTATGCTGCAGCCTGATAGTTTTCAGGCCTGCACAGCAGACAGAAAACGCTGGCAGCAGGAACTGAAAGCAGGGAAGCGAACCAGTCCAAACTATTGGTTACACAGCAGTTATCAGCTCAATGGCGGGCCTGAAGTACCAGCGAGCTATCCTGCATTTTTTAAGCTGCAATCTGCTGCTGATGCCATAGAGTTAGTTGCTCATTACAAGGCGCAAGGCACTGATTTTATTAAAGTCTATGAACAACTTAGTGCTCAGCAATACCAGTGGTTAGTTGCTGCAGCGAAAGATGCCGGTATGGTGTTGGCCGGGCATCAGCCCTGGCTGGTGTCTTTTACTCAGATGCTGGAAGCTGGACAGCGCAGCGTGGAACATGGTCGGCTATTTATTTTCGAATGTGCCGATGCGATCAAAGCCTATAAACAGCAACCACTTAGCCAGAGTTTTCAGCCAGAACAATGGCGTAAACTGCTGCTAAGTCAAAACCCGGAGTTATGCCAGCAACTGATGCAACACATGGCGTTATCCAACACCTGGTGGAGCCCTACCTTACTCACTTTGCAATTGGGCGCTAAAGCTGGTGATGCCGAATTCCGGCAGGATAAACGCCTGAAATTTGTGCCTTATCTGCTGCAGTTACTCTGGCAAGGCGATGCTGATGCCATGTTGAAAAAGGCCTACGATAGCAAAAGCCTGAATGTACATATCGAGTTGCTGCAGTTAGCGCAGCAGCAAGTAAAACAAGCTCAGCAAGCCGGAGTGAAAATTCTGGCAGGCACAGATACACCCGACTCTTTTGTCTTTGCAGGCTCTGGTTTACACGACGAGCTGGCCTTGTATCAGCAGGCAGGTTTAACAGCTTTAGAAGTGATTCAAACCGCCACTATAAATCCTGCTGTTTTTTCTGGCATGGCAGCACAAACTGGTTCAGTGGCAGTGGGTAAAACGGCTGATTTACTGCTGCTAAATGATAACCCCCTGTTGGATGTAGCCAGTATGCGTGAACCTGAAGCTGTGGTTGTGGCTGGGCACTGGTATCCAAAAACTGTACTACAACAGCTGGAAACTTTTGCTGAAGAGCAGGCCAATAGCATCAGGCTCAACCTGCATTTATTGCGGAATGCTTTGATCAGTGCGCCTATGCGCCAGCAGTTTGCGGACTGACAATACCCGTCGTACTTGCAGCCACAGCTTTGTTGTCTAACCAATAACATAACTCGCTTGTCCTGCTTCACCTGAAATAAAACTGCCGCTCAGGCCCAGCAATACTGGATGGGTAGCGCTGCTGATAATGACAAACTGGCTTTTGGCGATGCCCTTCTCAAAAGTGCCATCCTGTTTCAGCGTGAGTTGACAAGGTGTATCACCAAGGCTGCCGGTAATAAATTCAAAGCCGTTAAAGCTGGCATCTCCGGTGCTTTCGTAGCTCAGTTGGTAGTGTACTTCACTGCTGCCGGTGATATCGCCACTGTAGCTCTGGCTTACCAGCGCTTTGCTGAGTTTGGCTCCTTGTTCAAAGGATGTGGTGACCGATTCTTGCCAGTCGGTAATTTGAAAGGTGCCTTTCAATTGCATTAGTTTTTCTGCCTTGCCTGAATCATTGTGCTGATTTAACAGTATCATGTGGCGGATCTAAGGTATTGTAAAAACACGTCATTCAGAGGTTTTGTTGTGGAGTAGGGTTTTGCAAAGCAATCACAATCCAATCACCGGAGTGCTACACCAACGCCAAAGCGCTGAGCTCTACCAACTACGGCGTTATCTCCCAGATGCCGCACTGGCTGAATTGATTGAGCAATTTTGGTTGGTCGATTGGGACTTGCGTGGCCAAGCCGCTCATATTCAACAAAACTTACCAGACCCGAATTTCCACTTAGTGATCAACACTGGTACAGCCACTCTGCTTGGGCCTGTCAGCAAAAGTTATAGTTATGAAATGCAAGGCAAAGGCCAGATTATTGGCGTTAAGTTTGCGTTGGGTGCATTGGCTGAACCATTGAATTTCAAACCTGCTGACTTTATCGATAAGCAGCTTAAGGTGGATCAGGTTTTTAATATGGATATCAGTCGGCTGCTGTCTGAGTTGTCGGCGGCAAACTCAGATCAACAACGGGTAGCCATACTGCAATGCTGCTTTAAACCCTTTGCTATTGCGCCATCTGCTCAAGGTGCCAGAGTGCGGCAACTGGTTAGTCTTATCAAACAGCACTCAGACATCACTAAGGTTGAGTTGCTGTCTGAACGTAGCAATCTTTCGGTGCAGGCCATTCAGCGTTGTTTCCGCCAGTATGTAGGCGTAACTCCGAAATGGTTGATCCGTAAGTATCGGTTGCATCAGGCCTTGCTGCTGTTGGAGCAGCAATCCGCAGAGATTGCTGATTTGGTAGAAGCCTTGGGTTATACCGATCAGTCGCATTTAATTCGCGACTTTAAAGAGTTTTTAGGCGTGACTCCAACAGCCTATGCGCGTCTTCCCTGAAGGCAATGCCGCTAAAATCCGTTACCATGACAGTAGTTTTTAGCGGATGAGACAGAAAAACGTGATTGGACTAGGGGATCAAAACGCCAGCTTTAGGGTCTATGTGGAAAATCGACCCAAAATGCCACAGTATCAGCAGCTATTTGACTGCGAAGCGATGCAAGCGGGTGATATAGACCTGATTTATCAGCATTGTGGCAATGGCTGGCGCAAGTTATTTAATGTCTACGCCAAGTTGCTCTGTGCTCTGGATCCAAAGCTATTTCACTTCCCGACTCAGGCTGCCAGCTGGCAGCAGTATCGTGACCAATTTTTACTGCAAAAAGCTTCAGACACAGCCCTGTTATTTGATATGCCGCTGCTAAAGACCGCCGAGAATACTATTCATTTAATTGCTGGCCGCACCCATGCCAAACAGCTGATCCAGCAAGGTTTAGCTTGTCAGTTGCATTGGTTGAACGAAGAGTTTGCAATAGACCCAACGAACCAAGTACTGGTCACGCCTTACTTTGATTACAGGCAGTTGAGTAATGAAAAAATAGAGTTTAGTGCGGCTTTATTAAAAACATTAAAAGGAGCCTGAGCTCCTTTTGATACCTGACGTCAAATTAGCCTTTTGCAGGCAAAGCCCATAAGCTATTTGCAGGCCCTGTTCTGGCGCGTTTTTTGGCTGCCAATGCCATACGCCAAAAACACCAGGCCATTACCAAGGCTGTGACATCCACACTAAAGCGTATCCAATGGCCATGCCAAAAAGAGTGAAAAAGGTGCTGACCACTTTGTATAAAACTGGCGACAGGAATAAATGCGCTCAACAGGGCGGTAAGCATTAACATTTCCACTGCAGCTTTAGACGGATGACGCACTAAACACCACAGCAGCACCAGAAAAAACACCAGATAGTAGCAGCGGATATGCAAAGCTTCGGGCAATAAAGCGCCAGCTAAAAACAAGGCCGACACGCCCGCCATACAGCCCAGCGCTATACCCAGGGTTAATCCGGCCATAATGCGGGTGTTGCGTGGTTGTAGGGCTGTGTTGGCATTGCGTCTGGATTCAATCCATAACAAATTACCGCTGTAGAATAAAAAAGCTCCCGCCATGCCCAGTACAAAATACAGCCATTTCACCGGGTAATTGCCAAAGTCGCCATAATGCAGGCTTTGAATACCCCGCAGAAATGCTGTGCCCGGTGTAAATTCTTCCGGGGTCAGGGTTTTGATCAGTTCGCCGCTGGCTGTGTTGATCACTGCAGCAGCGGAATGTGTCACAGTGGGGCTGTCGATAGCGCCGTATAAAGTAACAGTGCCATTTAGATCGCCGGCGTCATGATAAAACATGCTTTCAACTTCTAACTGCGGCATGGCTGTTTTGGCTGTCGCTAATAATTCATGCACGCTGACCAAAGGTTTTTGTACTGCGGCAGGTTCGACATGAGGCACTACTTCAAAATCTGGCTCAAGTATGTCGAGTAACTTACCGTCAAAAACAGCAAGCTGAAATGGCGCCAGCATCAGAAAACCTGTAGTCAAAACCGCGCCGCTCCAGGCGAATAAAATATGGAAAGGCAAAGATAGAATCCCCACCGCATTATGAGCATCCTGCCACATGCGTTTGACGCTGGGGCCAAGGCGCAAGGCAAATAAGTCTTTTAAAAACACCGGTGCATAAATCACCACACCACTGACCAGAGCCAAACCATAAAGCAAACAAAATAGACCAAAGAGATACATTCCTGTGGTACGAGGTAAACCCGCAGTGAAATGCAAATCGTAAATAAAACTGACAAAGTCAGCTCTGGCTGGGTTTTGGCTAAGTTGATTGTCTGCACTGAGTTTAAATTTATGCTGAGTACCGCTGGAGTTGTCGTACCAATAGGCACTGAGTTCTGGCCCGTGATGGCCTGGCAGCAACAAAGTAAAACCATGGCTAGCTTCTGGTTGCTGTTGCAGCAGTGCGTCAACTAAAGGCTGAGCCTGCTGCAGTGAGTCGGCTTGCACCAGTTCACCTTGTTGTTGCCAGTCATACAACTCGTGCACAAACACGGAAATAGCGCCAGCGTAAAAGGCAATAAAAAGCGCCATACCAGCAATCAGACCAGTCCAGGTATGCACAGCACGAAAGGTGCGTTGGGTTGCTACTTTCATAAAGATGCGCTCACGAATTGTTTGACTAAGGACATCAACGCAAAACAGCTCAAGGTTGCGATACTCAGTACCAACCAGGCTTGTTTGCCGCTACGAAACAAAAAAGTACCAGCCATAATGCCAATCCAGATCGGGAACACTATCAGTAACCAGGGCAAAACCAACTGGTTATTTTGCCCCGGCCATAACAAAGCTAACAAACCGATCAGGCCCACACTCAAAGGCAAGCCAAGCAAAGCTGCGGCTGTTGATTTACCCCACATGCTGTTTTCTCCGGTAAGCGTCGATAAAAGGCAAAGCCACGAATACCAGCATCAAAACAGCTAAAGTGGCAAAAAATCCAGCCCATACCCCAAGCGCTGAACCTGCAAAAAACCAGGCCAGTATAGATAACAACAAAGCCAGAACCCGCAATGGCTTCACATTACTGGTTGCGGCTGGCCAGAGTTGTTGCCGTGCTGAGGCCAGATACAACAGCAGCGCAGCCAAAGTCGCGGTGAGCAGATAAAGTAATGTCGAAGTCATTGCTTGTGTTCCTGAGAATGATTACCAGCGACCTTCAAATCCAACGCCAACAACCCTAGGGTCACCAAAAATGGCGTTAGGCTCAGCAGGCCAGCGATACTGCACATAACCTTTGTCCAGCAGGTTATTGGCAAACAGATACACAGACCAGGCATCGGCCTCGTAACTCAGTTTGGCGTTGACTACAGTACGCGATGACAGCTCCTGATCACTGACGCCTACATTCATAAATACAGAGCTTCGGTAATTCGCATTCAGATTGGCTGTCCAGTTGTCGGCAAAGTAGTAATTTGAACCTATAGCGAAGGTATGGCGTGGTGCGTAGGCAAATTCCTGACCGGCATAATCGGTAATACTGGCACCCAGAATTGCGTCAAATTGATCATACTGAGTGCGTGAAAAGCCGTAAGAGCTATACCAGTCCACACTCTCATTCAGGCGTTGTCTGGCTTCCAGTTCAAGGCCATACAAGTGTGCTTTACCTGCATTGACTGTATGAGTGTCGAAGTTGTTTAAACCAAAAGAGGCTGTAACCTGTTTGTCTTTCCAGTCGATGTAATACAGGTTGCTATTGAGTGTGACGCTGTTGTCCAGCCAACTGCTGCGCCAGGCCAGTTCATAGTTAGTGGTAAATTCAGGCTCGTAAGCAAAGATCTCGCTGCGAGCAATATTGTAAGAGCTCCCTCCTGAACGATAACCACGCTGAGCAGTAAAAGCTAAAGACTGTTCAGTACTATAGTCCCAACGCAGGCCTAGTTTTGGTAAGAAAGCAGTAAAGTCGCGGGTACTGGATGGGGTGATGCCATTCGCGTCAGCCACTAAACCCAATACCGCGTAGTTAATGCCTGTCACTGCGGTATTCAAAGCTGTGCCCGCAGCGCCAAAAGCTAATGGGTCCGGCAGAATGCCGACAAAGTTGGCCGTTGTTTCTGAGGCATAAGTGTATTTTTCGTTGTCGTATCGAAAGCCAGCTAACAGTGCTATCTCAGGTGTAAATTGATATTCCAGATCTGTAAAAATAGCCTTGTTTTCCGACTTGCTTGGCGCTTCATTATGATAGTCCACAGGGATCAATGGCAAAGCCTGACCATACAGGTTTGCAAGGTAGTTGGCTGTTGTTGTATCTAAACCGTTTGCCTGTAACACGGCAGCTATAGTGCCTAGCGGAGTCACGACATTGCTTAAGGTTGTGATCTTATAATCAGCCTCACGTTTCGAGCCGTAGAGACCTACTAAACCTCTGAACTTATCATGAGTAAAATGCAGGCGTAATTCCTGCGACAGGCTATCGTAGTTTTCGTCTGTATTGCCAAAGGCTCTCTCTGCCTCTGTTAGATCATTATCATAAGATCGGATGGCATCTGAACTGGTGCTTGAAGTCACAGCGGATAAAGACCAGGCATCGCTGAACTCATAACTTAACTCCAGCGTACTGACATCGCTGACGATATCCGTGGTGTTTGGTCTGTTCGACGTGTTGACTCTGTTGTTGAAGTAATCGTTCTCGTCCAGCCGCGAGTAGCTATACATATAAGGGCCTTCGTGATCGTCACGCATAAAGCTAAGACGAGCGGTAAATCCCGGTAATGTTGAGGGGGTCCAGAGTAATTTGGCCCGGGCCACTAATGCGTCTACAGTATCTTCTTCCGTGTTGCGGGTTGGGTTATAGACAAAACCATCAAAATCACGCTGTTCTACTGCTAGCCGGAAAGCCAGCTCGTCTTCAATTAAAGGGCCGCCACCAGCAAAAGCGATACGACGGTCCGATGGATCAGACCAGAGCAGGCGAGCTTTCGCATTCCAATCCATGGTTGGATCTTCAGTGCGTAAAATGATGGCACCAGCCAACGCATTTTCACCCTGAATAGTAGACTGAGGGCCACGTAACACTTCAACCTGAGCTATATCCCATAAGTCGGTCGGGCCTGAATCGCCGATCTGGCTGGGTAAAGCCGCACCGTCCAAATACACTGTAGCTAAGGGGTTAGGTGCGCCAGCCTCATCTGCTATACCGCGAATAGTAAAACCTCTGTTGCCATACATTTGCGACACGTTAGCTGTGCGGTTCAGCACATCAAACAAGCTCTGCAGGTTTTCCTGCTCGATGCGTAAAGCGGTAGTAACCGCCACACTACTGGTGGTTTCCTGTAGCGATCGAGCTGTCTTTTCACCACGCACTGTAATTTTTTCAATGGCTGCTTCGTCTGCTGCGCCATCCGGGCTTTGTTGTGCCATCAATGGCAGGGTTGCACTCAGGCATAAAGCCAAAGCAGATAATTGAAAATGCTTCGCAGCAGTGCGTGTCATGAGGTTTCTCCGGCTGGTTTTAGTTGGCAGATCAAGGGGTTGTTTAGTTCGTTATTATATTAACCAAGATGCAAATAGATCTCAATTACAAATAGTAATAATTCGCAATTGTTTTTTTTCGCGTGGCAGCTGCCTTGGCCGGAGTGATGGATTTCGCTATCTAAAACAATGATTTGCTTTGAGAAATGGATTTAACCTGGCAAAGTTACTTTCAGTGGGTATCAAAACAAAAGATGTTTAGGTTGGCAGAGTCAAAACCTTGGATTAGGCAGCAGCTGTTGGTCGCATTTAGCCTTTATGTTCGTTTACCTTTTGGTCGGCTGCATGCGCGCAGCCCTGACATCATTCAATACGCCATGCTTATGGGTCGAACACCCTCTTCGTTGGCGATGAAGTTAACCAATATTGCGAGTTTAGATCCTGCTATCACTTCCACAGGCCGTGTTGGCTTAAAAAAAGCTTCTAACGCTGACCGTGCTATGTGGTTGGAAATGAAGGCGGATTGGTTGGCTTTTTCTGCACAGATGGACGCTGCCGTTTCTCTATTAGCTACTCCATTGCAACAAGTTTGGCCTGATGTTCGAGAAGAGTCGCCTATTAACTATCAAGGAATGAGTAAAGAAGCTATTACTCAGGTTCGTATAGGGCAATCATATTTTAGAGCCGCGGTATTAAGCGCCTATAACAACCGTTGTTGTATCAGCGGTTTATCTGTCCCTAAGTTACTGATAGCTAGCCATATTGTGCCTTGGAGTCAGGATGTTCATAACCGTTTAAATCCAGGCAATGGCCTAGCTATGTCGGCTTTGCATGATAAAGCTTTTGATTTGGGGCTACTGACTATTGATGAAAACTATCGTGTTGTGGTGTCGAATCAAATTAATCATAAAAATGACCAATTCTTTGACTCTTCTATAAAAAGCTTTCATGGTAAAAGTATCTTTTTACCAGATAAGTTCAGCCCTCAGGCCGATTTTTTGGCGATACATAGAGAGACAATTTTTGAGAAGAAGTTTCAGGTTGATGTATTAACTGGTTTATGACTTCATATGTAAAGCGCTTGAATTTTAGCTCATCATTCGTTTGTCTCTATGTTGCCCAACCCAAATGCAGCCCTTCGCAAGATCTGTAAGTTTTATTCCATTCAACATGTTCTCTCTATGGTTACTTCTTCAGCGCTACATTAGTATTCATGCTCTTTGCTGTAAAAAAATAAGTTTGGCAAATTTCTCCATATTCAGCCTTAGATGACTGTAATACATAGATTATTTCGTTACTCGTCCAGAGGTTATTACATTTTTATGCGCATAAAAGTGTGGTGACGACTATTAAGGTGGAGTTATGGAACGCGGTTTATCAACAGGTGCGGCGCTGCTTGTAGAGCGCCGCATCTGAATACTACATCCCCAACAACGGCTTCAGATAATGCCCTGTGTAGGATTTTTCATAAGCAGCCACTTGTTCTGGTGTGCCTGCGATCAGGATTTCACCGCCGCCGCTGCCGCCTTCAGGGCCTAAGTCGACCACCCAGTCTGCGGTTTTGATCACGTCGAGGTTGTGTTCAATCACCACTATGGTATTGCCGTGGTCGCGCAGTTTATGCAGTACGTTCAGCAACTGCTGGATATCAAAGAAGTGCAGGCCTGTGGTTGGCTCGTCGAGGATATACAGGGTTTTGCCTGTGTCGCGTTTACTGAGTTCACGCGCCAGTTTTACCCGCTGAGCTTCACCGCCCGACAAGGTAGTCGCTGACTGGCCGAGGCGGATATAGGTTAAACCTACGTCCATCAGGGTTTTCAGTTTGCGGGCTATAGCCGGAATGCTTTCGAAAAACTCGTGCGCGTCTTCTACTGTCATTTCCAGCACTTCGTGAATGTTCTTGCCTTTGTATTTTACTTCCAGGGTTTCGCGATTGTAACGTTTGCCTTTACAGACGTCGCACGGCACATACACATCTGGCAGGAAGTGCATTTCAACCTTGATCATGCCGTCGCCCTGACAGGCTTCACAGCGGCCGCCTTTAACGTTAAAGCTAAAACGGCCGACCTGATAACCACGAGAACGGGATTCCTGAGTACCGGCGAATAAATCCCGTACTGCAGTGAAAATACCTGTGTAAGTGGCCGGGTTAGAACGTGGCGTGCGGCCTATTGGGCTTTGGTCTATGTCGACACATTTATCAAAATGTTCCATGCCCTGAATAGCTTTGTGCGCCGCAGGTTCGTCGCCTTCGCCTTTGTTCAGTACACGGTGGGCGACACGGAATAAAGTGTCGTTTATTAAGGTGGATTTACCAGAACCAGACACCCCTGTGATACAGGTCATCACGCCAAATGGAATTTCTAAATCGACGTTTTTCAGGTTGTTGCCTGTTGCGCCTAACACCCTTAATTCTTTGCCTTTTTTGCCAACATGACGTTTGTCTGGCACCGCAATTTTACGCACGCCTGATAAATACTGGCCTGTTAACGACTCTGGGGTGTTCTTGATATCTTCCAGGCTGCCTTGCGCCACAATAGAGCCACCATGCACACCGGCACCAGGGCCAATGTCGATAATATGGTCGGCAGCGCGCACTGCATCTTCGTCGTGTTCAACTACTATGACGGTGTTACCTAAGTCGCGTAAATGCGTCAGGGTGCCTAATAATCTGTCGTTATCGCGTTGGTGCAAACCTATCGAAGGTTCGTCCAACACATACATAACCCCAACTAAACCTGCGCCAATCTGGCTGGCCAAACGAATACGCTGGGCTTCGCCACCTGATAAGGTTTCGGCGCTGCGGGACAGGTTCAGGTAATTCAGGCCGACGTTGACTAAAAACATCAGACGGTCCTGAATTTCCTTCAGAATTTTTTCGGCGATCTGAGCTTTCTGGCCCATTAAGGTAAGTTGGCGGAAAAACTCTAAACAGTCACCAATCGACAGCTCTACTACTTCTGGCAAAGTGGTTTTGCCAATAAAGACATGGCGGGCTTCTTCACGTAAACGTGAGCCGTTACAAGTTGGGCAAGACTGCGACGCTAAATACTTGGCCAGTTCTTCACGTACCGCATTGGATTCGGTTTCGTGATAACGTCGCTCCATATTCGGCAAAATGCCTTCAAACGGATGTTTACGTTTGATGATATCACCACGGTCGTTCAGGTATTTAAACTCGATATCGGTTTTGCCTGTGCCGTTTAAAATCACTTGTTGATGCTGTTTGGTCAGGCTGGCAAAAGGCGCTTCCAGCTCAAAACCATAATGGTCGGCTAAGGATTTCAGCATCTGGAAATAATAGAAGTTACGTTTATCCCAGCCACGAATAGCGCCGCCGGATAAACTCAGCTCGTCACTGACAATGACCTTATTTGCATCAAAATACTGTTTTACACCTAAACCATCACAGCTTTGGCAAGCACCGGCCGGGTTGTTAAAGGAAAACAACCGCGGTTCCAGCTCGGCCATAGAATAACCACAAGTCGGGCAGGCAAAGTTGGCAGAAAAAATCAGCTCCGGCGCTTTTTCATCGTCCATAGACGCTACTTTGGCTATACCACCAGACAGCTCAAGCGCGGTTTCAAAACTTTCGGCTAAACGTTGTTTAATATCGTCGCGCACTTTGATCCGGTCGATCACCACTTCAATGGTGTGTTTTTTGTGTAAGTCCAACTTTGGTGGATCAGACAAATCACAAATTTCGCCATTAATACGGGCGCGGATATAACCCTGAGCCGCCAGGGTTTCCAGCGTTTTGACGTGTTCACCTTTACGTTCCTGCACCACAGGCGCTAATACCATCAGCTTGGTGCCTTCAGGAAAGGCCACCACTTTGTCCACCATTTCACTGACCGTTTGTGCAGTTAACGGCAAATCGTGAGTAGGGCAACGCGGTTCGCCAACACGGGCAAACAACAAACGCAGGTAGTCGTAAATTTCAGTGATAGTGCCCACAGTAGAACGTGGGTTATGCGAAGTCGATTTTTGTTCAATAGAAATAGCCGGCGATAAACCTTCGATATGATCGACGTCGGGTTTTTCCATCAGGCTTAAAAACTGTCGGGCGTAGGCCGACAACGACTCAACATAACGGCGCTGACCTTCAGCGTACAGCGTATCAAAGGCCAAAGAGGATTTACCTGAACCGGATAAACCAGTGATCACTACCAGTTTGTCACGTGGGATCTCTAACGAAATGTTTTTCAGGTTGTGGGTGCGGGCACCCCGAATATCTATTTTATCCATACGGCTGGGTCTCTTGCCTGTTGAGGTCGGCTTGGGAAAAATGAATTATACCCTTCTTCATTAAAACCGCAGCTGTGTTGACTGCACGCTTTCGCTCCAATCACTTGTCGCCTTGCTGCAATTCCACTGACTTTGGCTATTCGATAAAAGATGCGGCTGGGCAACCACTTTGTCTTAGTCACAAGCTTTATGTGAAAAAGTAAAAACTGGATCAGCCGGGCGATAATTCAATTGGAGATACTGTATATAAATACATGCCTTATAGCAAGTAAGCAGCTTAGAAAAACAGCACTGATAAAGGCTGCAAGAAATGGATGCTGCTTGTGTTTTCAGGCAAAACTATAGTCTGCCTCAGGCAATACCTGTTGCAGCGGCGTTGTGCGACAGAACCGTTATAAAAGTGGCCGCAAGCATGCTGTCAGGCCTTGCCAGCTGTGCTACAATCGCCGCCCGCTTTAACCCGGAGAAGAGTCGCGGATGTCCCATCTGAATCCACTGGAAAAACGTGCCGCCTGGTCTTTGGCACTGGTATTTGCTTTCCGGATGCTTGGTTTATTTATGCTGATCCCCGTCTTTGCCATTTTTGGTAAAGACCTGATCGGCTTTTCGCCTATGTGGATAGGCTTAGCTATAGGTGCTTATGGTTTAACACAGGCATTGTTACAAATTCCTATGGGTTGGCTGTCCGATAAATGGGGTAGAAAACCGGTGATGTTGCTGGGCCTTGGCTTTTTTGTGCTGGGTTCTGTAGTGGCAGCCTTAGCCGATTCGGTTTATATGGTGACTTTTGGCCGGGTGCTGCAAGGCATGGGTGCTATTTCAGGTGCTGTAATGGCGTTGGCATCCGACCTGACTCGCGAAGAACAAAGACCCAAAGTGATGGCTGTGATCGGCATGACCATAGGTTTGTCCTTTACCATAGCTATGGTGGCTGGGCCTGCTATAGCAGCGGCCAGCGGTTTAAGTGGTATTTTCTGGTGCACTGCTTTAATGGCTATTACCGGTTTGCTATTGGTATGGAAAGTGGTTCCGGTGGCCGTCAGTAAAGCGCCAACTTCTGAAACGCTGGCGACCAAAGGCCAAATCAGTGCTTTATTCCGTCATCCTGAATTATTACGGCTGAACTTCGGTGTACTGGTACTGCATCTGTTGTTAACTGCTATTTTTGTGGTGTTGCCTACTTTGTTGTTACAGCTGAATTTTGTATCAGAGCAGCACTGGCAACTGTATCTACCTGTTTTAATTGCGGCTTTTATTTTGATGGTGCCATTGATGATCCTCGCCAGCCGTAAACAACAAGAAAAAGGTTATTTATTACTGGCAATTAGCCTGCTTATTGTTAGTTTTGTGTTAATTTTAATCAATCAGCAGTTGTGGTCGATCGCCCTGGCGCTGTTGCTATTTTTTGTTGGTTTTAACTACTTGGAAGCCAGCATGCCTGCTTTGTTGTCGCGTATTGCCCCTGCTGGATTAAAAGGTACTGCTATGGGTACTTATGCCAGTGCGCAGTTTTTTGGCGCCTTCGCTGGCGGTATTTTAGGCGGTGCTGTGGCTAGTTTCAGCAGCGGTGAATCCTTGTTTGCCGTGGCTGCCCTGATTGGTTTACTATGGTTGGCTTATGCCAGCAGCATGACAGTGCCAGCGCGATCGCAACGGCTGTCATTGCCTGTCAAAGTGGCCGATGAAGCCGCCGCAGCCCAATTGGCAGAGCGCCTGACCCAACTCAAAGGTGTGTTGGAAGTCACAGTGGTGGTTGCGGAACAACGTTTGTATTTAAAAGTCGGCCAGCAACATTTTGATTTGGCAGAGGCACAGTCTTTGGTTGAGAGCAGCCAAAAAAGTTAAGGAGAAGTCGCATGGCTCGTGGAATTAATAAAGTAATACTCATTGGTAACCTTGGCACTGATCCGGAAGTCCGTTATATGCCTACAGGTGGCGCAGTCGCTAACCTGACTATTGCGACCAGCGAGAGCTGGACGGACAAAACCACCAATGAAAAGAAAGAAAATACCGAATGGCACCGTGTGGTGATTTACCAGCGTTTAGCTGAAATCGCCGGTGAATACCTGCGTAAAGGCAGCAAGGTGTATATCGAAGGTCGTTTACGCACCCGTAAGTGGCAGGATCAGCAAGGTGTTGAGCGTTACACCACAGAAATCATTGCGAACGAGCTGCAAATGTTAGACGGCCGTGGTGAAGGCCAGAGCGCTGGCATGGGTCAGGCTCCTGCTATGGGTGGCGGCGCGCCAATTGGTCAGCAAGGTGGCTATCAACAACCTGCAGCAGCACCACAACAACGTATGCCACAAGCAGCTCCGGCTCAGGGCGGTTACGCTCCGCAAGCTCCTGCTGCAGCACCGGCACAAGGTGGTTACCAGCAACGTCCAACTCATGGTGGCTTCCAGCCTCAGGGCAATTTTAACCAGCCACAAGGCGGTTTTAATCAAGCGGCCCCACAACAACGTGGCCCAATGGAACCACCAATCGACTTCGACGACGATATTCCGTTCTAGGATTCGGTTTATTCGTTGTAAAACTAAGCCTCTGCAGTCAGAGGCTTTTTTATGTCCATGGATGGACGGTATGTCGAAAATGCAGGAGCATATTTTCGACTATGAAAAAACCAGGTAAGTTAACTACTGCTTCTTTTTTCTAAACTGTGCCGCTTTATACCTGTTGCCACATAAAGCCATGCTGCACCAACGGCGTTTGTGGGCTTTGGTTCTATCGTAAAACCACAAAATGCAGTCGGGGTGTTCGCATTGTTTGATCAGTGCAACATGGCCTTCCACCAATAATTGCGCCACAGCTTCTGCCACTGGCCCCAGCAGAGCGCCACTGCTGTCACTGCGTGAGATTCGGCTTAACATCAGTTGGCCATTAGGATCCCTTTCCAGAGTCGGCGCTGTCAGAAAAGCCTGTAAATACTGATTAAGTTCACCGATCTCCGGCGATTTTCCGTCTTTAAATTCAGTGATTAAACGCCGCGCCAGCGCACGTAAAGCCTTCGCCTGAGTGAGCAGTTCACCTGAAGGCATAGTCTTGCCTTCTGATGCAGGAGTGATGTCATAACGTGCCAGCCAGCGCAATACTTGTGCATCACTGTTCCAGAATTCAATAGCCTGACCATTGTCGCGTGCTTCTGTATTGAGTAAGTCCATCGCTAAATGATCGCCCAGCATCGGAGCACCACTCTCAGTCTCGTTGTGCAGAATTTCTGAAATTAGCATAGGCAACCTCTAAAAATAAATTTGACAGGTTACTTTGCTTCAGCCAGACTTGCGTCAAGTAACCAGTTAATTGCAATTATATGGGTTACTAAGTGAGATTGTCAACTTTAACTTCACGGAGTAACTATGAATACCAAACACATACTGCTGGCCGCTGCAACCTTAGTTGCATCTCTTTCTGCCTTTGCTGCAGAAGATAAAACCCAGGTGCGTTATCAAAGCCTGGATGTGCAGGGGGTCAATCTGTTTTACCGCGAGGCGGGTTCGCCCAAAGCGCCCACTGTCCTGTTGTTGCATGGCTTTGGTGCTTCGTCCTATATGTTTCGGGATTTAATGCCAAAACTGGCGGAGAAGTACCATGTGGTTGCACCGGACTTACCTGGTTTTGGCCAATCCAGCATCAAAGCCGGTGTTAAATTTAACTACAACTTTGACAAGCTGGCCTCGGTGATTGATGAGTTTACCCTAGCCAAGAAGCTGGAACGTTATGCGATGTACGTGTTTGATTATGGCGCTCCTGTGGGCTGGCGTCTGGCGGTGAAAAACCCGGACAAGATCACCGCTATTGTGACTCAGAATGGCAATGGCTACGAAGAAGGTCTGAGTGCAGGTTGGGCAGATATGCGTAAAGCCTGGGCCAACCCAACAGCGGAAAACCGCGAAGCCCTGCGTAAGTTCAATACCGCAGAGATGCTGAAATGGCAATATACCGAAGGGGTAGAAGATACCTCTGTGATCGCGCCAGAGCCTTATCAGTTAGCTCATGCAGCGATAGAGCGCCATGGTGTGGATGCACAGATGGATTTGTTATTGGATTACGGCAGCAATCTAAACCAATACAAAGAGTTGCATCAGTTCTTTCGCAGTAAACAACCGCCTTTATTAGCGATTTGGGGTGAAAAGGATCCGTTCTTTTTGCCAGCTGGCGCTAAAGCATTCCAGCGTGACAACCCAAAAGCCCAAGTGCAGTTTGTCAACAGTGGTCACTTTGCTATTGAAACACACGGCAACCAAATAGCAGCAGCTATGCTGGAGTTTTTGGACCGTAGCATCAAACCTTAAAGCGGAACTGCAGAGCAAGAGCGGGCTACATGCCCGCTTTGATGATCTTAATCAGCAGTTTTAGTAGTGCCTGTCATCTTCTCTACCAGATAATCAACAAAGACCCGGATTCTGGCGGGCATAGTGTGACCCCCAATAAAAACCGCATGAATGGCTTCGCGGTCCTGCGGATTGTACTCTTCCAGTAAAGCCACCAGTTGGCCTGTGGCTAGTGCCTGCTGCACATGAAACCGGCCGACACGGGTAATGCCTATGCCCTGCAGGGCCAGCTCTACCAGCGTTTCACCATTGTTTGCCATCACATTGCCGCTGACGGCGAGCATATAATCCTGATTGTTTTCACGAAATGGCCAGCCCGGCTCGAGTCGTCTAAAACTGAAATCCAGACAATTGTGCTTTGTTAAATCCGCTGGTGTTTGGGGGACTCCGGTTTTTGCCAGGTATTCAGGGGATGCAAGCACAACCCGGCCTGTTTCTCCCAAACGGCGGGCATTCAGGCCGCTGTCCGGCAAGGGGCCAAAACGAATAGCTACATCAACCTGGCCTGCATGAACATCGCGGATTTGGTCTGATACATCGATCTCAATGCGGATATCCGGGTAGCGTTGTAAAAACTCTTTCAGTAACGGCACTATGGTCAGGCGGCTATGGGCCGTTGCAGTGGTGACTTTGATGGTGCCGCTTGGGCTGCCCCTGCTGGCAATGCTGCTTTCTGTCTCTTCTAAATCTTTTAAAATGCGTCGGGCTGCCAGGGCATAAGACTCGCCTTCACTGGTTAAGCGCAGTTTGCGTGTGCTGCGGACAATAAGCCTGACTCCCAGGCGTTTTTCCAGACGGGTCATAATACGGCTGACAGCGGAAGGCGTGAGATCTAATTCCCGGGCTGCAGCACTTAAACTTCCGGTGCAGGCAACGGACAAAAAGGTCTCCATTTCAGCTGTTCGATCTGTCTTTCCTGTCTTTTCAACGCTCATTTGTGACTCCGAAGCAAAACTGAATGTACCATGCGCTACTTTTTCTGGGTGTTGCGATTGTTTATATTCCTTCGCATCACAAATTAGCGAGACTTTGCATGAAAATCAATATTCCTTTACTGGCCCTTGCACTGGGGGCTTTTGGTATAGGTGTCACCGAGTTTTCCCCTATGGGGATGTTACCTGTGATTGCCAATGACTTAGCTGTTTCTATTCCAACAGCTGGTATGTTAATCAGTGCCTATGCCTTTGGTGTGCTAATTGGTGCACCTTTGATGACCTTAGTTTTTGCCAATATGAGCCGTCGTAACCTGCTGCTGTTGTCTATGGGGATTTTTACTCTGGGCAATCTGATCTCCGCTATGGCGGATAGCTACAACCTGTTGTTATTTGGCCGCATTGTCACGTCCTTTAATCATGGTGCTTTTTTTGGTGTTGGCTCTGTGGTGGCTATGAGTATTGTGCCGCCAGAAAAGCGCTCTGGTGCCGTAGCTGCAATGTTCTCTGGTTTAACCCTGGCCACTATAGGTGGGGTGCCTCTGGCTGCTTACATTGGTGAAGTCATTGGCTGGCGTCCTGCATTTTTTGCTATGGCCGTTATAGGGCTAGTAACTATGCTGGCGCTGCGCTTGTCATTACCGCCACTGGCAAATGAAGGCAAAGCCAATGTGCGTAATGAACTCAGAGTGTTGGCCAAAGGTTCGGTAGTAGCGGCCTTGTTGTTAACTGTGGTTAGTTCCAGTTCAATGTTCACTGTCTTTACCTACATAGTGCCTATTTTGCAGGATGAAACCCATGCCTCAACGGCTTTTGTTACCTCTATGCTGGTGTTGTACGGTGTAGGTTTAGCGGTAGGGAATTATTTAGGGGGCCGTTTTGCCGACCGTTCGCTGCACTTAACCCTGATCAGTTCTTTAGTGGCTGTGACTCTGTTGTTAGCGCTGTTCTCCATGGTGCTGTCATCACAGTTGCTGGTTGCGCCTCTGATTTTTTTATGGGGTATCGCCAGTTTTGCCTTGGTGCCGCCTTTGCAGTCGCTGGTGGTACAAGAAGCCAAAGAAGCGCCGAATTTAGCCGCAGCTATGAATATAGGGGCTTTTAATCTGGGGAATGCTTTGGGTGCAGTGTTGGGAGCCGCCATTATCAAAACAGGTTATGGTTTAGGTTATGTGCCTTTGGCTGGTGCTGGTACAGCTTTGCTTGGACTTATTATGGTGTTCTGGTTTATGCGTAGTCGTCAGCAACGTAGCCAGAACAACCCAGCTGCTGTTTGTTAGCCTGGAGACTTAAAAAGAGGCTACAGCCAATTAAGCTGTAGCCCTGGTCTGGAGATTATTGAATTCCCTCTGCTGCACAAAGCTACTGTGCAACCAGTACAGCGCCCCATTTGGCAGGCACGGTCAGATATATTTTATCCCCTTTACGACTGACCGAAAGTTTATCAAGTTGCTCTTGCCAGTTCAGGCCATCATGGCTGAGTTCAAATTCGGCGGGGCTATTGCTATTGTTTAGCAACACTCTCACTCGCTGTTGCTGATAGGTACGCTCAAAAGCATAAAGATCACGGCCATCGTCAGTCACTAACGTAGTAAAGCTACCCAGCTGCAAAGCCGGTAAGCTATTTCGTAATTTCAGTAGCTTACTATAGTGTTGTTGCAGATCTGTGTTCACTGATACTGCATCAGCAGGGCGTTTACTGCCGTCCGGTTTGGTGACTTCGTCTTCATAGCGGATGTCGTCCCACACCATAGGTTTACGATCATCCGGGTCGTTGGCGCCCCACATCCCAACTTCATCGCCGTAGTACACCATAGGCGCTCCCACATAGGTCATCTGGAAAATAACAAAAAGCTTTTGCAGACGAATTTCTTCAGCATTAGGTTTGCGCACCTGATAGGCAGGGTTGCTACCGACCTGAGACAGCTGGAAATATTTACCCCAATCGCGGAAATTACCTATGCCGCTGTTCACGATATGAGATCCAATACGGTTGGAGTCGTGACTGCCAAACAGGTTTTGCGTGACATAAGCAACGCCTTTCGGATACAGGGCTCTGTCCTGTGCCAGCTTGGCATCGAACTGCTTAGGGCTGATTTTATGCGGAGCTGGATTAAACATAAATTCTGCGGCGTTAAAGGCGAAGTTGTAGTTCATCTCGCCATCAAATTCATCGCCCTGGAAATAAGGCTTCACTTGCTCTGCAGGCATCACCAGTTCAGCTGTAATGTAAGCTTGTGGATTGATGGTTTTGACATGACTGCGCCACTCTTTCCAAAAGCCATGAGCTACACAAAAGGCCACATCTAATCGCCAGCCATCCACGCCGTATTCTGCCCCTTTGCCTTTAGGGTTCATCCAGCGCTCTGTTGCGGCAAAAATATAATCCCTTGGACCTGCGGCTAGTCCTTTATTGTCTTCTTTAAATTCTGGTAACGAAGAGACGCCAAACCAGCCTTCGTAGCTGAAGGTGCTGCCAGTCTGTTTGTTATCAAAGCTCTTCACCGTAAACCAATCTTTATAAGGCGAGTTTTGTTGGTGCTGTTTCAGATGCTGGAAGGCAAAGCTATTGACGCCCATATGGTTAAAGACGCCATCAAAAATAATTCTGATGCCCCTTTGTTTGGCCTGTTTAATTAACTCCAGCGCCAGTTCATCGGCTTTAGTCCATACCCAGGTGGATGGATCAAGCGGGTTCTCTTTGGCCATCATAGCCCTATCGCCCTTTGGATCGGGGCCAAAATTAGGGTCGACATGATGGTAACTGGCTCCGTCATATTTGTGCAGGGATGGCGCGTCAAAAATAGGGTTCAGGTAAATAGCGTTAAAGCCCAAGCCTTTTATGTAGTCTAACTTGTCAATAATGCCTTGTAAGTCGCCACCATAACGACGACGCAGCAAATGTTTCCATAATTCAGGTTCGCCATTGGCTACCTCGTAGGGCTGTAATTTGTACCAGTCACTGCCCCAGGGATGAATTTGCCACTCTTTGGGTGGTTCAGCAGGATCTGCGCCAAGCAGATCTTTTGCAGTTGGATTATTCGACGGGTCGCCATCACGGAAGCGTTCTGGAAAAATTTGATACCAAGTCGCGCTTTTGGCCCAAAGTGGTACGAACTCACCTTGCTCGTTCAGCGGAATAGGACCTTTTGGCGTTGCGTCTGAGGTTTGGGGGCAATAAGCCAGGCTTGTGGCGCTGTAAAGAAAGCTTGTGGCTGCTAAGCACGAAAGTGAGAGTAGTTTTAGTGGTGATTTAAGCATTATTGTATCTCTTTTTTAATCTATAAATCCCCACAAAAAACACGGCAACTGCATCCTCTGTGCGTGATTCAAAGTGGGCCTGAGCCTCACTCTGTGATGGCCCAGCCGAATAGTTGGTTTTTTAACTTTTTTATACAAGGTATTGCATACGTATTCGGTCTGTCGTCTATGACAGCTTGCGATGAGAGGGCAAAAAACTCATATGAGTGTGTAACTATTCAGTTGTGGAGGCTGGGCAGGCCAGAGTTCTAACTCTGGCCTTTGATAAGATTATCCCTGCAGAGAAAACGCTGCCAGCATATACACCAGCGGCGCGTTCCAGTTGATGGTGACTTCGTTGCTGGCATAGCTGCACCAGTCGTCAACATAAGATTTGGCTGGTAATTTGCTGTTGTACTTACATTTATCCTGCTGTCCTGGCTGTGCACCTCCAGCCAGCCAACCCGGCACCGGCGCTTTGATAGCGTCAGCTTGCGAAGGGCGGTGATGGATACGCTGTGGGCTTTTTACGCCGAACCCTGTGACATAAGTTAAATCCAACGGATTACGGCCAAGCACATAATCCAGCAGGCCTTGCATTGCCTCGACGTAGCTGGCTTTGGCGGTGATTTGATTGGCTTTGTACAACAAGATGGCTTTATTCATCGCTACCGCATTACTGCCCCAGACAAAATCTTCCTGCACCATAGCCACTTTGTAAGCTGATGCCTGATGCTGAACCACAAACTGGTCGGCCGCTGTGGTAATAGCGCTGAACACCTGCTGCCGTTGTTCCGGCGTCAGATTAATTGCTTCTTTTGCCAAAGAGAAATAACCCAAAGCAGCGACTGAAGCCCAGGAGGGATTTTGTACTGGCTGAGCCAGCTGGAAAAATTGCTGCAAATAAGGTTCTTCACCTGTTAGCAGATAAAGCTCTGCTGCAGCCCAGGCAAATTCATCCGCCAGTTCTTTATCACCATAAGCGCCTGTGCTGACATCTGCAGGTTGTTGATAATAAATAGCCGGATTTCTGCTGGCCCATTGCCATGCCTGAATAGCTTGTTGCCTGAACAAAGCCGCTTTACCTGGTTGTTCTTTATCAAATTCGCTCAGCACTCTGCTAGCTTTTGCCATCACTGCGGCAAAGTTTAAAGCGGCGGCAGTAGTTTTTTGTACCAGATAACGTTGTGCTACCGCCTGGTGCGGCATAACGGCACCTTCAAAATTCAGAGTCGTCAGTTTATGGTAAACACCTCCATCAGCAGGGTCTTGCATACTGCTCATCCAGTCCAGATTCCATAACACTTCATCCAGTAAGTCTGGCGTGTTGTTGCCGGATTCAGGGATAGTCCATTGCCGTTCGCGGTAAAAGTCTTTGAAATCAGTCCAGGCATCCAACAAGGTAAAAGTGCTGATGCCGGAATTCACTATGTATTTATTGTAATCACCAGCGTCATACCAGCCTTTGGGCGACTGCACTACTGTGCCTGTGGGTCGGCTTTCTGAAGCGGCAGAGGTATGAATTTTTACCTGATCATCAGGATGTCCGGCAGGGCGAGCCCAGACGCCGGCATAAGCAGGGGCCAGTTGCTGTGACGCTCTGTTGAAGTAATAGGCTTTAATAGCCGCATCGTGCAGCTGCGCATAAGGTTGATTGGAGATCTGCACTTCAACAGGAGCATAACCTGCAACTTCAAGCCGGTAGCTGCCATTGCTCTGAACTTGAGAAAAATCAGCAATACTGACTGCCTCACCTGCCGGAGCCCAAAGCTGTGTCTCTGAACTTTGGCCTTTGAAGACAATCTGGCCCGATGGTAAAGCGACCAGTTGAAAAGCTTGTTGGCTTTTCCCTGGGATCACCGCTAGCTTTTGGCCCTTATGCTGGTAACCACTTTGGTTGAATTTTATTAGAGGTGCTGCGGCGTAAGAGCTGGCAGCAGAAACAAAACAAAGTACAGAAACAGCTAAGCGCATAACAAAATCCTTGTGCAGGGAGCTCGAGTCAGACTTCAACCCTAATAGGTTGATAAGGTTGAAGCCGTTGTTTGCTGATTTCTGGGGGTTAGGCCAGAATCTTAGCTGCTATTACTTCTGCATTAAAACCAAAATAATCCAGCAAAGCAGGGCCCGGCGCTGATTCACCAAAGCTGCTGATCCCTATAATCAGGCCTTTTTTACCGACGTATTTGTACCAGAAATCAGGGTGCGCCGCTTCAATAGCGACAATTTTTGCATGGTCCGGCAACACCGAATCACGGTAAAACTCAGATTGCTGATCAAACAAGGTGGTGCTTGGCATAGACACTACATTGACTTTTTTACCAGCTGCACTGAGTTTTTCTGCGGTATCGCACGCCAGTTGCAGCTCGGATCCTGTGGCTACCAGCACTATATCCGGCGCTCCGCCGCAGTCTTTTAAAATATAACCGCCTTTGCTGATTAACCTGATTTGCTCTGAATTACGTTGGAACTGACGCAGATTTTGCCGGCTAAAGACCAAAGCTGAAGGTGAGCTGGTGGTTGTCAGCGCTGTTTTCCAGGCTACTGCTGTTTCAGTTAAATCAGCTGGCCGCCAGGTCACCAGATTTGGTGTAGTGCGTAAGTTCGTCAGCTGTTCTATTGGCTGGTGCGTTGGGCCATCTTCGCCCTGACCTATCGAATCGTGGGTAAACACATAAATATTCGGCAGCTGCATTAAGGCTGACATTCGCACCGCATTGCGGGCATATTCCATAAACATCAGGAAGGTTGCGCCGTAACAACGGAATCCTCCGTGGGCTGTAATGCCGTTCATAATGGCGGCCATACCAAATTCACGTACACCGTAATAAATATAGTTACCGGAACTATCTTCTTTGCTCAGTCCTTTGCTGCCTGCCCATAAAGTCAGGTTTGAACCTGCTAAATCGGCAGAACCACCCAAAATCTCAGGCACTAAGGCGGCAAAGTGCCCGATACAAAGCTGAGAGGCTTTGCGGCTGGCGATATCCTGCTGCTGGTTTTGGCAATTGTCGATAAAGCTTTGCGTGGCTGCTTCAAAATTAGCTGGTAATACTCTGTCGATCACCCGGCGTTGATATTCAGCAGCCAGTTGTGGGTATTCCTTTGTATAAGCAGCAAATAACTCTGTCCATTGTTGTTCCAGTGCTGCGCCTTTAGTTTTGCTGTCCCAGGCTGCATAAAGGTCGGACGGAATTTCAAAAGGTGCATAAGGCCACTGCAAAAATTCACGGACTTTGGCGATTTCGTTGTCGCCTAAAGGTGAGCCGTGACAATCATGAGAGCCGGACTTATTCGGGCTACCAAAGCCGATAATGGTTTTGCAGCAAATCAGTGTAGGTCTGGATGTTTCTGCCTGAGCTTGTGTGATTGCATCTGCAATTTGGGCTGGATTGTGGCCATCTACCTGAATGACCTGCCAGCCATACGAGTGAAAACGTGATGGCGTGTCATCGGTAAACCAGCCTTCAACATGACCATCAATAGAAATGCCATTGTCATCCCAGAAGGCGATCAGTTTACCCAGGCCTAAAGTACCAGCCAGCGAGCAGGCTTCATGGGATATACCTTCCATCAGGCAGCCGTCACCGAGGAAGCAGTAAGTAAAGTGATCCACTACAGGGTAATCAGGTTGGTTAAATTGCGCCGCCAGAGTTTTTTCCGCTATGGCCATACCTACAGCATTAGCAATACCAGCACCTAAAGGACCAGTAGTGGTTTCGACACCTGGGGTATAACCCAGTTCAGGGTGGCCAGGGGTTTTGGAATGCAACTGCCGGAAAGACTTTAAATCCTCAATGGATAAGTCATAACCTGTTAAGTGCAGCAAGGAATACAACAACATAGAAGCATGGCCGTTACTCAAAACAAAACGGTCTCTGTTGCTGAAAGACGGATTAGCCGGGTTATGCTTTAAGAATTGTAGCCAGAGTACTTCGGCTATATCGGCCATGCCCATAGGTGCGCCAGGGTGGCCTGAATTGGCTTTTTGTACTGCATCCATAGCTAAAGCACGGATGGCGTTAGCGCGGCTTTGGTGATCAATCTGCATGACTCTATTCCTAAGACTGTTGGTTCAGATTCTGTAACAGTTGTTCCAGCTTGCACTGATCCACTGCAAATTTGCGAATACCTTCGGCCAGTTTTTCTGTGGCCATGGCATCTTCATTCAGTTGCCATAAAAATTGTGCCTGACTCAGGGCTTGGGGTGTGGCCGGGCTTTGAGTACTGACTGGCTGCAGCGCTGCAGGCAAAGGCTCGTTGCAGTCTTTCAGTTGCAGTAGCAAATTGGGCGCTATGGTCAACAGATCACAGCCGGCTAACTGGCGGATTTGCTCGACATTACGAAAACTGGCACCCATTACCACTGTAGGTATGCCATGGCTTTTGTAATGGTTATAAATAGTTTTTACCGATAACACGCCTGGGTCTTTTGCACCGGAAAAATCCTGCTCTGGCTGGTTTTGTTTGTACCAATCCAGAATACGGCCAACAAAAGGCGAAATTAAGGTCACGCCTGCATCAGCACAGGCTTTGGCCTGAGCCAGACTGAATATCAGCGTCAGGTTGCAATGAATGCCTAACTTCTCCAGTTGAGCTGCGGCTTGAATACCTTGCCAGGTCGCTGCCAGTTTAATCAGCACCCGGTTTGAGTCCACGCCTGCTGCGCGGTATCGCTCAATAATACTCAAGGCCTTGGCCACACTGGCTTGGGTATCAAAAGACAAGCGGGCGTCAATTTCAGTGGAAACACGACCCGGTATATGGCGCAAAATTTCACAGCCAAAATTTACTGTCACTTGCTCACAGGCTGCGGCAATATCCTGCTCATTGCCTTTGAGTGCGCTATGCAATAAATGCTGATAATCGGCCTGCTGGCTGGCCTGCAAAATAAGCGACGGATTAGTGGTGGCTTCGGTAGGTTGAAGCTGCTGTATAGCAGCAATATCACCGCTATCTGCGACCACTGTAGTGAGTTTGCTGAGTTGTTCTAGCTGATTCATTTCATCTGTATCCGTTTAGGTTTTATGTTATTTCTTCACGATTCTTTGGCTTTGCTCTGGCCCTAAATAACTGGGCTTCAGGCCGCCTGTATCGATCATCAGTTTTTGCAGCACTAAGGCCGGGTCGACCAGATAAACTCGTAGTTTGTGTTCGCCAGGCTTATTCACTTTGATGCCGGTTTTGATCACCCGGACCCCATCCAACACCGCGTTATCCCACACAGCCGGGCTTTTATTTGCCAGACTGTCGATCATCATAGGTTCGCCATTATTCAATGCCACGGCAAAACGCAAACCACGGCCAGGCACCAGATCTAAAGTAGGGGCTATGACGCTATGTAAAGTGAATTCGCCAGTGGAATGGAAATACAGCGGGTATTCCAGATAAGGGGATTTGCCAACATCTTTGGTTTGATAATCCAGTTCGGTCATAGCCGCCATAGAAGCTGCACCACGGCCATGGCCTGGGATCAGTTGCCACCAGCTGTGTTTATTATTGCCCTGCACTGTGGCACTAGCGGCGTCCAGCGCTATATAACCGTCTGCTTCAACAAAACCTGAAGTCGGCTCTGTTTTAGGTTTAACGGCAGATACTTTAATTTTGGCGCCGCCCCAGCCAGTGCCCTGCACATGCACTTCGCCTACATTCAGCCCTGTTTTCACTTTGCTCCAGTCGATCTTGACCTGCAGAGTTTTTGTTACCTCAACCTGGCCTTTAGTTTGGCTGAGCTTGATCCAGTCGGCTGATGCTTTAGCACTGAATTCAAAAGGCAGGCTGCCTTTATTAAAAACTTCAATAGCACGCTGTTGTTGGCCATGAGGGTAAAAAGGGTCCAACTCTAACGGCTGGCCTTTGTATTCGCTGATAGGCCATGAAAAAGCGGAGCCTTCGGGGGCCACACCCATATCGGCCACTGCCATAGGTTCTGCAACTGAAACCACAGGCATTAAGTTCGCCGGTGGGTTACGCCAGTAGGTAAAACCAATATGAGGCTGCGACATCATATGGTTCCAGCGGCCATCGCCCAGGCTGTGGTAAAGAGTGGTCAGCGCTGCGTCCTGTTTAAACCAATAACGCACCTGCTCAGCCCAATAGGTTGTTGTGACCCGGCCTTGTTCGCCATGTAATTTATTCATAGCCACAGCGCGGTTTAATTCATACACAGCCTGACTGGCTTTGAGAGGATGCGATACCAGTTGGATATAAGCATCACGTTGCTCTGTTGGCAATTGAGCGTACAGCTCGTCGGATTTTTTCACTAAAGTAGCCAGTTCAGCGCTGACGCGTTCTGCTTCCTGGTAATGCAAAATACTGTAGGTGTGAGGTTCTACAGCTTCTGGTTTACGACGGCCGTTGTGTTTGGTGTAGCCCTGGATCAGTTCAGCAACTGTGGCTGCATGCTCTGCACTGAATTGTTGTGTGGCCCAACTGACGGCAAATTGCTCTAAGTTATCGGCTTTAAAGGCAGGTGGGTTCCAGGCCATACGTAGGAAAAAGTCGATAGGAAACTCCATCGGCTTTAAATCCCCGACATTCACTATCCAGATACGATCAGCCTGAAATTGCCAGGCTAAATTCATCTGCTCCCAGATTTTTGCCATAGGCACTGTATTGATCCAGCGATAAGAACGGGGGCTACCGACATAATCAAAGTGATAATACACGCCAGCACCACCGGCACGGCCGCGTTCCTCCGCTGTTGGCAGACGGCGGATATTGCCGTAGTTATCATCAGCCCAAAGCAAAGTGACATCGTCTGGCACTCTCATACCGCGCTCATAAAAGCCCTGCACCTCTTTGTACAAAGCCCAGACTTGTGGTACGTCGCTGATGGCTTTGTCTTTAAAGGTTTCAGTTAATATCTGGCGTTGATCGGCAACCACTTGCTCCAGTAGACCAATGTTTTCACCTTCGCTCATCGGCTCATCTTCCTGACCACGCATGCCAAGAGTAAAAATGCTTTCCAGATGTTGATGCCGCTTCGCGCCTTCTTGCCAGAACTTGTAAATATTGTCGCGGTTGCTGGAATACTCCCATGGCCCTTTGCCGTATCTGTTCCACTCTTTGTCGGCACGCATCATAGGTTCGTGGTGGCTGTTGCTCATCACTATGCCCATTTCATCAGCCAGAATAGCGTTTTGTGGATCATCATCAGCAAAGGCATTATTCCACATCGCAGGCCAGAGAAAATTCGACTTCAGCCGCAGTAAAAGCTCAAACACATGCTGATAAAACTGGCTGTTGTAGCCGCCAAATTTTTCAGTGGTCCAGTTGGTTAAGGCCGGATGTTCGTCATTTAAAAAGATGCCACGGTATTTCACTTTAGGAGCATCGGTCAGGCGGGTGCCCGCTTTGATATAAAGCTGCTCCTGCTTTTTCACCGGCACATCAGCCCACCAAGACCAGGGCGATACCCCTATGGTTTCAGCTAAGTCATAAACACCAAAGATAGCGCCGCGTTTGTCACTGCCCACTATCACCAAGGCTTGCTCTACACCGGGCAGGGGTTGTTCAATCACCTGAATTAAATAGGCTTCCCAGCGCCCCTGAATGGCGCTTACATCCAGCTTGCCTGCGGTGATCAGTTGATCCAGCAGCGCATTGTTGCCCAGACTACCGATAATCAGCAGCTGTTTGGCATCCGCTTTTGGGCTGACGCTTAAGCTTTTGCCACTGACTTTTTGAATATCCTGTTGCAGGCTTTGTACCGCGCGTTTTAAGCCTTTATGGTCCTTCTCATCCAGTTGGATCTGGGCCACAGAACTTTTACCCACCAAGGCAAAGTCGCCTTTGGCGGCTTGCTGCGCCAGATAAGCGGAAGGCAAAGCCTGAGCCGTGCCACAGAGCAAAGCCAGGATCAGCAGGCACTGTGCTTTCATGGCTTATCCTCTTTTTCCTGTCGTGCATGCACACCTAGCGTGGTACCAACAAAACCACCAGCAACCTGAGTGCTTAAGATTTTGGCATCCTGCACCTCACCCAACTGTTGCCAGTCGCCAGTTTGATCGGCGTAATAAAAGCTGATTTCTCCGGCTTTGCCTTGAACTCTGAGCCGCAGTTGCTCTGTATTTGCAGCTAAGTCCTTGCTGCTAATCAAGCTGGGTTTAGCACCTTTAGCTTGCTCAAGAAATACAGTAGTTTTACCAGCTGCAGTTTTTACGCCCAGATAGTAGTGATATTGCTCGTTCTGAAAAGCCACTAAACCAGCTGAAATCTTGCCTTTGGGCACCACCAGGCTGGTGCTGGTTTCAAAGCTGGTATGTTGCTGGCGACGACCGATAAAAGCTGGTTGTGACAGCGAGTCCATGCCCACAGCTTTGGCATTTAGCAGCAGGTTTTGTCCATCTAAGGTGAGCCAGCTTTGATCAAATTCACGCAGCAGGTTCCAGTCGGGCTTTAAGCTTTGGTTATCAAATTCATCACGCCAGTTAAAGTTGCCTGTTTGTGTCATAGCGCCAATGCTGCTGATTAAACCGGTCGGTGCTGGATGGCGATAAGGGATTTCTTGTCCTTGAGGCAAAATAGTGGGCCATTCGTCTTTCCAACTGACGGGCAGCAAAAAGGTTTCGCGGCCTGTATTAAAAAAAGTTTGGTCATAGGTGCGGGTGGCCAGAAAAACAGCCCACCATTGACCGTTCGGTAACTGCACTAAATCGGCATGGCCAGCTGTGGTGATAGGGTTGGCTCTATCTGCTGGTAAGTCACGCTGCGTTAAAATAGGGTTATCGCCGTAAGGTACAAAAGGCTCACTCAGGCTGCGTGTTCTGAATACCACGGCCGAATGTTGATCGGCAGTACCACCTTCGGCACAGACCAGATAATACCAGCCGTTATGTTTGTAAATATGTGGAGCTTCAATCCAGATCGGCTTAGTACTTAAGTCAACACCACCATTGACCAGCAGTTTTTTGGAATCCGGCAGCACGGCTTTTTTCACCGGATCGTATTGCCACATCCAAATTGCCCTGTGGCCTTCATACAAGGCTTCGCCCGGCGCTTCGCCGTTATGGCTGATATAAACCTTGCCATCGTCATCAAAAAACATATCCGGGTCTATGCCTTCCACTTCCGGCAACCAGATCGGCTCAGACCATGGCCCGGCCGGGTCTGTCGCGGTCAGAATAAAGTTGCCGCCTTTATCCACTACTGTGGTGATGATGTAAAAAGTACCGTCGTGATAGCGGATTGTAGGGGCAAAAATACCACGCGACACTTGCATACCGGACATATCGACCTGCGAGGCGCGATTCAGTGCGTGGCCTATTAACTGCCAGTTCACCAGATCAGTGCTGTGTAATATCGGCAAACCCGGTGTATAGGAAAACGAAGACAACACCATGTAATAGTCATCACCACGACGGGTGATGCTGGGATCAGGGAAAAAGCCTGCTGCTACAGGGTTTTGGTAGCTACCTTGAGCTAATGGTTCTGCAAAAACAGCGTCTTGCCCCTGATAATCAAACCAGTGAAAAGTGGCAGTTGAGCTTACTTGGCCCGTTGGTTTTTCCGGCTGACATCCGCTGAACAACAGGCTCAAGCCCATCAGCGCTGAAGCGTAGATTGTCTTCATTTTTATCTGTTCCTTTGACTAGTTGCGTCAGGTCTGAATAGAAAAATACCATGACCATCAAAGGCTTCGGCTTTATGAAAATACGTCAGCTTTGTGCGTTTTTTTAGGATCTGAGGATGTAAAAACGACCGCGGATTAACCGCTACCTGGTATTGGATTGGAATTCGATGCGGGCGGGTTGTAGGGCCACGGCTTGTCCCGGCCCGTCCATCGGGGTATCGTCACGACGGGCGGGTACAAGACCCGCCCCAACAAATTTGTTTGTTATTTAGTCGTTTACCGCAACGTTATTCAGCATTTCGCCCCGTGCTTCACGGTATTCTTTTGGCGTCTGACCAAAATGGCGCTTAAACACCGCATACATATATTGCAGCGACGGATAACCGCAAATATTGGCGATGGCGATAGGGTTGACCTGAGTATCGACCAGCATTTTGCAGGCTTTCACCAGTTTTTGGTTATGCAGTTCGGTATGGATCGAATGGCCACGTTCAGATCTGAAACGTTGTTCCAGATTAGAGCGCGAAATACCTACAAAATCAGTGACCTGTTCTACTTTTGCACCGCGGGTAGCATGACGGCGGATATAGTGCATGGCCTGAATCACATAAGGGTCGCGCAGCGCTTTAAAGTCGGTCGATTGGCGTGAGGCTACACCCACAGGCGGCACCAGAATACGTTTTTGGCCTACTTCGATATTGTTCAGTTGGGTATGTAATAACTTGGCGGCTTTGTAGCCCATTTCAAAGCAACCCTGAGTCACAGAGCTTAAGCTGATGCGATTCAGAAAGCGGGCTATATCGTCGTCATCTATACCAATAATGGAGATGTTGTCTGGCACTACTATGCCCAGATGTTCACAGGCTTGTAGCAGATGGCGGGCGCGGGAGTCGGTGACGGCAATAATGCCAATAGGTTTTGGCAAGCTTTCCAGCCAATCCGTCAGCCGGTTCATGGCGTATTGCCAGGTTTCTGGTCGGGTGCAATGGCCCTGATAAATTTGACAGTCGTAGCCATCCTGAGCTGTTAATTTTTTCACCGCATTTTCGCGCTCACTGGCCCAGCGGTGTTGTTCGTCGGTAGGCACACTGTAAAAGGCAAAACGGTCTAAGCCTTTGCGTTTTAAATGTTCGTAAGCGGCTTTTACCAAAGCGTGGTTGTCGGTGGCAACATAAGGAACTTCAGGATAATCTGCAGCTTTGCCGTAAGAGCCGCCTACTCCAACTATAGGTTTGGTGGTCCCGGCCAGAGCGCGTTGAATATTCATATCATCAAAGTCGGCAATAATACCGTCGCCACCCCACTCATGAATGTGTTCGAGACGACAGAGGAAATCCTCCTCCAGGTATACGTCCCAGTCGACCTTAGATGATTGCAGGTAATGACCTATACCTTCGATCACTTGCCTGTCGAATACCTTATTGGCATTAAACAAAAGTGTAATGCTGTGTTTAGCCTTAAACATGTTTCTTATCCCCGTCTTGTCGATTTTTATACTCTTTGTAGTTGGAGCTGCGATGGTGTTGACTGCAACTTCATTTACTTTGGGTATTTATAGTTATCTTTTTTCGTTTTTGTATTTAAGCGGGTTAAATATTAGCCAGTCAGGCTTTTTTGGCAAACGATAAATCATAATTCAACAGCTAATTATGAATTTTCGTAATTGCTGGCAAGCAATCACTCGCCAAGTATTAGCTCACCAAAAGTCAGAACAGATTTCAGATTATGTACATAGGCATAGATTTAGGCACCTCGGGCATCAAAGTGATTTTGCTTGGCGAGAACGGCAAAGTGACAGATAGCGCCAGTGCAGAGTTGTCCGTCAGCAGGCCACAAGCTTTATGGTCGGAGCAAAACCCGGAGCATTGGTGGCTGGGCCTGCAGTCTTGTCTGGATCAGTTAAGCCAGCGTCAGTCTTTAGCTGCGGTCAAAGCCATAGGTTTAGCGGGTCAGATGCATGGTGCAACTTTGCTGGACCAACAAAACCAGATTATTCGTCCTGCCATTTTATGGAACGACGGCCGCTCTTTTGCTGAGTGTAAACAGCTGGAATTAAAAGTCGCAGATTTGCCTGAAATCACAGGTAACTTGGCGATGCCGGGTTTTACTGCGCCTAAACTGCTCTGGTTACGTCAGCATGAACCACAAGCTTTTGCCCGGGTCGCCAAAGTGCTGCTGCCAAAAGATTATTTACGTTTTTGCTTAAGTGGCGACTTTGCTTCTGACTTGTCGGACAGCGCCGGTACTTTATGGCTGGACGTGGCGAAACGGGACTGGAACGACGAGCTGCTGTGTGCTTGTGGTTTAAGTCGTGACCAAATGCCAAAACTTTACGAAGGCAATCAAATCACCGGAACTTTATTACCTGACCTCGCCAAACGCTGGGGTTTAGCTGAAGTGCCTCTGATTGCGGGTGGTGGTGACAATGCTGCTGGCGCTGTGGGCGCTGGCATAGTGCATCCGGGGCAGGCCATGTTATCGCTAGGCACTTCGGGTGTGTATTTTGCGGTCAGTGATGGTTTTCTGGCCAATCCGCAGTCTGCTGTGCACAGTTTCTGTCATGCTTTGCCCGGTACCTGGCATTTGATGTCTGTCACTTTAAGTGCCGCCAGTTGTTTGCAATGGTACGCCGAACAAATCGTCAAAACCCCAGTGGCGACTTTGCTGGCCGATTTGGATCAAGGCCCTGCTGCTGTTGAAGAGCTGCCGCTGTTTTTACCTTATTTATCTGGTGAACGCACACCTCATAACAACCCCAATGCCAAAGGTGTTTGGTTTGGTCTGGATTACAACACAGACCAAAAAGCTCTGACCTATTCAGTGCTGGAAGGTGTCAGTTTTGCGTTGTTTCAGGGCGCTGAAGCTTTGCATGCCAGTGGTTTACTGCCGACAGAAATCAATCTGATCGGTGGTGGTGCCCGCAGTCCGTACTGGCGGCAGTTGCTGGCTGATGTGATGAACCAGCCACTGACCTTCAGAGAAGGTGGCGAAGTAGGGCCGGCTTTAGGTGCTGCCCGTTTGGCGCACTTAGCAATGGAACCTGATACAGCCCTGGATCTGCTGTGCCCACCGCCGCCAGTGGTCAGTCAGCATCTGCCAGACGCTACACGTCACGCCGCTTTAGCCAAACGCTACAGCAAATTTAAAGCTTTGTACCAGTCATTGGCTGAGCATTTTTAATGGTAGGGGCGGGGCTTGTCCCCGCCCGTCTCAATAGAGCACCGATACCTTTAAAAAATAAATTGTAGGGGCGGGGTTTACCCCCGCCCGTTCAGGTATCTAACCGATATAGCAAAATCCACGGCAATAAAGCAAAAGCACAAGGTGGCTTTGAAAAAACATAATTGTGAACTTGGCTTGCAATGCCCACCATTAGCAGCATTGGAATTGATGTAACACAGGAGAGCAAAATGGCTCAGTATTTCGATCAGATTAACAAAATTGCGTATGAAGGTGCGGACAGTACTAACCCTTTAGCGTTTAAACATTACAACGCCAATGAAGTCGTTTTGGGTAAAACCATGGCAGAACATTTGCGTATGGCTGCCTGTTACTGGCACAACTTCTGCTGGAATGGTCAGGATGTATTTGGTCAGGGCACTTTTGGCCGTCCATGGTTAGAAGCCGGTGACGCAATGGCGCAAGCCAAAGCTAAAGCCGATGTAGCTTTTGAATTCTTCAGCAAGCTGAGCATTCCTTATTACTGCTTCCACGACATCGATGTTGCGCCTGAAGGCAACAGCATTAAAGAGTACATCAATAACTTCTCTGCTATGGTGGATGTGCTTGAGCAAAAGCAAGCTGAAACAGGCGTGAAACTGTTATGGGGCACGGCCAACTTATTCAGTAACCCACGTTACGCTGCAGGTGCTGCCACTAATCCGAACCCGGAAATCTTCAGCTACGGCGCAACCCAAGTTTTCCATGCGATGAACGCAACCCAGCGTTTAGGTGGTGAAAACTACGTATTGTGGGGCGGTCGTGAAGGCTACGAAACTCTGCTGAACACTGACCTGCGTCAGGAGCGTGAGCAACTGGGCCGCTTTATGCAAATGGTGGTTGAGCATAAGCATAAAATTGGTTTTAAAGGCACTTTACTGA
Organism: Rheinheimera mangrovi; assembly: GCF_003990335.1. Taxonomy (NCBI): domain Bacteria; kingdom Pseudomonadati; phylum Pseudomonadota; class Gammaproteobacteria; order Chromatiales; family Chromatiaceae; genus Rheinheimera; species Rheinheimera mangrovi. Next base: position 4,454,008 of record NZ_CP034683.1, on the reverse strand, counting down.
TCGAACCTAAACCACAGGAACCAACCAAGCACCAGTACGATTACGACTCTGCAACTGTGTATGGTTTCCTGAAGCAGTTTGGTTTGGAAAAAGAATTCGCCGTCAATATTGAAGCCAACCACGCCACCTTGGCTGGTCATTCGTTCCATCATGAAGTGGCCACTGCGATTTCGCTTGGCATTTTTGGCAGCATCGACGCGAACCGTGGTGATGCACAAAACGGCTGGGATACTGACCAGTTCCCGAACAGCGTAGAAGAGCTGAGCCTGGTGATGTACGAAATTTTGAAAGCTGGTGGCTTCACCACTGGAGGCTTTAACTTTGACGCTAAATTACGCCGTCAGAGTATGGATCGCGTCGATATGTTCCATGGGCATATAGGTGGTATGGATCACCTGGCTATGGCACTGAAACGTGCAGCAGTGCTGGTTGAAAAAGACTTTTTAGGTAAAGCAGTTGCAGAGCGTTATGCCGGCTGGAAAGGCGAATTAGGTGGAGCTATCCAAACAGGTGGCCACTCTCTGCAATCTTTGGCCGCTATGGTCGAACGTGAACAGTTAAGCCCGAAAGCCGTCAGCGGCCGTCAGGAGCTGCTGGAAAACCAAGTGAATCTGGTGTTGTTCAGATAAGGGAACCCGAACCCTGTCGTTGCCCGGCTTGCCCGGGTATTTTATCCGGGCGCAGAGAAGCTACTGCGCCCTATTTTCTTCTTCATCACTGCTTGACCTTCTATCTGCTGACATTCCGTTAAAAGCGTTTCGCCGCTGGCGAGATACTTTCTTTTGCTTCGCCAAAAGAAAGTATCCAAAGAAAAGGCGACCCCAGGTCGCAGCGACAACGCTTGCGTTGAACAGCTTTAGCTGGCCCCGAAGGGGTACGAACGAAGTGAGTATAAAACCCGGCCCAAAATCGCGCGTCCAAGGCGGCTGGGCAACTCGCTCGTCGCTACCACTCCTCACTCAAACACTCCCAGCCTTAAAACCTTGGCCACCCAATTTTGTCCGGCTCGCGCCCCAATGGGGATTTGGTGCCAGTAGTTGAATGATGGGTCGCAAAGAGCAAAAACCGGAAATGATACATACCGCAAGATCTGACTCTGCCGATGTTATTTATAACTACCAAGCTGCATCCTTAATCAAAGAAGCATATGCAATAAGGTAGCTAACTAAGAGCCTATATGGATCGTGATAGCTTTTAATGACGGGATGGTTATTTGTACGAACCTCTAAAATGAATACTTTATTATTGGACACGAACTGCGAGACGAATTCTTCGTAAAGACGTTTATTCCCGTTTATTCCAGAATCTTTGCATATTTTTCCGGTAAAAATCTCAAGACTGTGCAGTACACCTTGATCGTGTACTATGGAGTGTCTCATTTTTTCTACTAAATGGATTGTAAAACGCAGGTCAATTTTAAAATGATTTTTTGTCTCTCTGATTTTTATGCCATCAAATGTATTTGAAAAATAGCACAGCATAGTATTCAAATCTCTGGGTGGTGATTTACCGGTCGATTCCGAATAAGAAAACTTCAGGAAGGTCTCGAACTTTTCGTAAGCACTCATAAGAAGCCAGCAATACTGGCTGTTTTTATGCCAATACGTTAACTGCTTTAGATCATCAACAGATGATTTTCTAAAAGCATATTTTTCCGACTGACCTGTAAAGGGATTATCAAAAATAAATGCATCTAGGCTTACAATTTCTCCAGGACTACTTAAATCATTTAACCTTTCTAGTGATTCAAACTCTCTTCTAAACGCTTGACTAACAACCTGTTTAAGATGATGAAGATTTGCCAAACTTTCTCGAAACTCTTCAAATTTAGGATCGATTACACACTTGCGCATAAACTCTCATTCCGTATAACACGAACCAAAGGGGGCAAGTCTTGCCTTGTCCCCCTGAGTTTATCAGACAGTGTAGCTTTTGGTTATTTCTTGGTCTTGTCAGCGCTTTGCGCAAGTTGAATCAACTGCTGTACCACTTCTTTTGGCTGGTTTTTCCGGTCAAAGAGCAAGGGGTAGTCTGTTCTGCCTTTCATTGGCCAGTTGTTGCGCCAGGTTTGGTTGTCGTTGACGCCCCATAAGGTTACACGTTCAACGGCGTCGCTGTGGCGTAAAAATAACTCAAACAAGTGCAGGTATTTTTGCGTCAGTTGATCGCTAACTGCTTTGGGTAAGCCATCAGCGTAAGGGTTAAACTCTTGTTTTAACTTCATATTAAGTGAGATATCAGCGCCAATTTTTTCTGGCTCAGGGAAAGGCAGCGCTGAGATATCCAGCTCGGTTATCACTACTTTCAGGCCGGTGTTTTTAAAGGCCACAATAGAGTCTTCCACGTCCTGCAGTTTTGGGTAATCCAGGCTGTAATGGCCTTGTTCACCTATGCCGTAGATAGGCACATTTTTCGCTTTTAAAGCCGCCACCAGCTTTAATACACCGCCGCGTTTTTCTGGTTTAAATAAATTGAAGTCGTTGTAATACAACTGGGCCTTAGGGTCAGCCTGATGTGCCAGTTCAAACACTGTGGCTATATAGTCTTCGCCTAGGGCTTTGTACCATTTGGATTGGCGCAAGGTACCGTCTTCATTTAAGGCTTCATTGACTGCATCCCAGCCATGAATACGGCCTTTGTAGCGGCCCATCACGGCATTGATATGGTTCTTCAGTCTGGATAACACCAACTCTTTTGAGGCGGTCTGGCCTTTGTCGTCCAGAAACACCCAGTCTGGCGTTTGTTCATGCCATAACAGCACATGGCCTATCACCTTAATATTGTTGGCTTCGGCGTAGGCAATCATGGCGTCGGCGGCGGCAAAATTGAACTGGCCTTCCACGGGTTCAATGATTTCCCATTTCATCACGTTTTCTGCTGTAACCGCATTAAACTGTTGTTTTACCAGCTCTAAGGTCCCTGGCTCTTTACCTTGTATTTGCCCGGCGCTTAAGGCCGTGCCAATCATAAAATGCTTGCTGTACGCTTGCTGTAACGAGGAATTTTGCTCTTGTGCATACAGACCGCTGGTCAGCAGACTGCTGAGCAACAGTGCGCAAAAGGGAATAGCTTTCATCAGGTAGCTCCAAAGTAATGGTTAAAAATAAGCTGAGTTGCAGCTGTTATCCCGCCTTATCCAATTGATAGCGAATATGCGCCTTAAAAGGCTGGCCGGGGCGGGTAAAGTGAAACGGAAAACCTTTTTGGTTCGGCGAGTCGGGGAAAAACTGCGGTTCAAGGCAAATCCCCTGGCGCGCTTTGAATGGCCCTTTTAAGTGTTCTCCTGTGTACACCTGCAGGCCGGGGTAGTCGGAATACACACGCAGGCGCACTAAGCCATCCGGACTGATCAGTTCAGCAGCAGCCTGATGCAAATCGCCGTTCACCACAAAGTTATAATCCATACTGATGCCGGACAGTGGCTTGGCTGTGCTGAAGTCCAGCGGGCTGCCCTGCACCTTTGGCAGCTCACCTGTTGGAATGCAATGCGCGTCCACACTGGTGTAATGGGCGGCATGCAGGCAAAGCTTGTGCTCGTCGATCGGGGCTTGGTCCGGCGCCAGATTAAAATACGGATGCAAAGTGGGCCCCACCAGCGTAGTGACATTGCTGCTGGCTTCCAGTTCTACATCCAAAGCGCTTTGTTCAGACAATTGATAGGTGACGCGAAAATACACCGGCCCCGGATAACCACCCTGACCATCGGCCATTTCACAACCTAACACCAGCCTGGATTCCTGCTGCTCCAGTACTTGCCAGTTCATCTGGTGCAAACCTGCATCACCACCATGCAACTGGTTTGGTCCTTCATTTTGTTCCAGCTGATAAAACTGCTGACCAATCAGCAAGCGGCCTTTACCAATACGGTTGGCGTAAGGTCCAACTAAAGCTCCAAGATAAAAGCGGTCCTGAGTATAAGCCTCCGGCTCAGCGTAACTTAAGATCAGTTCACGTTTGCTATTACCTACAGCCGTAGTCCAGCGCTGCATAGCCGCACCACGCTCCAATATGGACAACTGGTCACCCGCTTTATTGGTCAAATGAAAGACGTTCATAAACTCGCTCTCTTCTTTAATACCACCGTAGGGGCGGGTCTTGTACCCGCCCGCCTCGTGTTCAAATCTGATGCCTAAAGGTATTGAACACGCCCTATAAAACAACAGCGCGGTATAGATAGACGGGCTGGGGCAAGCCCAGCCCCTACACCCGCCCGCCTCACATTCAAATCAAATGCCGGAAAGGGTTTAACCTTGCATATCTTCCAATTCAGTACCCTTAGTCTCATGCACCATCATGATCACAAAGAGGATAGATAGCGCTGCACCCAGCGTATAAAGACCGTAAGTTCCGGCCAGACCAATACCGCCCAGCAGCAAAGGGAATGTCATAGTGATCAGGAAGTTACAGCTCCACTGTGCCAGACCACTAACGGCCAGGCCTAAACCACGAATTTGGTTCGGGAACATTTCACCCAGCATCACCCACATCACAGGGCCCCAGGACAGGTTAAAAAAGAACACATAAGCGTTTGCACTGATTAAGGCGACCTGGCCCCAGTCACCTAACAGCAGATTGCCACTTTCGTCCTGGCCAGCATTAGCAAAACAAAGCACCATCAGGCCAAGTGTCAAAGCCATGCCCACTGAACCCCATTGCAGCAGAGGTTTACGACCCACTTTGTCGATAATCAGCAGGGTAATAACACAAGCCGCAATACTTAAACCGCCGCTAATGACGTTGATCAGTAAAGCGTCAGATTCAGAAAAGCCAACGGCTTGCCAAAGCACAGCGCCGTAATAAAACACCACGTTAATGCCCACCAATTGTTGGAAGCTGGCGAGGCCAATACCTATCCAAACAATTTTGCGCACTTTGCCGGTTTGGCTGCTCAATAAATCAGTTAATCGGGGTTGATGGTCAGCCGTCAGTGATTGTTGAATTTCAGCGAGTTTGCGGGTCGCGGCATCGCTGCCATACAAGCGGGTCAGTACTGCAGCTGCTGCATCGTTGCTGCCTTTTAACACCAGAAAACGTGGGCTTTCAGGAATAAAAAACAGCATTAATAAAAACAATACAGCGGGCAGAAGTTCCATCCAGAACATCCAGCGCCAGGCTGCAAATTCAAACCACAACACAGCAGTCGAAGCTCCGGCATATTCGGCCAGCAGGTAATTGCTGACAAAAGCCATAAACAAACCAAAGATGATGGCGATTTGCTGCAAAGTGGTGAGCATGCCGCGGTAACGGGCCGGAGCTACTTCACAAATATAAGCTGGCGTAATCACAGAGGCTGCACCTACAGCTAAGCCACCTAAAATACGGTAGATAACAAACTCAAATGAACCTTCTGCTACACCAGAACCCCAGGCGCTGACGATAAAAAGTACGGCGGAGATCAGTAAAATAGTTTTACGACCGCTGATATCGGCCAGTCGCCCGGCAAAAAATGCACCTACGGCACAGCCCAACAGCATGCTGGCGACATTAAAGCCAGTACCAACACTCTCTGAATTAAAGGCTTGTTGCAGGCCGTCGACAGTGCCGTTGATCACACCGCTGTCAAAACCAAATAAAAAGCCGCCTATAGTGGCGACTAAGCTGATAAACAAAATAAAGACCTTGTTGTCTTTTGAAACGGCTAGCTCGTTGCTGTGCTGCAAAATAATTACTCCTTTCAGTTAGCGCAGAGACTTAGCGCATTGCCTGAGCATAAGTTCTGTTTGACGGAAATACAGCCAGCTTGTTAAAAATCATAATTCTTTCAGTACATTCCGTTAGTCCGCTTTGGCCACTGTCGATGTATGTTAAGGTCAGAAAAAAATCAGTAGCAATAGCTTGCTGCCAGCTCATCCAGCAGTGCAAGCAATAGAAAAACATAAAAATAACGGCTTGCTTAAAGCAAGCCCGCAACAGGCGAATTGATATGCAAACAGAAGTACAAAAATTATCGGTCACCGAGAAAATCGGTTATAGCCTCGGGGATTTGGCGGCCAATTTGATTTTCCAAACCCTGATGACCTTTTTGGCTTTTTTCTACACAGATGTTTACCAGATCCCTCCAGGCGCCGCAGCTACTATTATCTTCATAGGCGGTTTAATAGGCGCCTGTTTTAACCCCATTATGGGCATTATTGCCGACCGCACTCAAACCCGCTGGGGTAAGTTCAGGCCCTGGATCCTCTGGACCTCTATCCCTTTTGGCATCATTGCGCTGTTAGCCTTCAGCACACCGGATTTCAGTCCGGAAGGCAAAATTGCCTACGCTTTTATTACTTATGTAGTGCTGGTGCTGGTGTATTCAGCCAATAACCTGCCGTATTCAGCTTTAAGTGGTGTGCTGACCGGCAATATGGCTGACCGGAACAGCTTGTCTGCCTACCGTTTTGTTGCTGTGATGGTGGCGCAATTTATTATTCAGGCTTTGTTGTTACCGCTGGTACTGATTCTGGGCGATGGCGATAAAGCTGTAGGTTTTGAAAACACCATGACGCTGTTTGCTTGCGTCGGTATTGTGTTTTTCCTTATTACTTTTATCACCACCAAAGAGCGGGTATTAACCTGCAGTGCGCAAAGTTCAACTATTCGTCAGGACATTGGTGACCTGCTGAAAAACCGGCCTTGGGTCATTATGCTGGTGCTGACCGTACTGGTGTTTATTACGCTGGCACTGAAAGGTGGCATGTATATTTTTTACTTCGAAAACTATCTGAATGAACAAGAAGTTGCTGTATTTCTGGAAGATATTGGCTTTAATGCTTTTATAGTTGGTTTAAATTCTATGCTAACGGGCATGGGGCTGACCGAATTCCTTTGGCCAAAAGATGCGGCCACTTCTGGTTTCAGTTTGTTTAATGCCGGCGGCATTATCTGCATGATTTTTGGTATAGGTTTTTCTAAAGCTCTGGCCGATCGTTTTGGCAAAAGGGATGTGTTTGCTGTAGCACTATTTATCTCTACTTTGTTTGTGATGGCGTTTTATCTGTTCCCTAACGATGCGATTGGACTGGTATTTTCCTCTCAGTTGTTACATGGCTTTTTCTACGGCATCACTATTCCATTGCTGTGGGCCATGATCGCCGATGTGGCCGATTATTCCGAATGGAAAAATCATCGCCGTGCAACTGCCATTATTTTCTCTGCGATGATTTTTGGTCTGAAACTGGGCCTGAGCATAGGTGGCGCTTTGGTCGCTGGTATTCTGGCGCATTTTGGCTATGACGCTCAACTTGAGGTACAGGCCCCTGAAACCATTCACGGTATTCAATTATCGGTCAGCCTTTATGCCTCTGTGCCTTTCCTGTTAGGTGTGGCCATTGTCTGCCTCTATGAAATTAACAAACACAAAGAAAGCCAGATCGAGCAGGAGCTGAATGAACGTCGCGCTGCCACTGGTTTAGCACAAGCGGAGTAAGTTTTATGTCTGAAGAATTACAAGCTCAGGATTTAAAGGAGCTGAAAGCCAAAGCTATTTCTCAGCCCTTAGTGGAACACATTTATACGGCAGACCCTTCGGCCCATGTGTTTGACGGTCGCATTTATATTTATCCGTCGCACGATATTGAGGCTGGTATCCCCTTTAACGACAATGGCGATCACTTTGGTATGCAGGATTACCATGTGTTGTCGCTGGATGGTCCGGGCAGCCCTGCTGTGGATCATGGCGTGGCTTTAGATATTAAAGATGTGCCATGGGCAGAGCGTCAGATGTGGGCGCCGGATGCCGCCAGAAAAGATGGCAAGTACTACTTTTATTTTCCGGCCAAAAAGCCAGACGGTATCTTTCAGATTGGTGTGGCTGTGGCCGACTCGCCTATTGGGCCTTTTAAAGCTCAGCCACAGGCTATTGCAGGCAGTTATTCCATAGATCCAGCCGTATTTGAAGACGATGATGGCAGCTTTTATATGTATTTTGGCGGCATTTGGGGCGGACAGTTACAAAACTACCGCAACAATCAGTACAGCGCTGACAATGCAGAACCCACAGCAGCTGAGCCAGCTTTAGGGCCTAAAGTGGCGAAACTTCGCGACGACATGCTGGAATTTGCCGAAGCGCCACGTGAAGTGCTGATCCTGGATGAACAAGGCCAGGTGTTATTAGCAGGCGATACAGACAGGCGCTTTTTTGAAGCCTCCTGGCTGCATAAATATCAGGGCAAATACTACTTCTCTTACTCCACAGGCGACACACACTTTTTATGTTATGCCACAGGCGATAACCCGTATGGACCTTTTACTTATCAGGGCCGGATTTTAGAACCTGTAGTCGGCTGGACCACTCACCATTCTATCTGTGAATTTGAAGGTAAATGGTATCTGTTCTACCACGACTCTATTTTGTCCGAAGGCGTCACTCATTTACGTTCAGTCAAAATGGCGGAAATTCAGTATGACGCGGATGGCAAAATTCAGACCTTAAAACCTTACAGGGATTAATCAGGGATTTCACAGGAGGCTCTAGTGGGCAAACAACTTCTCTCTGCGGTGCTGGGTTTAGGAGTCGCTTTTGCGGCTTCAGCTCAGCAGCCTTATCAAAATGCCAGTTTGCCAACAGAGCAGCGTGTGGATGATTTATTGTCCCGCATGACGCTGGAAGAAAAAGTGGCTCAGCTACAAACCGTCTGGCAAAAACGCCGCACTCTGGAAGACAAAGAGCTGCAGTTTTTACCGGAAAAAGCCAAAGAATTAATACCGCTGGGTATTGGCCATATAGGCCGCCCCAGCGAGTTTAAAACCCCGCAGCAAACGGCAGAATTTAATAATGCCTTGCAGCGCTGGTTAAAGGAAAACACCAGGCTGGGCATTCCGGCCATGATGCATGAAGAAGCTTTGCATGGGTATGCTGCTTTTGATGCCACCAGTTTTCCGCAGGCGATAGCTCTTGCCAGCAGCTGGTCGCCACAAGATATGCATGATGTTTATGCGCTGTCAGCCCGTGAAATGCGCGCGACGGGTTCGCACTGGGCCTTAACTCCTATTCTGGATATAGCCCGTGACCCACGTTGGGGCCGGATTGAAGAAACCATGGGTGAAGACCCTTACCTGATGTCGGCCATGGGTGTGGCCGCAGTCGAAGGTTTTCAGGGCAAAACGGGGAAAGCAGGCCCTTTTGCTGCAGATAAAGTAGTAGCGACCTTAAAGCATTTGACGGGTCATGGTCAGCCAGCAGCGGGGGTCAATATAGCTCCGGCCTTTATTGGCGAACGTGAACTCCATGAAGTGTTTTTACCGCCTTTTGAAGCTGCAGTAAAACTGGCGCATGCCAGCAGTATTATGGCGTCCTACAACGAAATTGATGGTATTCCATCTCACGTGAATAAGCCTTTACTGGAAGATATAGTGCGTCAGCAATGGGGCTTTAACGGTGTCATTGTCAGTGACTATTTTGCCATTGAAGAATTGGGCAGCCGGCATGGTTTATACGGCAGCGAAGCCGCAGCAGGCAAAGCGGCTTTGTTAGCTGGCGTGGATATGGAAACTCCGGACCCAAAAACCTTCCCCCATTTAACGGCCTTAGTGAAATCAGGTCAGTTGGATGAAGCTGCAATCGACAAAGCTGTGCGGCGGGTATTAGCGCTGAAATTCAGGTTAGGTTTGTTTGAACAACCTTATGTGGATGCAACAAAAGCCAATGGGATTGTTGGTGCTGATTCAGATCGTGTTTTTGCCCGTCAGGTGGCTGAAAAGTCGATGGTACTGCTGAAAAATGACGGAACTTTGCCGCTAAAAGCCGATAAAATCCGCCAGCTTGCGGTGATTGGTCCTCATGCTAATGAAGTTTTATTGGGTGGCTACAGCAGTATTCCGCGCCAGACTGTCAGTATTGTCGATGGCTTACGGCAAAAGCTGGAGGGCAAAGCCAAGGTAGAATTTGCTCCGGGCACAAAACTCACTAAAGCCTTAACACAAACTCCAGCTAAACAAGCGGCTTTTGTCACCAGTGATATAGCAGAACGCAGCAAAGCCGCAGGCACTTATTCGATGCAGCGCTGGAATTATGACGATATTCATTTAGCCGATGAGGCCGATCGCAAAGGTTTGCTGGATCAAGCTGTGGCATTGGCAAAAAAATCTGATGCAGTGGTATTGGTGTTGGGCGAAAACGAAGGCTTGTCCCGTGAAGCCTGGGCTGACACCCATTTAGGCGATCGCAGTAGTCTGGATTTAGTCGGTAATCAGCTGGAGTTAGCCAAAGCTATTTTGGCGACAGGTAAACCGCTGGTGCTGGTGCTGACCAATGGCCGGCCTCTGGCTTTGGGCGAACTGGCGGTGTCTATGCCTGCTATTATCGAAGCCTGGTATCTGGGGCAGGAAACCGGCTCAGCTTTAGCTAATGTGTTGTTTGGCGATGTAAGCCCTTCCGGTAAATTACCCCTGACTTTTCCTCGTAGCGCCGGTCATATTCCGAGTTATTACAACCATAAAATTTCTGCCAAAAGGGGGTATTTGTTTGACGACATCAGCCCTTTATACCCCTTTGGTCATGGCCTGAGTTACAGCAGCTTTGATTACAGCGCTCTTAAGATTGATGAAAGCCAGGCCAAAGCTAATGGCGAAGTGACTGTTAGTATGACGATTCGCAACAGCGGTCAATTTGATGCGACTGAAGTGGTGCAGCTGTATATTCAGGACCCCGCAGCCAGTGTGACCCGTCCTGTAAAACAGTTAAAAGGCTTTTTACCTGTACCACTCAAAGCAGGCCAACAGGCAAAGGTTGAATTTAAATTGCCGGTGAACTTATTGGCATTTTTTGATCAACAGATGAACTGGGTGGTTGAACCCGGTGAAATCAAATTGATGATTGGCAGCTCTTCAGCAGATATCCGCCTGAATGGTAGTTTTATCATCAAAGGTGACATAACAGAGGTCGGTGCCAATAAGGCTTATTTAAGTCAGGCGCGGATTCTTTAATGATTTAGCTCGAGGAGTCACAGCCTTGGGCTGGCTTCTCATTATAGGTTTGGAGGGCGTTTGAATGGCGAAGGTAATGGCAAAGGCGGCAAAAGTCAGTAAGCGTAAAGAGCTTAGTAAGGGGCTGTTAGTTTTGGCTGGTGGTCTGGTGTTAACCGGTTGTGGTCAGCCCGCAGTTCAGGTGCCCGAACCTGTTCCGGAGCAAACGGCCAGCCCAAGTACAACTGAAACCCCAGTGATCACGCCAACCAACTGGCCATTGCAGCAGCCTCCTATAGCGCGTAATCAGGCGATAGAAGACAAAATCAAAGCTCTGCTCGCACAGATGAGCCCTGAACAAAAAGTAGGGCAAATTATTCAGGCCGATATTGCCTCAGTCACGCCAAAACAAGTGCGGGATTATTATCTTGGGTCTGTACTGAATGGCGGCAACTCAGCGCCTGGCCGTGACAACAGAGCGGGCGCCGCCGCCTGGTTGGAGCTGGCTGATGCCTTTTGGCAAGCCAGTACTGATACCAGCGATGGCCGGCCTTATATCCCTGTGATGTGGGGCACAGACGCCGTGCACGGCCATAGTAATGTCAAAGGCGCCACTATTTTCCCGCATAACATAGGTTTGGGCGCCATGCGTGAACCAGAGCTAATGCGTGAAATAGGCCGGGTGACTGCAGCTGAAATGCAGGTGACAGGCCTGGACTGGACCTTTGCTCCCACTATTGCCGTAGTGCGGGACGACCGCTGGGGCCGCACTTATGAATCTTACGGCGAAGACCCACAACTGGTGGCTTCTTATGCGCCTCATATCCTGCAAGGTATTCAGGGTGTTCCAGACTCTGCCGACTTCTTAAAAGGTCAGCATATGCTGGCAACGGTGAAACACTTTTTAGGTGATGGCGGCACTGTGGATGGCAAGGATCAGGGTGATAACCAGCATACCGAAGCAGAGCTGCGTGACATCCATGGAACGCCCTATTACAGCGCAATAGCTGCTGGCGCCAGGGTTGTGATGGCGTCTTACAACAGCTGGTTTGGCGAAAAGATGCATGGCTACCGTCCTATGCTGAACGATGTGCTGGTTAACCGTATGGGTTTTGACGGTTTTGTCGTAGGCGACTGGAATGGTCATGGTCAGGTGAAGGGTTGTACACCTACAGATTGCGCTAATTCACTGAACGGTGGTTTGGATATGTTTATGGCACCGGACAGCTGGGAGAAGTTGTATCAGAACACTTTAGCTCAGGTGAAAGACGGCCGTATTTCTACAGAACGACTGGATGAAGCAGTCAGCCGAGTGCTGCGAATTAAAGCCGAAATGGGTTTGTTTGAGCAGGTGAAACCTTCAGAGCGGCCTTTGGCTGGCCGTTATGAATTGCTGGGCAGCACTGAACACAAAGCCATTGCTCGTCAGGCGGCGCGTAAGTCGTTGGTATTACTGAAAAACAACCAGCAACTGCTGCCACTCAAATCCAGTAGCAAGGTGTTGGTGGCTGGTGATGGTGCTGACCATATTGGTAAACAAAGCGGTGGCTGGACCTTAAGTTGGCAAGGCTCTGGCAATAAAAACACTGATTTCCCGAATGGTGAATCCATTTATACCGGTATTAAACAGGCGGTTGAAGCTGGTGGTGGCAAAGCAGAGCTGAGCGAAAATGGTCGCTTTAATGACAAACCTGATGTCGCAGTCGTGGTCTTTGGTGAAGAACCTTATGCCGAGTTTGTCGGCGATCGCAGCCATCTGGCTTTTGATGATGGCCGGGCTTTGCAAATTTTGACCGAATTAAAAGCGCTGGGTATTCCAACGGTTTCGGTGTTTTTGTCAGGCCGGCCTTTGTGGGTCAATCCTGAGCTGAATCAATCCGATGCTTTTGTTGCTGCCTTTTTACCTGGCAGTGAAGGTGGTGCTGTGGCTGATCTGCTGTTCCGTTCGCCTGAAGGCGAAATCCGTCATGATTTTCAGGGCAAGTTATCCTTTTCCTGGCCAGCCAAAGCGACAGGTGAGTTGCTGAATCTGGGCGACAAAAATTATCAGCCGCAGTTTGCTTATGGTTATGGCCTGACGTATAGCGACAAAACGGAACTGGCTAAGCTTAGCGAAGAGTCTGGCATTAGTGCCGACCAGGTGCTGAATTTCAGCCGTTATCTGCATGCCGGCAAAGCTGTTAATCCATGGCAGTTGCAATTGTTAGATAAAGGTCAGGTAACAGTAGTGACTGAACCGTTGCAAAAATCTGCTGGCGGTGCATTAGAAGCTGCTGCCACAGACAGATTACAACAGGAAGATTCAGTACTCTTGAGCTTCCACAAAGATGCTGCTGTGTCTTTAAATCATGCTCAGGGTGTGGCTTTGGATCTAAGTCGTCAGGCCAATGGCGATATGACACTGGAGCTGGAATATCAGGTGGTTGCGATGACTCAGGGTAAAGTCAGTGTGGCGATGCAGTGTGGTGATAACTGCAAATCTACTCTGGATTTCAGTGGTTATTTTGCTGGTATGGCGGGCAAAGGCTGGCACAGTGTGAAGATACCACTTCGCTGTTTCACTGAAGCCAATAGCAGTTTTGATCTGACCAAAATCAGCCAGCCGTTGCTGCTGGAAGCCACAGCAGGCTTAAAGCTGCAATTGGCTAAAGTACGTCTGGCTGAAAATGAAGGCCAGGGTCAATGCGGCAATTAAAAAGGACATTTTTATGTTAAGACTCATACTAACTGCAGCGTTATTGCTAAGCCCTTTGGCTCATGGGGATATTCGCCTGCCTAAGTTGATCGGCGAAGGCATGGTGTTGCAGCGTGATACGGCCATTCCACTCTGGGGCTGGGCTGCTGCGGATGAAACCGTTGAGGTGCGTTTTAATGGCCAGCTGCTTGGTCAGGTCAAAACAAAAGATGGCCGCTGGACAGTGCAACTACCAGCCCAACAGGCCGGTGGTCCACATCAGTTAAGTTTTAAAGGTCGTAACCAGATTGAACTGAAAGATATTTATTTTGGTGATGTCTGGGTAGCGTCTGGCCAGTCCAATATGGAACTGGAAATGGCGCGGGTGGCTGAGGCGTATCCGGAGGATTTAACCAGCGCCAATTATCCTTTGATCCGCCAGTTTAAGGTGCCGCAAGAGTACAACTTTAAAGCGCCACAACAGGATTTCAGTGCCGGGGCCTGGGTTTCTGCCAGCCCGCAAAGCATAGCCAATTTCTCCGCTGTGGCTTTTTACTTTGGTCGCGACTTATTCCGGCATAACGGCGTGCCCGTTGGCATTTTAAATAATGCCTTGGGCGGTTCACCTGTAGAGGCCTGGATGAGTGAAGAGGCATTACAGCCTTTTCCTGAAGCTTTGGCCGAAGGCATAAAGTTTCGTGATGACAAGTTGATCCAGTCCATTACAGCGGCGGACAAAAGCAAAAATGAGCAGTGGTACGGTGATTTACAGCGCCGTGATCCGGGCTTGACCAGTAAAACTCCCTGGTTCAGCGAAAGTTTCGATGACAGTTCCTGGCAAAAATTTACAGTGCCTGGCTTCAGATCAGAGCCTTTCACTGGCGTCTGGTGGCTGCGTAAAACAATAGAGCTGACAGCAGCCCAAGCCCAAGAGGCCAGCATAGTGCGGCTTGGCTCCATAGTGGATGCTGACGAGGTCTATATCAACGGTAAGCAAGTGGGGAATACCACTTACATGTACCCGCCACGCCGTTATGAGTTACCTAAAGGACTGCTCAAAGCCGGCACTAACTTAGTTGCGGTACGGATCACTGCCACCAACGGCAAAACAGGGTTGTTGCCGGATAAACCTTATTGGATAGGCACAGACAGCAATCCACTGCCCCTGACTGGCGAGTGGAAAATGCAAACTGCGGCTGTGGCGCAGAATTTACCTGGTGATACTTTTATCCGCTGGAAACCTCTGGGTTTATACAATGGCTTGTTAGCCCCTTTAACTTCGTTGCCGATCAAAGGAGTGATTTGGTATCAGGGCGAGTCCAATGTGGGTGCCTATAAAGACTATCAACCACGTTTTACCACTATGATCCGTGACTGGCGCGCCAAATGGGCGCAAGGCACAGGCCAGCCTAATCAGTTTCCGTTTTTATTGGTGCAACTGGCGAATTTCCTGGAAAAAACACCAGATCCTGTCGACAGTGCCTGGGCAGGTTTACGCGAAGCACAGCGTCAAAGTTTATCCGAAGCCAACACAGCTATGGTGGTGGCTATCGACAAAGGTGAATGGAACGATATTCATCCGGTAGATAAAAAGACCATAGGACAGCGGTTGGCTTTAGCGGCCCGCGCTGTAGCTTTGGGCGAAAACCTCGAATACAAAGGGCCAGAACCAGCTGCTGTGACCTCTGAAGGCTCGCAGCTCAAACTCAGCTTTAATCACAGCGGTAAAAGCTTAGTGCTGAAAGGCACAGGCAACAGCTTTGCTATAGCTGGCGCAGATGGTAAATATCGTTGGGCACAAGTTCAGCTCAAAGATCAGCAACTGCTGTTGTCACACCCTGAAATTAAAGCACCAGTCAAAGTGCGATATGGCTGGGCTGATAATCCAGAGGCGGTACTTTTTAATAGCGAAGGTCTACCCGCAGGGCCTTTTGAAGCAAAAATAATGAAATGAATCCGTAGGGGCGGGTCTTGTACCCGCCCGTCTCATGATACCGCGGTACGGATGGAAAGGGCCGGCACAAGCCACGGCCCCCGTAGGTTAAGCCGGGTCAATAAAGCTACTGATAGTTAGTCTGCCCACTCTGGGGTCTGCTGAAAGACTGGTGTGCTGGGTGATCATGCCGCTGTGCAACAGCTGGCGGCGATACACGACCAGCCGGTTAAATACACCGGGCTGTGCTGCAATTTGCTCAAACAAGGGCGTATCCCCCTGAATATAACCATCAACGGCCTTAGGTAAATAAGGGCCGTCGTTTTCGCTTTCCAGTGAACGGTAATACTCCAGAGTGCGGCTTTCATCTATAGACTCAAAGCCTGTTTTGCGATGCCGGTAAAAGGCTGTGCCGCCCTGATCACCCTGAAATAAATAATGCACTGCAGCCAGCGCATGTTTTTCTGTGGTATCAAAATGGGGGATACGTTGCAGTAGCTTGAGTTGTGTGGGTGGCGTAGTCACCAATGAAAAATGACAGACGGAGAAACCAAGCTGAGTCGCAGGTAGTTCAAAGTAATCAATCAAGGTCTGTTGCAGGCTGTGCAGCATAAATTGCTGGTAGGCCTGCGGTGCCGCCGCGCGAATACCCGGATAATAAGGTGAATTGGCCAAAAACTTCTGACTGGCGGCAAAGTTCACCAGGCTTTGTGGCTCTGGCACAAAGTTATCCACCACCAAAAGCGGTGATTGTTCTTGCCCTATGGTCAGCCTGGTGATCTGCATGGCGACTGTCAGTTGAGATTAGAAGGACAATAGTGACGTAAAAAGTCACGATGCGACGGCAGTCTGTCGACCGCAGCGTTAATGGTCTCGCGAATACTCTGCAGATGACGACTTAATTCGCCCTGACCTAAACCCGCTACCAGCTGGTGATAACTTTGTGGTTGCAGCCGTTGCCCTAACATTACATGACTCCAGGACTCCAGCCTGAACATTTCATCTCCTGTCTGGAAGGCATGGGCGCTTTCTTTGAACAATTCGATGCGGTGCGCCAGCGTATCCGGGATCGACATAGTGCGGCAATACTGCCAAAACGGACTGTCGTTTCGCTCAGTCTGGTGGTAATGCAAAATAATAAAGTCGCGGATTTTTTCCACTTCGGTAATGGACTGCTGATTGTATTCATCCATCAGAGCTGGCGTAACGCCGTTAAATGGAAAGAGTCGTAATAAGCGGATAATGCCGCTCATAAACAGGAAAATGCTGGTCGATTCCAGCGGTTCAATAAAACCACTGGATAAACCAATGGCGATACAGTTTTTATTCCAGAGTTTTTTCCGCCGCCCTGTCTGATAACTCAGCATTCTGGGCTCGATCAGGGCCGGGGTTTCCAGATTGCCGAGCAAACGCTGTTTTGCCTGTTCATCCGACAAATAATCGCTGGTATAGACCAGGCCGTTGCCGACTCTGTGCTGCAAAGGAATACGCCATTGCCAGCCACTGTCGTGCGCCATAGCTCTGGTGTAAGGGGGTAATGTGGCAGCTGATTCGGTTTGTACCACCACAGCTTTATTGCAGGGCAGCCAGTGGTCCCAATGTTCATAACCTGTTTTTAAGCTTTGTTCGATCAGCAAAGCTCTGAAGCCTGTGCAGTCGATAAACAAATCCCCGGTTATTTCCTGGCCTGATTCCAGCACCAAAGAGCGGATATCGCCGTTGACATGTTGCAGCACCTGAGCAATTTTGCCTTCAATCCGCACTGCGCCTAAATCTTCGCTGAATTTGCGCAGAAAACGGGCATAACGGCCAGCATCTAGGTGATAGGCATAGTTGATGCTCGATTTGTCGGTTTTGCCGAATTTATGCTGTTTAGCCGCCTGCAATTCATAACAATAATCACCAAAAGGCGCATCAACGCCCTGGCTTAAGCCGTGCAAATAATAATGCTGAAAGTCAGTTAAAAAACTGCCTTTGCCTGTGACGCCAAAGGGGTGGAAATACTGATCGCCCGTCTGGCCCCAGTTTTCAAAAGAGATGGCCAGTTTAAAAGTCGCGTCCGTGGCTTTCATAAACTCCTGTTCGTCTATGCCCAACAGGTTATGAAACAGCAGTACAGGAGGAACAGTTGACTCTCCAACACCTACAGTGCCAATTTCTTCGGATTCAATGAGCACAACTTCAATCAGGCCTTTCAGGCGTTTGGATAAAGCTGCGGCTGCGACCCAGCCCGCTGTGCCTCCACCTGCAATCACTACTTTTTTAACCTGTTGCATCTAGTATTCCTCGTCGCTTTTTATTGTTTGTTTTTATTGTTTTAATTAGCGGTTTAATCTGTTTAACAGCATGGCGCGCAATTGTCTGGCCTGCATTTCATTCAGATCACCCAACACACCACGGGCTTGCTCCGGCAAATGCGCGCCGGCTTTTTTCGGGTCGTCAAATACATAGTGGTTTAGCAAAGCCTGCCAGGCTTTGCGTTCATGTTCTGGTTTATCGCGCAGGCATAGCAGGGCGTGATACAGCAAATTCATGCCTGAGCCTGTGTAGCGGGGCGCTGTGCTCCACCAGTAGTTGATCAGAATATTAAAGCTGCTTAAGCCTTCGACCTGATGCCACCACATACTGGGCAGATAAAGCGCATCTCCGGGCTCAAGTTCAGCAATCTGGCCAGCAGCTATGGCTTTTGGAAAATCAGGGAAACGTTCTAAATCCGGCTGGTCGAAATCCACCATGCTGATCACCTGACCACCTGGTGTTGGTTCTAAAGGTCCCGGATACAAATGGCTGACCTGATCCGGTGGAAACAGGGTAAAACGCCTTTTGCCCAGCACACAGCAGGCCAGATTTTCCGAGGAATCGTAATGACAAGCCGCCAGCGATTTATTGCCCAACCAGATACTGACTCTGTCTGGTTCTGTTTCGTAGTTCACTACAGGTTTTGGCAGTTCAATATCGTTCTGTTGTCGCAAGCCGGGGAAATGCGTACTGAGCAAATTAGAGGCTATATAGACAGAAGGAGATTGCTCTTGCTGCTGCCATTGCAAAATTTGCTGCAGCACCTGATCCACCTGACCCAGCCGGGTTTCATAATTGAGTTTGCTGCAGCTATCGTCATAAAAATAACGGCCATTCAGAGCGGGTTCGCCATAAAATACCTGAGTGGCTTTGCCGTTGTAATAACTGCAGAGGTAATCCACCACTGCGGCAGAACCCTGCTGCCCCAGTTGCACCAATGGCCAGTGATGGACCAGACCACGCAGTATTACCGGCTCAGCAGCAGCGAATACCTCAGGCGGAATCTGCCCGTTTTTGCAGTGAATTTCTTTGGTTGTACGACTGACCCTTAACATAGGCTTTGCTGTCACTCCGGGCTTTGTTGGCGCATGCTATTGTTTTTTCGTTCTATTAAATGTCGGATGTTGCCCATTGAAAAAACCATAGCGTAAATCAGTGCTAAAAAGCCAGATTGGTGTAACTTCAGCAGTGCTTCGGCCGGTAAAGTCGCCAGTCGTTGTTCGTTAATGCAATAGTTGCCTGTTAAGCGGATTTTTTCACTGGTATGCAAAGCAAATTCAATAGTGACGGGCTCCACCAGTTCCAGTTGCTCCAGTGCTTTATAAAACACAGGCGCTAAGTTTGTGCCTTGATGAATAGTATCCAGCCGCGCAGAGATATGTTCCAGGTAAGGGCTGTTGCCACCCTGAGACAAAAACAATTGCTGACCTTGTTCTGTGCCGACTTTGGGGTGATCCATATCGATATGGACCACAGCATCCGGTGCTTGATCCTGCATACTAGCAGCGCGCTGAAAGCCGATCAGGAAAGGACCTTTTTCAATACTGGCCGGAATATAGCGGGCATCCCAGCCTGTGGGGTGTTGGGCATTCAGATATAAATTTTCAGCTGCGGCAAAGCCTAATAAAGCTATGGCCTGAAAGCTGCCTTGTGGATCATCTTTGCGCAACAGAACAGGATATTCTTTCTGTAATTCAGTAAATTCATTGGGGAACACCAGAGCGCTGTGCAGATTGTCGCCGAACTCCGGGCCAAAGTAGTGGATAACGCGGGTGTGCTGATGGTCGATATTATTTAATAACACATGCCTGGTCATATGATTTTCCCTGTGACTTCTTAGGTAGCATGTACAGCAGAACAGGGAAAAGCCGCAGAAGCAACTTTTCCCTGTGTATATCTTTGTCGTTTAGAAGGGCGGGTGTAAGCCCATTCCAAACCGTGTTATTGTCCAGACGGGCGGGGACAAGCCCCGCCCCTACTAGAACTGATAACGCATACCTACCTGATAACGAGCATCCAGGTCTGTCAGATACCACAACATGGATTCGTTACGGGCATGTGAACGGCTGTCTTCACCCGTCAGGTTCAGCGCTTCAAAGAATACCGTCAGCTGATCATTTACATCGTAGCTTACGTTCGTATCCAGCTGCCAGTAGGCTTCTTCAAAGCGAGGGTTGTTTGAACCGCCTTTGTTCACTTCTGCCAGATACTCATCACGCCAGTTCCAGGCAACCCGTGCAGTCCAGCCATCTTTCTCATAGATACCGATCAAGTTGGCTGTATCGCTTAAGCCCAGCAATGCAAACTGAGACTCACCCGGGTTAGCATTGACGTCAAAGCCAATATCACCCCGTACTATGGTGTAGTTGGCCTGTACGCCAAAACCTGTTTCGCCAAAGAAATGCTGGATAGCAAATTCAGCACCGTGGATTTTTGCGGCTCTGTTGTTATCCGGCGTGCTGGTACGGAATACCATTTCCGGATCATCAGGATTCGCCACTAAGTCAAAACCTGCGTTGTTGGCCAGGAAGTCAATTTGATCCGGAGTACCGGTAAACTGTGGGTTAGCACCATATTTGGCAATCATATCCGGATGGTTTCGGTATTCAGTAAATACCATCATTGCATACAGATAAGTGTCATCCAGCGGGAAACCTGCATCCTGTACTGCCTGTGCAGCAGCTAAGGCACGTGGGCCACCAGTGACGTCAAGAATACCCAATAATGGCTGGTCTACCTGACGGCTACCGATAAAGTTCACTACGTCTTTCTGGAACAAACCAGCAGACATGTAGCTGCCATTATCGTAGTACCACTCTAATGATAAATCGTAGTTAGAGGATTCCAGTGGCAACAAGGCCGGGTTAGAGGCGTTGGCTGTAGGTTGAGCACCTAACAGCGTAGAACCACCACCACCACCAAAGTTGGAAGCCGATACACCTAAGCTACCTAAACCTGCACGAGCTATTGTTTTACTAAAGGAGAAACGGCTGATTAAGTCGTCATTCAGATGCAAAGTAAAGTCTAAGCTTGGTAACAGGTAGTCGTACTTGTTTTCTGCATTAAATGGCTGTGCTGGCACAGTACTGTCGACATAAGCGACGATGTCGTTATTATCTTCCCAGCGGAAATAGTTTCTGCTCACCAGAGAGCTGGATTCAGATTCAGTTTCTTCGTAACGTAAGCCAGTTAATACATCAAATGGCATTTTACCGATTTCACCACCCAAAGAGATCTGGAAGTAAGCAGCCATAGTGTCTTCTTTCACTATATTGTCAGCAGACAAGGATGTTTCAGAAGCCGTTGGAATACCTGGATATAGGCCTAAAGCTGCTGTATATAAAGCGCGCGGGTCGGCAATAAAACCATAACCACCTGGTAATGTTTTAAAATCATTAAACTCGCCTGGTAAGTCAAAAGGTTGGATTAAATCACCAAACTCACCCGGATTCCCTACGTTCCAGTTACCTAAAGCAATGTTATTGCCGGCAGTCTGAATAGTACGGGATTCCATATTGCGCATCTCAACACCAAAGTCGAAACGGCCGTTGTCTACCACATAAATAGCATCCAGCTTAAATTGCTGAATATCACTTTCCTGGCCAGCGTTACGAATGCGGGCAATAGATGAACCTACGTCACCAGCATCCACCATACCGTTTGCATTAGCGCCTTTGCCAGGAGCTGCATCGTTATAGACGTTCAGATAGGTAGGTAAATCTGCACCCCAGAACCATTCACGGGATTCCACTATAGGAGCACCTAAACCTACAGCCAATTCACCTGAATTGCGTGGGCCAGTGCCGCGGCTGTGCATTTTTGAATCGTGAGCGTCAAACACAAAAGTCAGATCGTCACTGTAGTCGTACTCTAAGTTCAGGCCTATAGATTTCAGCGTGTTGGTTTGTTCACGCCATTGTTGCTCATAGCCCTCGTCTACAGCGCTTGCATACTCTTCTTTAATATAAGTTGGAGTTTTAACAATGTTGTTATCAAATTCAATTTCTTTAGTGTTGCTACCCGTCTGCATCCAGTTGGTAATTTCACCTCTGTGCTCAACAATATTGTTTTCAGCGAAGGTGTAATCACCTGTGGCTGTAAATTTTTCGGTAGGTTTAAACTGCAGCGTCAATTGAGCATTATCGCGTTCACGTTGTGAGTCTGAAAACGCATAACGAATATCGTTAGGGCGGGTGTACAATTGACCCTGGCTAGGACCGTTGGTGACCACAGTGTTTGCGTTGTTCCATAACCGATCCGCATCTGCCAGATCATCCCAGTAAGCCACCTGCCAGTCGTTCACTGTGGCGCCTGTGTAACCTGAGTCACGTTGTTGGTGACTGGCTGACACACTTACACCGAATTTACCATCGTCAGTTGCATGGCTGTAAATACCTGAAACCTCAGGAGTCACATCATCACCGGCTCTGTTGGTGGTGTCGTGAGCGGCTTTTACACCTATGCTGGCGACGTCCTGAGAGTTTTCCAGTGGACGTGCTGTTTTGATATTTAAAGTGGCGCCTATGCCGCCAGTCGCTATGTTCGCTTTACTGGTTTTATAAACCTCAACACCACTGATACTTTCTGAGGCCAGATTTGAGAAGTCAAAAGCCCGGGCGCTACCGCCACGGCTTGTGCCATCAGCACCTGAACCTGCTGCATAAGTATTAGCTGCTGGCATAGTACGGCCGTTTAGCGTGACCATGTTATTGTCACCACCAAAACCCCGTACTGTGACTTCTGAACCTTCACCGTTAGTGCGGCTGATCGATACACCAGATATACGTTGCAGAGATTCTGCCAGGTTGGTATCCGGGAACTTACCTATATCTTCAGCAGAGATGGCGTCGACCACCCCCATAGAATTCCGTTTAATTTCTGCAGCCTGCTGCAAACTTGAGCGCACACCACGTACAGCTATCACTTCAATAGAAGCTGTTTCTGATGCTTTTGTTTCCTGTGCTTGTTGTGCTTCCTGTGCATAAAGTGGCAACACTGCTGTGCCACTCAGTAGCAGGGTGACAGCCCTTGCCACTGCGGTTCTGGTAAATATCTTATTATTTTTCATTCTATCCATACCCTCTTGATTTGTATAAGTCACCTGAATCAAACATATAACCAGCGAAGTGCGACGCCCCCGCTGAATGCCATCATGCTGTTTGTTTTTTTAAGGTGCTGAACTTACCGGCATCCTCCACTTCCGCGCCGAATTGCCAACTCCCCAAGCTGAATTGTAGTGACAGAGCGGAAAATTTAACGTTGTCAAAATGCGTTAGCCTTTTGCTTTTTTTTATAATTTTCTTTGGCGAAGAACTGAACCGCAGATTTGGCAGCTAAAAGCATCAGCTAATTTAGTGAGTTGTTACTATAGAGTTTGTTGTCTGGTTTACGAAAATTAATCGCTGTGACTGTTTTTTAGCCGCCGAGATAAAGCGGTTGAATGAGATATAGTGGGGAAAATAAAACACCCGCTATAAAAGCGGGCTTGGATTTTAATCAGTAGTTGTGTGCGTCACGAGCTCACAACTTTACGGGCGGCTAGATTTGCAGTCAGCTTCAGCACAACAGCAGGCACCATGATGCTGAACGCAATCAAATACCATGGGGCATCGGAATTCGTTTATAAAACGACAGACAGAAAATAGCGGCTATGACCCAGGTACCTGTCGAGTGCAATAGTTTCCAGAGGTTGAAACCCAGCAGGCGGACATCACTGGAAAAGAGGTGATGCTAAGCAACAAAATAAACATAAGCTAAGGGTCACACAGGCAGCATCTGAAGCTGGACAGGCGTAGCTTTAATTGCCCGAATAAACGCAGTGCTTTAAGGTAACTGCAGAAGCAGATAAAAATGATGGATAAAAGATGCTAAACGCCGTTGCTAAACCCCTGGTTAAACTGGTCGAGCGTTACCTGCCTGACCCTTATATTTTTGTGTTGTTATTGAGCTTGTTGGTGTTTGTTGCAGCCATCCTGTTTGAACAACAAAGTCCTTTGGCTGTGGCGCAGCAATGGGGCGATGGATTTTGGGGTTTGCTGAGTTTTTCGATGCAAATGCTGTTGGTGCTGGTGACAGGTTTTATGCTGGCAAGTACTCCTTTAGTCAGCTCTTTGCTGGATAGGCTGGCGCTGCTGGCTAAAACTGCGGGTCAGGCCATAGTGCTGGTGACCCTGGTGTCTTTAGCCGCCAGCTGGCTGAACTGGGGTTTTGGTTTAGTCGTAGGGGCTTTATTTGCTAAAGCTTTAGCGCGGCGGATCCAGGTCGATTACCCCTTACTGATCGCCAGTGCTTATTCAGGTTTTGTTATCTGGCATGGTGGCTTGTCGGGTTCAGTGCCTTTAACCATCGCCACGTCCGGTCATTTTTCCGAAGCTCAGATTGGCATTATTCCAACATCCGACACTATTTTTTCCTCATTTAATCTGCTGCTGGTGGCGGCTTTATGTCTTGTGGTGCCGCTGTTGAATTACCTGATGCGGCCTAAAGTGGAAGATGCGGTTTATATAGACCCGGCTAAGTTAACCCCTGAAACTCTGCCTGATTTAACCACAGAGCGTCCTGCCGATAAGCTGGAAAACAGTTTTGTGATCACAGCTTTAATCGTCATGGCCGCGGTGGCTTATTTGCTGCAGTATTTTGCTAAAGCCGGTGGGCTGAATCTGAATATAGTGAACTTTCTGTTTTTGTTTCTTGCGATTTTGCTGCATGGCACACCAAGGCGTTTATTGCATAGCCTGCAGCAGGCCATTCAGGGCGGGGCTGGCATTGTTATTCAGTTTCCGTTTTATGCCGGCATTATGGCGGTGATGATGCAGTCGGGTTTAGCTCAGTCTTTATCGCAGTGGTTTGTCAGCTTTGCTACTGCAGAAAGTCTGGCGTTCTGGACTTTTATCAGCGCTGGTCTGGTGAATATATTTATCCCCTCCGGCGGTAGTCAATGGGCGGTGCAGGCTCCTGTGATGATACCGGCGGCTTTGGAATTAGGGGCTGAAGTTAATCGTATTGCCATGGCTGTGGCCTGGGGCGACGCCTGGACTAACTTAATCCAGCCGTTTTGGGCTTTACCTGTGTTGGCTATAGCAGGCCTTAAAGCCAAAGATATAATGGGCTATTGCCTGCTGCAATTGCTGGTGACAGGGGGGATCATCTGTCTGGTGCTGAGTTTTGCCTGAGTCAGCCTGAAGTGGCAGACAAAAAAGACGCTATGGTGAATCGTCCTGACAGGGGATTCAGGTCGTATTGGTAGTCAGGCCCTATATCGCCTGAGTGTAACGAAGAACAGCGGTACAACACCAGCCGGTTAAAACGGGCAGGCACAGTGGCTATCACTTCAAACAGGGGGGTGTCGCCGCAAATATAACCGCTGGGCTGCCCATGCTTTTGAACATCGGCGTGCAGTGCGTGCTGATAATGGTTTTGGCGCTCTGGGGTAATGGCTTCGTAGCCTGTACTGCGGTGACGGTAAAAACTGGTGCCGCCATGCTGTTCATCACATAAATAATAAATGGCTGCCAGTTGGTCCGGGCAGGGCCGGTCAAAATGCGGAATAGATTGCAGCAGCGACAATTCGGCTGCCGGGGTACAAACCAGAGAAAAGTAGCTCTGAACCTGCTGGAGCTGATCTGGTGTCAGGCCAAAACAGTCCCGAATGGGCTGGGCTAACTGTTGCAGCAGAAACGCAGAAAAAGCCGCTGGCGCCGCAGAACGCAAGCCCGGATAAAGGCCTGCCGCCTGCCGCACGTCCCCTTGTTGCAGGGCGTAGCGGATCAGTTGCTCGGGCTGAGGAATAAAATCATCCACCACCAGCAGCGGCTGTTGCTGCTGGCCTATCCGGCTAAATTGCATCACAGCTGGTTTCATCAGTAGATTTTTCCGGCTTTGCAATGCTGGTCGATAAAGCTTTGGTGCGACGGCATATAGTCGACAGATTTGCGGATCACGCTGCGAATACCTTCCAGTCGTTTTTCCAGTTCAGCTTCAGGAAACAGGTCCACCATAGGGTGGTAGGCTTTGGGTGTGATGCCCTGACCCAACATAACTTCAAACCAGCTCAGATCGCTGAACATTTCATTGTTAAAGCGGAAGATACGGCCACTGGCCTTAAATTGTTGGATTTTCTGGTTTAGCTCTTCCGGCACTGACATAGTGCGGCAATAGTTCCAGAACTCCGAATCATTCCGCTCTGTGGCATGGTAATGCAGGATCAGAAAATCACGGATCTTGTCATAGTCAAAATGCATCTGACGGTTGAATTCGTCTATGTCACTTTGGGCAAAGTTGCGATCAGGGAAAAAACTAAACAGCTTGGAAATAGTGGCTTGTACCAGATGCAAACTGGTGGACTCCAGCGGTTCCATAAAACCACCCGCCAGCCCGACAGCCAGACAGTTTTTATTCCAGAATTGTTTGCGTTTACCTGTGATAAAACGGATAGGTTTGGGGTCTGCCAAAGCTTCCCCATCCAGATTTTTCAGCAAAATAGCGGTTGCTTCGTCTTCCGACATAAAACGGCTGCAAAAAACATGGCCATTGCCGACTCTGTGTTGCAACGGAATGCGCCATTGCCAGCCAGCGGGCTGCGCTGTGGCTCTGGTAAAAGGCCAGGGTTCAGACGTGCTGGCACTGGGCACGGCTATAGCTCTGTCGCAGGGCAGCCAGTGACTCCAGTCTTCGTAGCCGGTTTTTAAGGTTTGCTCAATCAGCAGGCCACGAAAGCCTGAGCAGTCGATAAAAAAGTCTGCTTCATGTTCAGTGCCATCGGCCAGACGCAAAGAGTGAATAAACCCATTGTCCAGTTGTTTGACCTCAACCACTTCACCTTCAGTGCGTTGCACGCCCCATTGTTCCGCGAGTTCCCGTAAATACTTGGCAAAAAGCCCGGCGTCAAAATGAAAGGCGTAAGCGATATTCGACAGCGGCGAGTTACCTGCATCCATGGACCGCATAAAACGATGTTCAAGGCAGGCCAGCGAACTAAGGGTGTATTCATCCAGCGGCGCCGCTTTACCCAAAGAGCGCATTTTTAACCAGTAGTGATAAAACTGCAGTCCTTCCATATTTTTGCCGACATCACCAAAAGCATGGAAATAGCTGCTGCCCGGTTTTTGCCAGTCCACAAACTGAATACCCAGTTTAAAGGTCGCCTGAGTGCGGCGCATAAAGTCATTTTCGTCCAGGCCAATCAAATCGTTGTACAGCATGATTTGCGGTATGGTGGCTTCACCTACGCCTACAGTACCTATCTGTTCGGATTCAATGACCTGAATTTGGCAGTACTGATTTTTTAATACTTTCCCTAAAGCCGCAGCTGTCATCCAGCCGGCAGAGCCTCCACCTAATACGATGATTTTTCTTATTTTTTCTATCATAACAACCTCAATGTGAAAGCTGCTGCAGGCAGCGATTCAGGGTATCAGCCTGAGTAGGCATAGTTGCAACTAATCTGGCGATCTGTTGCTGCACCTGCCTTAATCCTTGTTGTATTTCTGAGTCTGTCCTGCTGGCCAACAGCCGGCCTGCTAGTTCAGGCCGCAGGCCAAGCCCTTGCAACAAACCAAACCATTGACCGGCTTTAATAGCATCAGTTTCTGTGCTGAGCACCCGGCCTAACCGGGCAAAAGCCTGGCCTGTTTTGGTCGCAAGGGGCTGCTGATGGAGCAGTAAAAAGTCCTGTACTTCAGCCTGAAACTGCTGCCAATGCTGGTTATACATCAGGGCTGTCGCAGGACAATGGCTTTGATTGGGCAATAAATCCAGCCAACGTATCACCAAATATTGCAGCGCGCTCAGGCCGTTGTACAGAGGGCAGTCCACACTGGCCGCCGCTTGGCCAAAACGCAGATGATTGCCTTGCCAGGGCTGAGCTTCCGTTTGCTGCTGCCTGCTGTCAAGCTGCCAGTCAGCCAGTCCGGTTTTTTGTTGCAATTCTTGTTGGATCTGCGCCATATCTGCCGCAGCACCACTGTATTGGCTGGACCAATAGCTGCCTTTCTGCAAGGGCAGCCTGACTACATAGCCCCAGGAGGTTTGGATCACAGTGCTAAAAGGTTGGTGCAGCAGCTCTGCTTGGTCTTGTGCAGAGAACAGCTGCAGAGTCTGACCTGACTGTTCAGCTTCAGCTCTGCAATCCAGGCAATAGCCTACAGGGATATCTTCGCCTTGCTCCAGCCGCAGACTGCGGATCAGCCCCTGCGCGTCGTACTGCAATTGCAGTTTTTGGCTGGACAGCAAGCTGACACCAAGCTGCTGATTAAAGTGCTTCAGACAAGCAGTGAATTCAGCTGTGCTCAGATGCAGGCCAAAACTTAAGGCCTCGGCCAGGTCGGCTCTGTTGGCCGGCGCCAGCGCAAATTTCCCTTGCTGGGCTGCGACTGCCGCTATACAAAACTGCTCGGCGTTGGCGCTTTGGTCCTGTTGCAGCAGTTGCAGTATGGCCTGATCAAACTCAGCGGCAGCAGCATTCAGGCCATAATGTGCAAAAGGCACAAAGCAGCTGGCATTGTTGTGCTGATACTGACTGCCCAAAGAAAAGGTACCTTTGGCTTTGGCCAGCAAGAGTTGCAGTGGTAAACCCAGCATCTGACAAAGTGTGGCCAGCTCAGGCCCACAGGCCACAGCAGCAGGTTCTTTGCTTTGCGCTGGTAACTCCACAGCGACACAGCGAAAGCCAAAAGGTTGTAAGTGCTTTGCTACTATGGCGGTCGCCATCTGTAGCCAAAGGCCATGGCCTATCAACACCAGAGGTTGTTGCATCCGTTTTACCCCCTGTGCCCGTACAAACTGAACGCAGGTGCCACTGCTGCCCCTGCCAGTTCGTTGTGCTGTAAGACCTGAAAATGCTCTGGCATCGCCTGCACTAAGTGCTGTAACTGTTGCTGATACTTCGTAAACCAGGCCTCTAATGGCATAGGGTCTAAAGCATTGAGACGTGCATCCAGTTGTGTTGGCTGCAGGCCCTGACCCAGAAAAACAGCCAGCCAGCTGGCTTGTTGAAACAGCCCCTGGCGGTACTCCAGCAGATGACCTGTTTCTTTAAACATCTCCAGTCGGTGCGCCAGGCTGTCAGGCAGGGCCATTTCAGCGCAATAACGCCAGAACGGCTCTGGTCTTGTATTGAGTTTGTAATGCAGTATTAATAAGTCACGCACCCGCAGGTATTCGAGCTGCATTTTTTCGTTAAACAGCTCACGTTCTATATGCCCAACCGGATGGGATGGGAAATACTGCAGCAAGCTTTCTATGGCAACTTGCACCAGATATAAACTGGTTGATTCGAGGGGTTCCAGAAAGCCGGAAGACAGTCCTATAGCGACACAATTGTTCACCCAGCTTTGTTTACGGCGGCCTGTGACAAAGTGCAAAGCCCGGGATGGCGCTAAAGCCTGTTCTTCCAGCCCAGCCATTAAGGCGTGCTCAGCTGCACTGTCACTTAAATAAGAGCTGCAATACACCAGTCCATTGCCGGTGCGGTGTTGCAGTGGAATACGCCATTGCCAACCAGCAGCCATAGCTTTGGAGCTGGTGTAAGCAGGCGGAGTAGGATCTTTTTCGCTTGGCACGGCCAAAGCTTTATCGCAAGGTAGCCATTGCTGCCAGTTGTCAAAACCAGTCTGCAGGGTTTTTTCAATTAACAAGGCGCTAAAGCCCGAGCAATCGATAAAGAGGTCACCCTCGATCAAGCGGCCATCTTCCAGTTGCAACTGTGTGATGTCACCGTTGGGTTTTTGCCTGACAGCTGTTACTTTGCCGTCCAGCCATTCAACGCCATGAGCAATAGCATGCTGGCGTAATACAGTGGCATACAAAGTGGCATCCAGATGATAGGCGTAGTTAAAGGCTGAAAGTGGGTTGGAGAGATCGGCAACAGGACGGCTGAATTTGCCTTGTTGTGCCATCAGTATGGCCAACGAGTACTGACCATAGTCTTTTAAAGAAGCGGTATTTTGCTGCTGCAACCAAAGCCAGTGCTGATGAAAGGGCAGGCCATATAAATCTTCACCACTTAAACCAAAAGGGTGGTAGTAGTCGCTGTTTTCCTGACCCCAGCCACGAAAACGGATCGCCAGTTTGTAGCTGGCTCCAGTGGCCTGCATAAAGTCTGTCTCGTCCAGACCTATCCATTGATTAAACTGGCGGATATGCGGAATAGTGGCTTCGCCCACGCCCACAGTCCCTATCTGTGCCGATTCAATCAGCTGAATACTGTAGAGGTGTGTGGGTAAATATCTGGATAAAGCCGCGGCTGTCATCCAACCTGCAGTGCCACCACCCAGAATAATAATTCGTTGTTTAGTTTGCATAGTGACTGATGTAGAGCCCCCGGATAACAAGCTGCACTTTGGTGTTTACCACCAAAATGCAGCTTGAATACTACAACTTCAAAGTGTTACAGAGTACACACTTTAGAAGTTACCACGCATCACTAAAGCGATACGACGGTCAGCCACAAACCATGAACGGCCTGCTTCCTGTCCATCATTATTCAGCAGCATCAGGGTTTCTGATTGCGCGTTGGTCAGGTTGGTTGCCTGTAAACCTATGCTGAAATTGTCGGTCATGTTGTAGAAGATAGAACCGTCTAACTGGCCACTGTCGTCATACCACAGAGGCGCTTTACTGATCACGTCCCTGGTCGTTAACAGATACTTGGAACGCCAGTTATAAGCCAGGCGAGAACTCCATTTACCTTTTTCATACATACCGACCAGGTTAAAGGTGCGATCAGACTGACCCTGTAATGGCACATTGTCCAGACTGACACGTATACCAGTGTCTGTGCTGTCATCGCCAATCCAGCTTTCATCTTCCACATCTATCTCGTCGTTTGGTACACCACTGGCATCTATGTAAGTAAAGCTGGCTTGCATACCTAAACCGTTCCAGGGCTCAGGTAACATGTCATAAAACTGTTGGTAAGACAGTTCCAGACCATCCATTTTGCCATCGCCACCATTGGTTGTGGTGCTCACCAACGAGGTTTGGCTGACACCGCTGACCGGGTTCGTCGTAGACTGCGCGAAGGCACCTTGCACAAAGTAGTTTTTCAAGTCTTTGTGGAATAAAGTGGCACTCAATTGGCCTACGTCAGCGAAATACCATTCCAGTGAAATGTCGTACTGCACCGACTCCATAGGCTTCAGATAAGGGTTACCACCGCTACCTGTCCAGGACGGTACATAGGCGCGTTCGATCATATTGTCCTGTGGCGGAGGCGGATTATCCGGATCAATCACCTGTATTGGTCGTACCGACTGTACTGATTCATTACCCAGGCTCACTCTGTTTTGCACATCACCCATATCAGGCAAAGCGACTGCTTTAGAAAAAGCAAAACGGCTAATCAGCTCATCCGTCAGCTCCACCTTAATGTTAAAGCTAGGCAGCAGCATTGTGAACCTGGTGTCTGCGGTCAGGCGCTCTTCAGCATCGTTACCAAAAGCCCTGTCATTATCTGGCAGGTAATTGAGTGGATCGCCAGCCCAGCGATTTTCCGGCGCTTCCAGTGCTGATTCGAGGTCGGCATAAGTGCCAGCTGCTATCTGCTGATTCAGGTAATCCAGCACCATAGGTTGAGTCAGCTGTCTGTTTTGCAGTGCTGTAGGTGGCAGGAAATCAGGGATCAGATCAGGGAAAGTAACAAAACCATTGGCTTCGCGGTCTAGTACCACATAACGCAAGCCGATGTTACCGCTGTAGCGCAGCTCACCATCGCCTTCAAAGTTCAGGCGCATATAAACGGCTTTGTTGGTTTCTGTGGTGTCGTTGACTTCACCTGGGGTAAAAATGCCAAACTCAGAATCTACACCAGCACGTTGTGGATAAGGAGTCCAGCTACCACCAGCGGACTGGAAGATTTGTCTGGCAGGGTTGGCGCCCATAATAGAACGGACATAAGCTTCGGTGGCATGTATGGTTTGATTGCCAGGTATATTGGCTATGCCACCACCATGGAAATCAGACCAATCCACTAACTCAAAATCTGTCGCTGAACCTTCCAGCGTGTCCAGCCAGCCTGCAGGAGCAGCAGAGCTAAACTCTGGTGCTAAAGCGCCCCAGTTCCAACTGGTATTCCGCACGGTTTGTTCACGTTTGGCATAACGAACACCAGCCTGAATGGAAGTCATAATACCTTTGTCTTCCAGATGATAAGTCGCATCCAGACGGGTGGCAAAAGAGTCACCTTCCGAACGTTCATAGTGATCCATGGCACTGCGCAGCAAATAGGAGCTTGGGTCCTGGAAGTAATTGCTGTCTCCGGCCGGATCACCGCTAAAGCCAGGGTAACCATTGGCAAAAGCAGCAGGGTTCGCATCACGATAACCAAACCAAGGGTCTATTAACGACATGGTTGGAGTATCGCCAGTGACATTGTATTCCTGACCGGCAAAGGCGGCGGTATGCACCACTACATCATCGTCGCTGGTTTCAGCCTGTACTACCTGGAAGTCGCTGCTTAATTCCCAGCGCTCGTTAGGTTTCCATTTTAAATTCAGCGAAAAGTCTTCAACTAAAGTTTCAGTGTCTTTGACCCTGCTATCAAACTGAGTGATGTAACCAAACTGGCTGCGGGCGTTGTCTCCCCAAGCTCTTGGCACCCGGTCTGCGTTACCATCTGCGGCGCGCCAGCCGTCAACGCCTTGGGTAATAATGCCGGATTCAAACAAACCCTGATCGTCGAATTCGAACTCTGTGCCTTCGAGCGGACGGGTACGACGATTCTCTATGCCGTAATAACCACCCTGATATTTCACCGCCTGTTCATGCCAGGACAGACGTGAGTCAGAACGAATATACTGGAAAGTACCGAGGAAGCTGTCATCGCTGTTTTGCCACTGTAAGGCGGTCGACATACCAGTACGTTCGCGGTCATCAAACTTTTTCAGTAAGTTAGCAGCGTTAGGTAACCAGACAGTGCCGTTGCCATCTGCGCCGACAAAATCTTCAGCACCAGCCAGCGTCCGGGCATAAGTCTGTACGTAGGCATCTGATTGGATACCATGAGACTCACCATAAAGTTGGGAGTGGGCGGCGTTCAGCAAAATGCCAAATTCGCTGCCGTTGTCGAGCTGATATCTGTCGCTAAAAAGCGCGGATAAAGTAGGACTGCCTTTTTCCGCCAGATCACCATAAGAATAGTCACCACTGATAGCAAATAAACGATCGCTGGCATCAAAAGGTTTACGGGTTCTCAGACTGACTGTGCCACCTATACCACCTTCAATCATATCGGCAGTCTGGTTTTTATAGATATCCACACCACCCATTAACTCAGGCGAAACGTCCTGGAACGACAGGCCACGACCAGAGTTAGCGGTGAATGAATCCCGGCCATTAAACTCGCTGCGGGTTTGTGTCATACCGCGGATAATAGCGCCGCTACCTTCCACACTAAAATGGTCCGGGTCATCGGGACCGGCAAAACGTTCTATCGATACGCCTGGCACCCTTTGGATGGCTTCCAGTACGCTGCGATCAGGCAATACGCCAATATCTTCAGCAGAAATACCATCTACTACTGTGTCTGCCAGACGTTTGATGTTCTGAGCACTTTGCAAATTCGCTCTGGTGCCTTTTACCTCTATGATTTCGACACCTTCTTTGACTGCTTCCTGCTCTTTAGTTTTATCGGCTTCCTGAGCCTGAGCAGAAACTGACATCCCCACTATCGCCATCGCCAGCAGCGATCTTCTGAATATGGGCCTGTCAGGCTTTTTGTGTAATGCACTTGTTGTCCGTGCCATCAGCACTCTCCCCTTTTTGTTTTTGTCTTGCCACCTAACAGCAGTCAGTTGTCTCCCCCCGGCTGTCCCTGTGGCGCTGTTTGCCAGCTATTATTTTTTTCCTGCACTTCTAGGCTAACGTACCGCTTTTTATACCGTTATTTATCGTCATAGCTGCCCAAAATGATAGTGCGTGGTGTGAGTCTGGACGTCAAACCGTCTCCGAAAAAACAGAATAGCGAAAACAGAATTCGCACCTTTTCTGGGCGGCTTTGCATTAAGCTGGTGCAGAGAGAGTCTGAGCAGAAGTGATAAAAAACAGTGATTTGGCTAAGTTGGAATTGAGGTTATAACCTAAGAATCAGCTTTAGGTACGAGGTGACGCACAAAGCTTTTGCTGAACCTGAACGACTGAAGTGCTGCCTGGACTTTTGGTTTTAACCACAGGTTATTGCAGTTTGCCTTGAAAACGCCCCCTGAATTCGTCTTTAAAACGCCGGGATAAATTCAGTCGCTCGCCGCTGTTTAACAATATCTCGCCATCACCGCTGGGGTCGTAACTGATGCTGTGAATGGCATGATGGTTGACAGCTAAACTACGGTGAATACGACTGAAGCCTTTGTGTTGCAGCAGCTCCACTATGTTGGCGAGGGTAGCTCGCAGCGGGTAAATCCGCCCTTTGCTATGTAAGTTGACATAGTTACCGGACGATTCTAACCAGTCGATATCCTTCACTTTCACCAGAAATTCTTTATCCAGTTTACGTACCAGAAAATGTTCAGGTGAACTGGTGTTGTTGTGGCTTCATTAGTTGAGTCTTTAATTTCGGTAAAAAAACTCTTGACACACAAATATTAAACATTAAGTATACATGTGTGCCTGAAATGGGTTTAAAAATGATAATCAAAGGAAGATTTTATGAAACTAAAAAATTCGTTTATGTTTAACCACAAAAAGAAGTTATTTGTAGGCTTATCGCTGCTTATCGCTGCTTATTGCTAGCGCTTCCGCTTATGCTTGGTGTACTGAGCTTGTTAATTGTTTTGGTCCTGGTCAATGCATTAAAGTTGTAGTCTGTGGTGATGATCCATCACTTCCAGAGCTTCCAGATGTTCCGGTTATGAATTAGCCGTTAGTATCGAATCACACATACAAACAGAGGTTCGTTTCAGGTGCATCGTTATATCTTATTAAAATCTAAACCTTCTTTTCGCCGGCGTGCTTTGATAGCAGTGCTGGTTGGGGCTTTGCTTTGTCTGCTGTTGATCAGCATAGGCTTGCTGTCAGGCCCGGGTTCTGCTGTTCGGCAGCGGTTGGCGTCACCCGGCACAGTCTGGAGTGAACAGCGGCAACAAGCTGTTTTTGGCACGGGCAAAATAGTTAGTTTACAACAGCAACTTATTGCGGCGCCTGAAAGCAGCCTTATTGAAAGTGTCACCGCATCACAGGGTCAATTTATAGAAGCTGGTGCCCCTTTGTTTGTGTTAAAAAATCTGGCGCTGTTACGTGAACAAAAAGAAGCTGAGCTGGCTGTCGCTGAAGCCAGTTCTGACGCAGCCCTGCGAAAAAGTGAGCTGAATACTCAGCAATTGCAACTGGAAATGGCAACAGCCAAAGCTGAAAGTGAATACCAACGCCAGCTACTGGAACTGTCGGCCAATGAACAGCTAAAAAATAGTGGTGTGTTACCCGCTGTGAAGTACGAACAATATCGGCTGATGGCGGAACAAGCCCGTTTTGAAGCTGAAAATTTGCGCAAGCAAATCCAGCTGTTTCGCCAGTCTGTTACCGAGCAAAGCGCAGCGATGGCGACCAAGCTTCATGTGGTAAAAGAGCGGGCCAACTATCTGGCAGAACGTTTAGCTGCACTGACTATCTATGCCCCAGCTGCCGGAGTGATTAAAAGCCTGAGCGCCCATGTGGGTCAATCTGTCAGCCAGGGCCAGGTATTGCTTGAGCTGGTGAAAAGCAGTCCTTTGTATGCAGAAGTGATGGTTCCTCAGTATTCAGCCACAGCGCTGGCCGCTGGCGATACGGCTGTGATTAAAACACCGGCAGGCGAGTTTCCAGGTGTGGTTGAGTTTATTGACCCTATAGTACGGGAAGGCGCTATTCAGGTGCGGTTGCGTTTAACAGCGCAAAGCGACAGCCTGAACCTGGACCAATCCGTTGAAGCACAGATCCAGTCCAGTCGTACCACCAGTGTTGCGGCAGTGCAGGCGCCAGATGATTTTGAGCTTTTTGACAAATGGTGGGTGTATCAGTATCAGCAGGGGCAGCTGGTTAAAAGCCAAATTACAGTCCACCAGAGTGCCAAAGGCCATCTGGAGCTGACTCCTTCACTTTCAGCCGGGGAGCAGGTTGTGCTTATTCCGGCACAACAGGCAGAACAAGACGTATATCACTTATGACACAAACTTCAGAACTTATACGGTTACAACAACTTTGTTTTTCTTATCATGGCACTGAACAGTTAGTGCTGGATCAGCTAAACCTGACGATAGAGCAACAAGACTATGTGGCTATTCTTGGTACTTCGGGTTCAGGCAAAAGCACCTTGTTATCTATTTTGGGACTGGTGAACCCACCAGGTCAGGGGCACTACTTTTTGCTGGGGCATGACGTCAGGCAGCTGACGGAAAAATCTGTTGCTTTGTTAAAAAACCGGGAAATTGGCTTTATTTTTCAAAACTTTAACCTGCTAAACCATTTAAGTGTTTATCAGAATGTTTGTGTTCCTCTGAGTTACAACTCGGATGTACCTAAAGCCCAGTACCGGGAAAAGGCGGAGCAGGTACTGGAACAGGTGGGCATGCTGCAGTTTAAGGATCGTTTACCCTCGCAGTTATCGGGTGGTCAGCAGCAAAGGGTGGCTATTGCCCGGGCTATTATCAATAACCCGTCGTTAATTTTGGCCGATGAGCCTTCCGGCAACCTCGACAGCGCTACAGCAGAGCTTATTTTCGATATTTTGCAGCAACTGAATGACTCAGGTAAAACCATTTGTTTGATCACCCATGATGTTAGTTTTGCCAACAAAGCCAAACGAGTGCTGCGTTTATCTGATGGGCGATTTGTCTGAGATGGCTGAGTTGAAATTAATCGCAGATTTACTGCACAACTGGTGGTTACGCCATAAAACCAGTGCTGGCACCTGGCTAAGTTTATGCCTGGTGTCCTTACCTATCGCCTTACTACTGCAAGTCTGGACTATTCAGGCAACCTATCTGAGCCCTGGTTTTGCTGCGTTGAAGCCTTCAGGCACTGTGACTCAAATTGTGCATCAACAGGGTAATAATGCATCGCCTTTAGCTTCGTATCTGGCAAAAGAATTCCAGCAACGAGCACAACTGACAGTGCTTTACGAAAAAATGCGCTGGCTGAAATGGTCTGACGCTGA
Organism: Rheinheimera mangrovi; assembly: GCF_003990335.1. Lineage (NCBI taxonomy): Bacteria > Pseudomonadati > Pseudomonadota > Gammaproteobacteria > Chromatiales > Chromatiaceae > Rheinheimera > Rheinheimera mangrovi. The sequence goes on along the minus strand of NZ_CP034683.1, from coordinate 4,417,096 downwards.
GCAGGAGCATGAAGTTGCTGCTGCTTTTATTTCCGGCGGTTTCAGTGAGTTAGGTTTAAAACCTGCGCTTGGCAGCTTTACGGCTATGGAATTTCCTACGGCTGATATGCAACTGCAGCTTGCCATTAGCCACCAGTTTTGGACCGCGCATTTCCAGCAAAAAAATGTGATAGGCCAAACCCTGACGTTAAACGGCAAACTGGCGGTGATAGCTGCTGTAATGCCGGCTGATTTTGTTAGTTTTCGCTCGGAGCAACATGCTGATCTGGTGGTGCCTTTTAGCTTTTTAGCGCAGTTAGGGCTGTCAGATGGCGACCAGCTAAGCCCTGATGTGTTCAGCTATGTGCTGCATAACAGCCCAGTTTTACCGCAACTGGCACAGCTTGAAACTGAACTAAAAGACGAAGCGCTGTTATTTGATGACGAAAGCTTTAGTACCTCAGCAGCTTTTGGCATGTCGGTCCGCCAATTTGAGACTATTAAAGCCAGGCTGGAATTACTGAGTCAGCTATTTATTGGTTTGCTGTTATTTAGCCTGCTGGCTTTTACCAGCCATATTGCCAGTGCCAGCGACAAAAGGCTGAATGAAATGTCGCTGCGCCAAATGCTCGGTGCCACTGCTGCGCAATTGGCTTATCAGCGCCACCTTGAAATGTTGGTCACTGTTGGCCTGGTACTGATGGTTTCTTTGTTACTGTTCTGGCCAGGAGCCTGGCTGTTAAGCCTGATGCTGCCGGATATACCTGCTACTCAGTTTGAGTTATCAGTGGCAAAACTCAGCCTGTTGCTGCAATTGTTGGTGGGTGTGTCTATTGTGATCAGCCTCATTTTGTATGCACAGCATAGATGGACTCAGCATTCTCTGGGCCGTGGTGCTACTGTGTCTAAAGCAGAGAAAGTACAAACCTTTGTGCTACTGGCTGCACTTTTTGTGCTAAGCAGCGGCGCGCTAACTTACTCCAGTCAGCTATTGCAGAAACAGTGGCAGTACAGTCAACTGGATCGTGGCTACAGCACCGATCAGCTATTTATTGTTAGCTTCGATTTTCCAAAGTTTGGCGGCACTTATTATGTCAATAAGGTGCCTGCGTTACTGGTTAATAATTTAACGGCTACAGCTGAAATCGAGCAGGCAGCGCTCACCTCAAGCCCAGTGCTGTTTCCGTCAGCTGCTTATGTCAATTTTTACACCAGTACAGGCGCAGCGCTGACAGGGCGAAATAATGCCCAGGTATTAACCAACCATATTTCGCCAAACTATTTTGAGGTTATGGGTATAGAGCTGCTACAGGGCCAGCACCTGAACTGGGACAACTACTGGCAAGTGGTGATTTCAGAGTCGTTATGGCTGCAACACTTTAAAGATATGCCGCTTTCTCAGGCACAAATAACCCAGACGATGACTGATGGCGAGCGCCGCGCCATTCAGGTGGTTGGTGTGGTTAAAGACATTCACCGCATAAACCCGGACGACCCGGTTACCCCCACTGTATATCGCACTATGCCTACTATTACCGGGGAGGAATATATAGTGCTTAAAAGTACAGCCTCGCCTGAGCCTTTGCTGCAACTGGTACAACAGGAATTAAGCAGGTTGGATACGACCCTGCAAAACCCGCAGGTGGTTTCAGCCTCAGAGTTGATTAGCCAGCAGCAAGCACCGCAATTGGCGCTATTAAGTACCTCTTTGGTGTTAACGCTAGTGGTCTTGGTGAGCAGCCTGTTGTTTTGCCTGAATGCCGTCAGCTTATTGACAAAAAAATCAGCCAGAGAGTTGGCTTTGCGCCTGACCTTAGGTGCCAGGCACAGCCAACTTATACTTAAAGAACTAGTAACTCTGTCGGCGATTTATGTGCCACTGGTGTTTTGCTGCGCGCTGGCATTGCCGTACTTATTTGTGCAATTGGACGCAGCAAGCAGCAATTTCAATCTTGATCTGCTGTTTATTGGCTTTAACTTCGCTTTTTTGTTTTTTACTCTGGTTGTGTTGCATGTATCGGTAAGCAAGATAAAGCACCACAGCTGGCATCATCTGCAATAAGGACTTCGGATTATGCGTATTTTATTTTCTTTGTTATTTGTTGTGACTGGTGCGTTGGCTCAGCCGAATGAAGTCACTTTGAACGTTCCATCGCTGGATTATAATCAAGTGGGAGTACCGGTATTTATACCAGAGATATTCCTGGTTAATAAACGTGGTGAGTTTTTGCTGAAATTTAATGAAGTAACACGCGATCTTGCCAGCCATATCAATGCAGAGCACCAGGTGCTGGGCAAGCTGGAGTCGCACCGGCTTTATAATGCAACCAAAGGCAAATACGATTTTGCTGGCTCAGACTATACGCTGGTGTTCATCAGCGATTCAGACGCAGAAAACTACTGCCCGCCTTGTGTCATACAGGACAAAATTAATCGAGCGGTATTAAAAAAAATCAAAGATAAAAACATCAGATTATTAACAGTGAATAAAGTCTATTCAGGCGAGCGAACTATTACATTCTCCCCGGAAGCGTTGGAGCAATCTGAAGGTAGTCTGAAACAATGAGGCGTTTTTTCTTAAAGCAGATGCTGCCCCTGTTGTTATGTTTAGTCACCACAGCGATGGCTCAGGCCGATGACGTCATTCTGAACGTTCCTTCAGATGATTATGATGAGGTCGGCAAACCCGCAATTGTGCCAGAGATATTTCTGATTAATAAGCGAGGTGAGTTTTTACTGAAATTTAATAAAGTAACACGCGATCTTGCCAGCCATATCAATGCAGAGCACCAGGTGCTGGGCAAGCTGGAGTCGCACCGGCTTTATAACGCAACCAAAGACAAATACGACTTTGCAGGCTCAGACTATACACTGGTGTTCATTAGCGATGCAGACGCAAAAACCGACTGCCCACCTTGTGTCATACAGGCCAAAATTAATCGAGCGGTATTAAAAAAAATCAAAGATAAAAACATCAGATTATTAACAGTGAATAAAGTCTATTCAGGCGAGCGAACTATTACTTTCCACCCAGAGGAAGCATTTGAGCAATTTGAAGGAACACAAAAACAATGAGGCGTTTTTTCTTAAAGCAGATGCTGTCCTTGTTGTTATTAGTTGCCGCCACAGCGCTGGCTCAGGCCAATGAAGTGACTTTGGATGTTCCTACTCTGGATTATGCTGAGGTTGGTAAACCTTCATTTATACCCGAGATATTTTTGGTGAATAAGCGAGGTGAGTTTTTACTGAAATTTAATAAAGTAACACGCGATCTTGCAAGCCATATCAATGCAGAGCACCAGGTGCTAGGCAAGCTGGAGTCGCACCGGCTTTATAACGCAACCAAAGGTAAATACGACTTTGCAGGCTCAGACTATACGCTGGTGTTGATCAGTGTCTCAGAGGCGGATAAATTTTGTCCGCCTTGTGTGATACAGGAGAAAATTAATAGGGCTGTATTAAAAAAAATCAAAGATAAAAACATCAGGTTATTAACAGTGAATACGGTAAGCCCAGGCGAGCGAACTATTACATTCCACCCAGAGGAAGCACTGGAGCAATTTGAAGGTACACCAAAACAATGAGGCGTTTTTTGTTTGGTACCTGGGTTCGCGATTATGGAGCTTACTTGCTTTGTTTCTTGTTGCTGGTCTTTTCGGCTTATTCGTATTTCAGCCGAAACAATAACTTCAGTTCGTATTTCAGCCGAAACAATAACTTAAACATCGTGGATAAAGGCGACTTCAGTCATTTTGGCGTATCGGCACAAATGCCATTAGTGATCTACACCTCTGAACATTGTTCTTATTGCAAGGCATTAAAGAGTGATTTGGATAAGTTGAAGGTGAAGTATAAAGACATCAGTCAGCAGAAGGACTCCGCTCAGTTTGCAGTATTAAAAGCATCTGATCTGGCGGTGGTGCCGGTGATTTTTATCGCTGATACCAGGATTGTTGGTTACAACGAGCAATTGCTCCGGCAGACTCTGATTGAGAAAGGTTTCATTCCTTCACCTTGATGTATGCAGCACCTGTTACTTCTTTTTCGACTTAACCTGCCTGAAAACGCCCCCTGAATTCGTCTTTAAAACGTCTGGATAAATTCAGCCGCTCGCCGCTTTTTAGTAGAACTTCGCCATCACCGCTGGGCTCGTAACTAATGCTATGAATGGCATGATGGTTGACAGCTAAACTACGGTGAATACGACTGAAGCCTTTGTGTTGCAGCAGCTCCACTATGTTGGCGAGGGTAGCTCGCAGCGGGTAAATCCGCCCTTTGCTATGTAAGTTGACATAGTTACCGGAGGATTCTAACCAATCGATATCGTCCACTTTCACCAGAAATTCTTTATCCAGTTTACGTACCAGAAAATGTTCGGGCGAAGCCTTGTTGGGGCTAGTCGCAGTGTTATCTTCGGTTTGCTCAGCACCAATCAGCATAGCGTCGCCTTTTAAGCGGCGATATACAAAAAGCCCTAGCTGAAACAGGCCGAAGATAAACAAATAACCCCAGACATCTTTGCGGTATTCATAGAAGAACTCACGGGCTAAAGGGCCAAAATCATAACCCAGACCCAGCAGGCTATAGACCAGCTTACGCAAAGCGACCATCAGGCCTATATGTCCGATACTAAAGACCAGGCTGGCGCTAAAATGCAGAGATAACTGCCAGCCTATCGCATGAAAACGCGGCGGTACTTTGTGGAAAAACCAGACTAAAAACGGTGTCATTAGTAAAGTGGCCACAGCGCTGCTGTATTCCCAGAGTAAAGGTTCCCACCATTGCAAAGTCGCAAATGGATCTCTGTGGTGTTCCATCCAGACTGAGCTGGCGTTAATACTGTTGTTGAGCAATAAATACAAAGCAAAAAGCAGATAGCTATACAACACCTTGTGTTGATCAAATTGTTCAAACCAGTTTTTAGCCACAGCGTTCGTCCCCACCAGCCACCTCTTATCCCTCAATTCCACCACCAACCTATTCAGCACTGTTTGCTTGCGTTCACAGCAGACAGAATCAAGTCCAACATTACAGCACAAAATAGGATTAGCAGAATGACACGAACTGACACTGGCCGTCGATATGAACTGGACTGGCTCCGCAGCATTGCTTTTGCACTGCTGATTTTGTACCACATTGGTATGTATTATGTTGCCGATTGGGGCTGGCATATTAAAAGTGAGCAGACCTTCACCGGCCTGCAGGATTTAATGATTTTGACCAATCCATGGCGTATGTCTTTATTATTTTTACTGGCAGGTATGGCGCTGAGTTTAGTCTTGCCGCGTATCAGTCGATTGAAACTGTTAGGGCTACGTTCCACACGTTTATTGATCCCGCTGCTGTTCACCATGTTTGTGGTCGTAGTGCCGCAAGTTTATTACGAGGCCTTAAGCCAACAACTGATCCAGCCGGGTTATTTGCAGTTCTGGTGGCAATATGTCAATCCTGTCACCGACTTATTGCCTGACCATCATAGCCCTATAGGTTTACTGACCTGGAACCATGCCTGGTTTATTCCGTATTTATGGTGTTACAGCCTGCTGGTGCTGTTGTTTTACCCGCTGCTGAATGTAGTTTCACAAGCGCGCTGGGTGCAGCAATTAAAGGGGCGTTATGCTTTGGCATTGGTGTTTGGCTTGATGTTTTGCGCCTGGTGGATGCTAAAAGCTGACTTCCCAAGTACTCATGCTTTAGTGGATGACTGGTATAACCATGCCAAATATTTTCTGGTTTTTATCGCTGGGTTTTTACTGGCAAGACAGGATTTGTGGTGGCAACAATTGGTAGCAAACAGAAGATTGTGGCTGGTGATAGCACTGTGCTGTTACTGCCTTATTATTGCTGAGCGCAATGATGTTTTTGACTATTACTCAGGCCCGACAAAGAGTGAAACTCTGCACAATATGCTGTTTGGTTCTGTACTGGTGATTAATCATTGGGTGTGGTTGCTGGCCATTTTAGGTTATGCCGGAGCTTATCTGGCAAAAACAAATAACCAGCTGTTAAGGTACTGCAATGACGCCGTATTGCCCTGGTATATTTTGCACCAAACATTAATTATTCTGTTTGCGGCCTGGTTAAAACCCTTGGCTATACCCGCAGTTGCAGAGTTTCCATTGTTGCTGGCTTTGACTGTTGCAGCATGCTGGCTGGGCTATGAACTGATACGCCGTGTTAGCCTGTTGCGTTGGTGTTTTGGGTTAGGCAAAGCCCGGCAGACCATTCAGAACTCAACATCCTCTGAATCGTTGTCAGAAGCCGGTGCTGTGCGCTGAACTATTTGAACGAGGTCATGTTTTGCCTTGTCCACCTATCGAATCAATAGCACTAAGCGTAAAGGGGATGATACTCTGATGCAGATTGTCTGGATTAAGCTGATAGGTCGGATCGTTAAGTCTGACAAAACGGCCAGTGAACTGCGGGCCGTTGCAGCCTTGAACATAGAAGGAAGACACACAACATGACGGATAGAGTTGTATCTGCCGAAGATACGATAAACAAAGCCTTGTATCTTGGAATAGACGGTGGGGGCAGCCATTGCCGTGTTATGTTACAGGACGATACTGGTCTTCTGCTTGGCGAGGGCCTCGGCGGACCAGCCAATCCTGTCTACGGCACAGAACAAGCTATTCAGTCTATTCTCACTGCAACAGATGAAGCCTTGGTGCAGGCAGGTTTGACTCCTGCTGATAAAAACCAACTGATTGTCGGAGCAGGCCTGGCTGGTCTCCACTTACCGCAGATGCAGCAGGTGATGCAGCAGTGGCAACATCCGTTCAAAGCTTTATACCTGACCACAGATTTGCATGTTGCTGCAACAGGAGCTCATCAGGGATTGGATGGGGCCGTGATTATTCTGGGGACAGGTTTTAGCTCTTTAGCGGCCCATCAGGGGCAACTCACCCAAATTGGCGGTTATGGTTTTCCTATTAATGCAACTTGCAGCGGTGCATGGTTTGGCCTTGAAGCTGTTAAAGCTGTATTACTTGATGCCGATGGTGTTGGCTTACCCACCCGACTAACGTCTGTATTACTAAAAGATAAAACGGCCACAGCACTGGCAGAACAATACATGAATGCTTCTGCCACACAATACGCAAAGCTTGCACCACTGGTGTTTGAGCTGGCGGATCTGGGTGACAAAGTCTGTCTGTCTTTTATTCAGCATGGCGCTGCTTTTATCAATCAGGTGATCCGCAAACTTCTGAGTACTCAGGCGTCCAGAGTCTCGATGATAGGGAGCATCTCTGAACGTATTAAGCCCTGGCTGGATCCTCAATTATCTGTATGTATCAATCCTGCTTTATCTTCACCAGAGCAGGGAGCCATTTTATTTGCCAGACAGTCGCATCAGGCGGCTCCGCGTGTTGCTAAGGAAAACTAATGCGCTCAAGACGTGATTTTCTGAAATTATCTGCTTTATTGGGCCTGACGACAGGCCTGATGAAAACGACAACTGCTTTTGCTGCAACAAAAAAACAACCCGAAGCCATAGTGGTATCCACCTGGGAACATGGTTTGGCTGCCAATGAAGCCGCCTGGCAAATTCTGGCCAAAGGTGGACGGGCTTTGGATGCGGTGGAAACTGGAGTGCGGGTGCCTGAAGCCGACCCTAAAGTGCGGACTGTAGGTTATGGCGGTTATCCGGATCGGGACGGCATAGTGACGCTGGATGCCTGCATTATGGATGAGCATATGAACTGTGGTTCAGTGGCTTTTCTGCAGAATATTAAACACCCTATTTCGGTCGCCCGCCTGGTGATGGAAAAAACACCTCATGTGATGCTGGTGGGCGAAGGCGCAAAACAGTTTGCGTTGCAGCAGGGTTTTAAAGAAGAAAACCTGCTGACCGCAGAATCCGAAGCCGATTGGAAAGCCTGGTTAAAGGATCAAAAAATCCAGCAAATTAATATCGAAAATCACGACACCATCGGCATGCTGGCGATGGACGCTGCCGGCAATTTAAGCGGAGCTTGTACCACCAGTGGTGCTGCTTACAAAATGCATGGCCGGGTTGGGGATTCGCCGCTGATTGGTGCTGGTTTGTATGTGGATAACGATATTGGCGCAGCCACAGCCACAGGCATGGGCGAGCTGATGATCAAAACAGTCGGCAGCCATCTGGTGGTTGAGCTGATGCGTCAGGGCGCAAGTCCGGAAGAAGCCTGTAAACAGGCAGTGCTGCGCATCGCCCGTAAACTGGGAGATTACGCTCAGTTTCAGGTTGGGTTTCTGGCCTTAAATAAACAAGGCCAGTATGGCGCTTATGGCATTCAGCCTGGCTTTAATTATGCGGTGCAAAACAAAGCGGGCAGCAAGCTGATTGATGGCAAAAGCTTGCTTGGAGCCAAAGCCTGATGTGGCGTTCTTTCAGGCAAAACGCGGCGGAACTTTTTGCATGACGCAGCTGGAAATCTGTATTAACGCTGACGATTTACACTATCTGGAAGCTAATGTAGCCGCCGCCTTACAAGGCGGTGCCAGCCGTATTGAGCTCTGCGCTGATATGCAACAACAAGGCATGACGCCAACAGTGCTGGCTATGCAAAAAGCGCGTCAGGCCTTTGCAACCGTCCCCGGCTTACTGGTGATGGTGAGGTTTCGCAGTGACGATCAAATTCAGACTAAATCTGAGTTGGCGGCTATGCAGCAAGCCATTCGTCAGGCCGCAGACTCAGGGGCTAATGGTGTAGTGCTCGGGCTATTAAATGCGCAGCGATGTCTGGATTTAGCGTCGCTGGAACTGCTAGTGAGCCAGGCTAAAAAGCTGGGTTTGCAGGTGACTTTTCACCGGGCTTTTGATGCCATTGCGAAGCAGCAGCAAGCGCTGGATCAACTGATCGATGTTGGGGTCGACAGAGTGCTGAGTGCAGGTACTTTATGGGGCAGCGATTTAGGTGTGATGCATGGTCTTGAACGCTTACAGCAATTGAAAACTCAGGCCGCAGGCCGCATCGAGCTGGTGGTGGGCGGAGGCGTGAACCTCGGCAATTTGGCTAAAATAGTAGATAACTTAAAAGCTGCGGATAATTTGTGTTCTGTGCACAGTTATTCAGCTGTGCTTAGTCAGGGCAAAGTAGACCCGCAAAAAGTGGCCGCTATGGTCCGGCTTTGCCGCTAATAGCTAAGTGAGCCGACTGGTTTATCCCAGTGGCATATTCGGATAGCTGGTTTTGCTTTCCATACCCAACAGGTTTTGCATCAACTGGCGTTGCTGAGCCAGCAATTCACCATTTTTCTGATCTAACTGTTGGCAAAGTTCGGTGTGCCGTTGCACTTTGTTGTGTAGCCATCTGAAGCAGCTGTTTCAGTTGAGGCCAAGAAAGCCTGCATAAGTCACTCTTTTCTAAATCAAAATTTTCGGGCTACACTGGATGTAACGCAGATTTTTGCGTTTACAACCAGAAGAGAGTCCTCAACCAGAAGAGAGTCCCGATGAAGCTTATAAAAATAATACTGATTGGTTTTTTACTGGCAGTGGCTGTGTTGTTGCTGGCCGCTTTGGTGTTGCCTTCGTCTTATCAGGTGGAACGCAGCGTCAGCATCAATAAACCCAAAGATCAGGTGTTTAGTTATCTGGTGCTGTTAAAAAATCAGGATAACTTCAGCGTCTGGATGGCTTTGGATCCGAATGTGAAAAAAACCTACCAGGGTGAAGATGGCACAGTAGGTTTTGTCTCGGCATGGCACAGCGAAAAAGATGATGTAGGTTCAGGCGAACAGGAAATCAAAGCGATCAAACCCGGTGAACGTATTGATTACGAACTGCGTTTTTTAAAACCTTTTGCCTCAGTATCGCCAGCTTATCTGCTGACTGAACAAAGTACTGCCAGCGAAACTAAAGTCACCTGGGGATTTCAGGGCGACATGCCTTATCCGATGAACCTGTTATTACTGGTGATGGATATGGAAGGGATGATAGGCAAAGATCTGCAACAAGGTCTGGATAAACTCAAATATTTGCTGGAACAGCCCGCAACCTGATTTGAGTTACAAGGGCTGGAAAATCAGCAATTACAGCTGAGAAATCATTAATGATGTTCGGTTACAATTGTGCTGGCGACTTAACAGCAGAGCCTCCAGGTGTTAAGTTGTCAGCCATTCATACGGACAGGCAATAGTGTCAAAAATCCTTCATGTAATACAGTATTTCTTAATGAACCTAAATTATTGATAAATAAATATAAAAATTAATTTTTGGATTGCGTTAATTTTAAACGGTCAAAAAAAATTCATCAGACAGTTGTAGAAAATTTTTGCATGTACTACATTCGTAAAACCTTGGGGAAGGTGCAAATTAAAATGTAACCGGTTACCGATAGGTTTCATCGTTACAAACTTAGAAATACAACGGGTGTTTTGCTTGAGTGCTCTGGTTCTCGCTGTCATAAACAGTTGGGCTCTGGTATTGCTTTTGGCAAAAAGCGCGTACATACAACAGGACAATGGATTCATGAACAATTCCCAAAACCAGTTTAAGCGTTGCGCTCTGGCGCTTAGCGTCAGCTCCATATTGGCTTGCAGTGTCGGTTATGCCCAGGCACAGGAAGCAAATACCGACGAAGCTCAAATCGAAAAAATTCTGGTCCGTGGCGTCAAAGGCTCCCAGGTCGCCTCGATGAACACTAAACGTAATTCTGATCAGGTGGTAGACGCCATAGTGGCGGAAGATATTGGTAAACTGCCTGATACCACTATTGCAGACTCTTTACAGCGTATTAATGGCGTGCAAATTCGCCGTTCTGCCGGCGAAGGCTCCACAGTAAACGTTCGTGGTATGCCGCAAGTGGCTACTCTACTCAACGGCGAGCAGTTTTTAAGTGCGGGTTCTATTACCACAGTGCAACCTGACTTTACTGATATTCCGTCCTCACTGATCTCTGGGGTAGATGTATTTAAATCCCCTACTGCCAGTACTCTGGCTGGTGGTATTTCAGGCACCATCAATTTAAAAAGCCACAGACCTTTTGATTTGGAAGAAGGTTGGACTTTAGTCGGTTCTACAGAAGGCACTTACGGTTCTTACACTGAAGAAGTGGATGATAAAACCAGTATGTTTGCTGCGTACAATGGCGAAAAATTTGGTGCGGCTTTTTCCGCAACCTACTCGAATTCAAACCTCGCCAACTACCGTAACGGTGCACAAAATGACGGCTGGTGGGGATTAGCCGGTGAAAGCTGGGCCTGGCCTCAAGGCGCCGCTGATGTAAATGCTGATGGCGATACTGACGACACCTTTTTTAGCTTTCAAAGCCACAGCGCGATGAACCGTTTTGTTGAACGGGAGCGTTTAGGTTTAACCTCATCCTTTCAGTATGAGATTTCATCCAGCTTAAAACTAACTGCAGACGTGTTTTACACCGATATGGATCAGTATGACAGGGCATCCGGCATAGTAGCTCACAATGCTTGGCAAAACTGGGGTTGGTTTAAACCTGATGCAGCCACTGAAGTCGCTCCTGGGTTTTACGCTGTGGAATCTGTAGATTTAGAAGCCCGTGGTTTAAATGCCTATTCGCGCAGCGAAGTGGATTACCGTGAGTCACTGAATACGAATCTGCAGCTGGATTATGACAATGGCGATAAATTTAAAGGTTCATTGCGGTATTTACATGGAAAGGCAACTGCAGAACGCACCAAGAACTTTGCGGATTCCTACTTAAACGATGGTTTATCACAAGTAGGTGCAGATGCAAACTTTGGTAGCGGCCCTGTTGCTGTGAACCCTGGTGGTATTCAGGGCTTGCCTATTACTCAGGCCAATGGCCAGCCTTTATTGGGCGACAATGGCCAACCGCTGTATTACTACATTCCGGTTTCTATTGATTATCGTGGTGAACATCCAAACTGGAACATAGGCGTAGATACCGGCAACATGGCCAACTATGGTCTGGTGTCCACTTACTCTGAGCATAACTCAGATGATGAAGCCAATCTGGATATTGTAAGAGCAGACGGCAGTTATGCTTTTGATTTAGAAAATTTAACCTCTGTTGATTTTGGTGTGCGTTACGCTAAACGTGATGTGATCCGATTTACTTACGATTTGGTATCACCTTTTACCTCCAGTGCAGGCAATACAGTGTATGCCAAATGGAAAGATCCGGCTTCTGCACTACCTGATACCGGCTTGTCTATTGCCGCTTTGCAGCCGTTTTCTGGTTTACCTTCGGGTTGGGTGAAGCAAATCAATGATTTTGGGCCTGTCACGGGTTTGCCGTCTGGAGGTTTGTATTTTATTGATCCAAAAGTGATGGATGATGCTTTGGGCTTCCAGAATGCGTTGTATGGCGGTAATGTCAGACAAAAAAATCCGGCTGACTCTTACGATGTCGAAGAGAAAACCAGTACTGTATATACACAAGCTAATTTCGAAGGCGATATCAGCAGTCTGGATTTACCTTTCCGCGGAAACATTGGTGTTCAGGTGGTCAAAACTGAACTGAACGTGGTACAAAATATTTTGGGTGCGACTTCGGTTGTTACTGTCGATGGTGTTGACTACGAAGGTATTTCAGGCACACCTTTGTCTGATGCCGGTGATGTGGTGACAGACCGTGATTACACTGATGTACTGCCTTCTTTTAATATTTCCTTCGATTTAACCGACGAACTGAAGCTGCGTATGGCCTACGCTAAAACCATGACCGCATTAAACAGCGATGATTTGGGTTTAGGCTTATCCGTGACCCGCACCATAGATCCAAACAATTCCAGCCTGTTTTTGGCGCAGCAAGCTCAGTCCAATGGTAATCCTATGATGGACCCATGGCGTTCTGACAATTTTGATATCAGTCTGGAGTGGTATTTCAGTCCAAGCGGTTTGGTCAGCCTGGGCGCTTTCCGTATGGATATTGAATCCTTCATTGAAACCGGCACTGTCTTACGTTCAGACATTCCGGATTCGGACGGTGTAGTGCGCAACACTGCTGTGCCTACCCAAACCAAACAAAATGGCCAGGGTGGCACTATTGACGGTATAGAGTTTGGTTACCAGCAAGCCTTTGATTTCCTGCCTGATTTCTGGAGCGGTTTTGGTGTGACTTTTAACTACACTTATGCCCCTAGTGAAAGTGCCAGCAAAGATTATTATGGTGAAACTTTGCCAATTTCGGACAACTCAGAGCATTCTGCCAACTCCATTATCTGGTATGAAAAAGATGGTTTCCAGGCTCGTATAGCCCATAACTACCGTAGCAAACGTTTGCAATATCCGGTCAACGTCTGGGGTCAGGCCGACTTTGGCTTCTGGCAACAACCTACAGCTTATGTAGATGCTTCAGTCAGCTATGACATTACCGATAACTTTACCGTATTTGCTCAGGGCACTAACCTGACCGAAGAATACGAAGAAAGTTACCTGCAATGGGAAAGTCTGAAAATAAACCAGAATATTTATGAGCGTCGTTATACCTTAGGTGTAAGAGCTCGTTTCTAAAGCACTCAGAGCCGGATTTTAGCCTTATGCTTGATCCGGCTTTTCTTTTTCAGTCCTGATTTTAGGTTCAATGCAATTTTACGGCTTGAGCCGCTATACAGAGAAAGAGCACACTGATGTCTAAATTACTACATTGTTGTTTGATCCTTATGACTCTAATCACCCCAGGCCTGATGGCTGATGAATTAAAGCTACCGCCACTTTTTGCTGATCATATGGTGCTGCAACGTGACCTGCCGTTAAAGGTGTGGGGGCAGGCTAAAGCTGGTCAACAGCTTGAAGTAGAGCTGGCGCAAAGCAAAACCAACGTTACCGCAGATGCAAAAGGCCAGTGGCTTGCGACACTCAAACCACAAGCCGCAGGCGGGCCTTACCAGCTGACTATCAGCAGTAAAGAGCAAAAAATTAGCTTTACCGATGTCTGGTTAGGGGATGTTTGGGTTGCCTCAGGCCAATCTAATATGGAATGGAAACTGGGGGCGCAAACTGAAAACTGGCAGCAGGAAGTGCAGGATAGTCAGTTGCCGAAAATCCGTTTTTACACTTTGCCCAAAACCTTATCAGCCTTATCCAACCAGCCTGTGCCTGAGGCAAGCTGGATTAAAGCTTCGCCTGAAACTGTGGCTGATTTCTCTGCAATAGGCTGGTTTTTTGCCAAGCAAAATCATCTGCAAAAAGGTGTGGCAGTCGGAATTATTGATGCCACCTGGGGCGGCACTGCTGCTGAAGCCTGGACTCCGGCTCAGGCTTTGTTGACTGTGCCAGGTTATGAAAAAGATGCCGCTGATATGCAGGCTCAGCCAGAAGTATGGCAGCAACGTATTGAAGAGAATAAACAAAAAGATCAGCAAAAATGGCAGTTGATTGGCAGTAACGCTGGTGTTGAGCAACTAAAACTGGCTGAGCCAGCCACAAATGACAGCCAATGGCAGCAGGTGAGCTTACCTAACGCCACACCGCTAAGTGATATTGTCTGGTTACGCAAAACTGTAAAGCTGGCTAAAGCGCCGACACAAGCCTCACTGTTTTTTGGCGACATTAATCAAATAGGCCGGATTTTTATCAACGGCAAACAAGTGGCCGAAGAAAGTTGGGCTGATTCCACTACTGAAATTAAGTTGCCTGCCGGTCTATTAAAGGCGGGCGATAACCTGATAGCGCTGCGGGTGATCAACAGCTGGGATAATAAAGTGTCAGTAGGCCGGGCCGGTCAGTTGTGGTTAAAAGCCGATACGACACAGCTCAATCTGGAAGGGGACTGGCGTTATAACAACACAGCTGAACCGAAACTACCAGATGTAAAATTTCTGAACTGGAAACCAGGCGTATTGTTTAACGCCATGATCAAACCTTTAATGCCTTATGCCGTAAAAGGTGTGATCTGGTACCAGGGCGAAAGTAATGGTGATAAACCACAGTATTATCACAAGCTATTCAGCACGTTAATTCAAAGCTGGCGTCAGCATTGGCAACAACCATTGCCATTTTTATATGTGCAGCTGGCGAGTTATATGCAACCTAAGGCTCAGCCAGCTGAAAGTAGCTGGGCAGCTTTACGTGAAGCTCAAACTCAGACTTTGGCTTTGCCTCAGACTGCTATGGTAGTGATCACAGATTTAGGTGATATCGAAGATGTGCATCCGCGCCGGAAAAAACCTGTGGCTGAACGTTTATGGCTGGCGGCCCGTGCTGTGGTATACGGAGAAGACTTGCTGTATTCAGGCCCAGTGTTTAAGTCAATGCAAGCTGAAGGCGCCCAACTGCGTTTGAGTTTTGATCAGGCAGGTACCGGGTTGTCAGTGCAAGGTGAAGCGTTAAAAGGTTTTGCCGTTGCTGGATCCGATGGCAAATACCAAAATGCGCAGGCCAGACTGGATGGCAATCAGGTGCTGGTCTGGAGTGATAAAGTGAAACAACCGGTATCGGTACGTTTTGGCTGGGCCGACTACACCTATGCCAATTTATACAACAGTGCTGGTTTACCTGCGGTGCCATTTCGTGCCGGTGAAAAGGGCGCGGCAGGAGGCGTGAAATGAAGCAGTTGCAAAGCCTGATGGGTTTGATTTTTATACTGGTAGCTATGACGGCATGCAATAAAGCGCCCGTGGCCGAACCGCAGCAACACTCTGTGGTTGAGCCTGCTGCTTTTGTGCAGGTGAAAGGCAAACAGTTTCAGCTGGCGGGCAAGCCCTATTATTTTGTGGGTACTAATTTCTGGTATGGCGCTTATTTAGGTGCAGATGGGGATAATGGCGACAGAGCACGCTTAATCAAAGAGCTGGACCAACTAAAAGCTGCCGGCGTCACCAATTTAAGAGTACTGGCTGCGTCTGAGGCCAGTGCACTGGTGATGTCGCTAAAACCAGCTATTCAGACAGCTCCTGGTCAGGTTGATGAAGAGTTATGGCAAGGGCTGGATTTTCTGTTGTCAGAAATGGCGAAACGCGAGATGAAAGCTGTGTTGTTTTTAAACAATTTCTGGCAATGGTCCGGCGGTATGTCGCAATACGTCGCCTGGCAAACCGGCGAGCCTGTGCTTGACCCGGATTTAACCAAAGACTGGAATGCCTTTATGCAAAATTCAGCACGGTTTTATCGTCTGGCTGAGTCGCAGCAGTTGTATCGAAGCCTGATCCAAAAACTGATTGAGCGCACCAACACAGTGACAGGAGTAGCCTACAAAGCAGATCCAACCATTATGAGCTGGCAGTTGGCGAACGAACCCCGGCCAGGCAGTGGTGAGGCCGGTGCCGAAAACGCGCAAGTTTATGTGCAGTGGGTCAATGACACAGCTCAGTTTATTAAGCAGCTGGCGCCACAGCAGCTGGTGTCGACCGGCAGTGAAGGCAGCAGAGGCGCATTGGATGATATGGATTTGTTTATCAAAGCGCATCAATCTCCTTATGTTGATTATCTGACCTTCCACCTGTGGCCGAAAAACTGGCAGTGGTTTGATATCACTCAGGCGGAGCAGACCTATGCCTCTGGTTTGGCAACAGCTAAAACTTATATCGAACAACATATTGCTGTGGCGGATCAAATGAACAAGCCACTGGTGATGGAAGAATTTGGTATAGAGAGGGATGGAGCAGATTATCGTCCTGAAGCGACAACTGTCTGGCGCGACAAGTTTTATACAGAATTTTTTCAGCTGATAGAACAACAAGCCAAAGCTGGGCGTGCCATTGCAGGCTCTAACTTCTGGACCTGGAGTGGCGCAGGCCGCACTCAAAGAGCTGATTTTATCTGGCAAGTGGGTGATGATTATCTGGGCGATCCGCCGCAGGAACCTCAGGGGTTAAATTCAGTGTTTGATCAGGACCAAAGCACCATTAAAATTCTGACTGAGCATGCCAAAGTGATGCATGCGTTATAAAACGAAGGGCGCTTAACAGCGCCCTTCGTTTTTCGACAGAAAGAAATATCAGACTAAGAAGGGTTGTAAGGCTGAGGTCAGCTCCGCAATTTTTGTTGCCAGCAGCTTTGCATCAGCCCGGGTTTCTACATTCAGCCGTAACAAAGGCTCGGTGTTGGACATGCGCAGGTTAAAACGCCAGTCAGCGAAGTTCAGACCTAAACCATCCAGCAGCTCCACTTCAAGTGCCTTGTGCTGATACAAGGCGGCAATGGCCGCTATAGCCGCTTTGGCATCTGTGACTTTAAAGTTCAGTTCGTCGCTGCAAGGAAATTGATGCTGCAACTGCAGCACCAAAGCCGACAGAGGTTGGCCAGTAGCCGACAACAAGGCTAGAATTAATAACCAGGGAATAGTGCCATTGTCGCAATACGCGAAGTCACGGAAATAATGGTGAGCACTGATTTCACCGCCATATAATGCATCTTCAGAGCGCATTTTCTCTTTAATGTAAGCATGACCGGTTTTACTGATCACAGGTACTCCACCTGCGGCTTTTACTGTTTGCTGCGTCGCCCAGTATAACCTGGGGTCATAAATGATTTTTTCAGCCGGATTTTTCAGCAATAAAGCTTGGGCTAATAAACTGACCAGATAATATCCATCAACAAACTGACCTTGTTCGTCAAAGAAGAAACAGCGATCAAAATCGCCATCCCATGCCACGCCTAAATCGGCTTGATGTGCTTGAATTGCTGCACTGGTGCTTAAGCGATTTTCGACTAACAAAGGGTTAGGTACGCCGTGTGGGAAAGTGCCGTCCGGCTCAAACTGCAGCGGAATAATCTGTATTGGCAATAAGGGCGCCAGTGCATTGACCACTAAACCTGCACCACCATTGCCTGGGTTCATCACCACCTTCAGCGGTTTCAGTGCTTGCACATCCAGATAAGTCAGCAGATGGTCAACATAAGCAGGCAGTGTATTTTGTTGCTGATAGCTACCGACATCAACAGGGGCGGCAAATTCTGCGTTTGCCACCAGATCCCTGATGGCATTTAAACCTGTGTCGGCGCTGATAGGGGTGGACCCTTTGCCCACAAACTTCATGCCGTTGTAATTCGCCGGGTTATGGCTGGCTGTGACACAAACACCGGCGTCTGCCTCTAAATGAAATACAGAAAAATATACCTGCTCAGTGCCACATAAACCTATGTCGATCACATCAGCACCACCCTCTTGCAAACCCTGAGCTAAAGCTGCACTTAAGGATGGGCTGGATAAACGGATATCGTGGCCTATGACCACTATTTTCGCCGACAGCTGCTGGCATAAAGCCCGACCAATACGGTAAGCCAGCTCTTCATTGAGCTGAGTGGGCACTATGCCGCGAATATCATAGGTTTTAAAACAGTCGGTTGACCACATCAGAGTTTTCCATTTTGCTGGGTTTGACAATAAGCCCGTGCTTCTAAGCCGGCGACCATCAGATGATAAAGCGTACTGGCGGGTGCGTCAGCTACACAGACCTGATTATTTGCATCCAGTTGATCAAAATATAAACCGGTTACATTGGCTGGCAGGTAAAAACGAAACAACAGATCTATAGTGAAAGCCGCTTGTTGCTCTGCCTTGAGTTGGTACTCCGGCTCTGAACTGGCTTTTGCCTGAGCCAGGCTGGCTTTAATTAATTCTGTTAATGGCCAGAGCCTTTTGGTTTTTTTTAACGGCTCCTGCCCTGGTACTACTTCGTCATAAATCAGCCCTGTGCTGGCTTCCAGCCCAAGTTTCAGGCCATTCTGGTATAAAGTTTCGCAGTAATAGTCAACCGGAGTGCCTGTCAGTTGTTGATACCAACGCAATAACCAAACCCATTCAAACATATGGCCTGGTTCAACAATTTGCCCTTTCGGACCGGGCAATGGCTGCCATTCATCGGTAAAATACTCAAGCAAGACCCCCTGATCGGCACGAAAAAATACCGTCTCGAATAAGGTGTAGATTTGTCCTGCTTTCGCCAGCCACTTCCCGTCTTTTGTTACCTGATACAAAGCTAAAAAGGCCTCGAATAAGTGCATATGCGGGTTTTGCCGACGATAAGGGCTGCTGTAATCACCTTCCATCCAACCGCCAGGCACAGAACGGAATTGGTGTTCTATTTGCTGCAATAATTTGTTGGCCTGATCCAGTGCTTGCAGATCAGAAAAGCTTTGGTAACGATAAGCGCAGGACAGCAGAAAAAAGGCAAAATCGTAGGCATCCAGCTTTTGATCAAGCTGCTCTCCTTCTGCCGTCAGGCTATGCACATAGCCAGCGTCAGAGCTGTCTTTTTTTGCATGCCGGTTTAAGAAGTGTTGTATGCCTGCCACAACTGGCAAGGCATCAGGTAACCAACCTTGCTGATAAGCAGCGGCAAAAACAAAAATTTGTCTGGCTTGCACTCTGCTGCGAAATACTGCACCGAGGTCTGGTTGATGATCGGCGTTAAATTTTTCGTATACAGCGCCAGTTTGTGGGTTTATGCCTTGCTGACTCCAGAAGGGCAGTGCTGAGTTTTGTAGCCATGCCGTGAATCTCTGGCTTTGAACGGGTAACGACAACATACAAATGCACCTGAAACAGGATGCCAGCCCACTATTTTTAGGTCTGCTTGGGGAAGTCCGGCCAATAGTGGGCTGACAAAACTAAAGTTGCACTGAATGTAACTGGTTACATTTGTCTTTGCAAATCGATTTTGTGTAATTTGTAAGCTTACTTCAGCCTGGATTAGTCTCTTTTAGGTGCTACGGCTGTACTTTGGCGGATGACAAACTCATAAGGCAAAACAAATTCACTGCTGCCTTCATGACTGCCATCCAGCAATTGAAACAATAGCTCTGCCGCTTTTTCGCCTATTTTTCCGGCAGGTTGCGCTATGGTGGTCAGCGCAGGGTCACTGTATTTAGCAAATTCCAGATCGTCAAAACCCGTCACTGATATATCTTCTGGAATTTTAAATCCCTTACTTTTCAATCCTTTAATCGCACCTATGGCCATTTCATCATTCATGCAAAACAGAGCTGTTGGTGGTATAGGCATACGACTGAAATGGCCGGACGCATTTAAACCTGACCATAAAGTAAAATCACCTTCAGCGACTAACGCCGGGTCAAACTCAATACCAGCTTCAGCTAATGCAGCTTTGTAACCCCGCATCCTGTCTATCGCATGCGGGTTATCTTTTAAGCCTGAAATCATGCCAATACGCTTGTGGCCTAACGAGATCAGATACTGCACTACCTCTTTTGCTGCTGCGACATTGTCAATCCGTACCGCTGGGTAAGGTGTGTTTTCGCAACCACTGGCGTTGACTGCTGTTACGTGGGCTTTAGGCAGCAGGCTGTTGTTGGCTCTGTATGGTCTAAGCTGAATTAAACCATCAGCCTGGCGTGTTTCCACCAGATGTATAAATTCTTGCTCGCGCTTCATCGAGTCACGGGTATCGCCCAATAACACATTAAAACCGCGCTTTTGCGCGACGTTTTCAATACCGCTGATCACAGTAGAGAAAAACAGGTTTGCAATGTTTGGCACCAACACTACTATGCTATTGGCCGTGTTATGGCGGAATTTTTGCGACAACATATTAGGTCTGTATTGCAGCTTTTCGATAGCAAGCTGAACCCTTTTCAGGCTTTCAGGTGACACTTTTTCCGGTGTACTCAAAGCGCGTGACACTGTGGCAATAGATAAACCGGCCTGTTTGGATACATCGCGGATTGTGGACATGAATATCGACCTTTGTGACTGATTTAAGAGCTTTTTTCAGCATTGTTATTTTGTATTCTACACAAAGCGTTATAAGTCAGTGCAGAAATAAACGCAAATAACAGCTTGCCAACTGAACATAAAAAGGTAAACTCAAAATCAATCAGTAACCGGTTACATCTGCGGGTGTGAGCAGCGACTGTAAAAAATAAAATGAAAAACAGGCCCGCTGGTTCATAAACATCAGCCATGGCCGGACAAGTCAACAGAGACGAACAGCAAATGAATTTAGCTCCTATAGATATTGCCATAGTGCTGGCTTACATTGCCTTATCGCTATGGATAGGCTTTTGGATAGCCAATAAAGCCAACAAGGATATGCAAAGTTACTTCCTCGGAGGCAACAAAATGCCTTGGTATTATCTGGGCTTATCGAATGCTTCCGGTATGTTTGATATCAGTGGCACTATGTGGATGGTGTATCTGTTGTTTATTTACGGTTTAAAAAGCGTATTTATCCCCTGGCTCTGGCCTGCTTTTAATCAAATTTTCCTGATGGTGTTTTTGTCCATTTGGTTACGTCGCTCTGGAGTCATGACGGGTGCTGAATGGATCACTTTCCGTTTTGGCAATAGCCGCGGCGCTCAGTGGAGCCACCTGATCGTGGTGTTGTTTGCGTTGTTGAGTGTGATTGGATTCCTCGCTTATGGTTTTATTGGAATAGGTAAATTTGCTGCAGCCTTTTTACCCTGGCAACTGGCGGCGGACGCTCATACCAATGAAGTGCTTTATGGGTTGCTGGTCACGTTGATCACTACAGCTTATGTGGTGAAGGGAGGCATGTTCAGTGTGGTGATCACTGAAGTGGTGCAGTTTATTATTATGACCTTTGCTTGTATTGCTATTGGCGTCATTGCCATGCTGCAGGTGTCCCCTGATATGCTCGCCGCTGCAGTGCCTGAAGGCTGGCATAGCCTGGCTTTTGGCTGGACTTTGGATTTAGATTGGTCGGAGTTACTGGCATCCGCCAATCAGAAGATAGTTGAAGACGGTTGGTCGTTATTTTCAGTGTTTTTTATGCTGGTGTTGTTTAAAGGCTTTTTACAAAGTCTGGCAGGACCTGCGCCAAACTTTGATATGCAACGGGTACTCTCAGCAAAAACTCCGGTTGAAGCTGCTAAAATGAGCTGGATTGTCAGTGTGGTGTTGTTATTCCCACGTTATATGATGATCACCGGTTTGGCTGTACTGGCTTTGGTGTTTTTCCGTGATGAACTGAATGCTATGGGCCCGAACGTTGATTTTGAACAAATTCTGCCTTTTGCTTTGGCCAATTATATTCCGGCTGGTTTATTAGGATTAATTGTCGCAGGTTTACTGGCGACCTTTATGTCGACCTTTGCCGCGACTGTCAATGCTGCCCCGGCTTATCTGGTGAACGACATCTATAAAAAGTATGTCAATGCCAACGCAGCCCCAAAAACCTATGTGAAACTCAGCTATCTGGTGTCGATATTATTTGTACTGATTGGCACCGCCATTGGCCTATTTATTCCGTCGCTGAATGAATTGATTTTATGGCTGGTTTCGGCCTTATACGGTGGCTACACAGCCGCAAACTTATTGAAATGGTACTGGTGGCGCTTTAACGGCTATGGCTATTTCTTTGGCATGCTGGCCGGCATTTTAACCGCCATACCTATGATGTTTACCTCGGTATCACCTTTGTATGCTTTCCCTGTGCTGTTCGCGTTTTGTTTATTGACCTGCATAGTCGCAAGCTTACTGACTCCGCCGGATGAAATGGCTGTGTTAAAAGAGTTCTACTGTAAAACCAGGCCTTGGGGCTTCTGGTCTCCGGTACTGCTTGAACTGCAAAAAGACAATCCGGCTATTCAGCCCAACCGTGATTTTGGCCGCGATATGGCCAATGTCTGTGTTGGCATTGTCTGGCATACCAGTTTAACCGCAGCTCCTATTTTTATGGTGATCCAGCTGTGGAGTGCTTTTGCTGCGGCAATGGTAGTAGCAGTTCTGACCAGTTTGTTTCTGAAGTTTTACTGGTGGGATCAATTAAGGGATGCACCGGAAGATCGATCTGCAGCTGCAGCACTCTCAGACGAGGCCATCCATAGTAAGTAAAAAAACTTCATCTATGGTTGAGTATTCTATGCTCAATCATAGGTAAATAATGTAACCGGTTCCTGCTGCAAGAGATGGTCAGGTAATGCAGAAACAACAAAGTATCAGTGATAAATTTGGAAAGGGTGAACAGTTCCCATGACTTTTAAGCAAAATGTAGCGCAATTATTCGCAGAACATCAAAAATTACTCTCGTTACCAAACCAGCCTGTTGCAGGCGGTAATGGTATTTATCGCCGCTGGCAGAACCCGATACTGACCGCCGCTCACACGCCTTTAACCTGGCGTTATGACTTCAGTGAACAGCGCAACCCTTTACTGCTGGAACGCAATGGTATTAATGCAGCCTTTAACTCGGGCGCTATCTATTGGCAGGGCAAATACATTCTGGTGGTGCGGGTGGAAGCTAATGACCGCAAATCTTTTTTTGCCGTGGCTGAAAGCGCTAATGGTGTGGATAACTTTGTGTTCTGGCCCAAGCCGGTCACTATGCTGGAAACCGACAGACCCGACACCAATGTCTACGATATGCGTCTGACGGCTCATGCCGATGGTTATATTTATGGTCTGTTCTGCACTGAACGCAAAGATCTAAACCGCCCTGATGACACGTCGGCTGCTGAAGCCCAGTGTGGTATTGCCCGTACTAAAGATTTAGTCAACTGGGAACGGTTGCCGGACTTAATCACTTACTCTGGTCAGCAGCGTAACGTGGTGTTACACCCTGAATTTGTCGAAGGCAAATACGCTTTGTACACCAGACCACAAGATGGCTTTATCAGCGTTGGTGCTGGTGGCGGCGTCGGTTGGGGTTTAACTGACTCTATGGTTGGCGCAGAAGTAAAACAGGAAGTGATAGTCGATCCTAAGGTCTATCACTGCATCAATGAAGTGAAAAACGGTCAGGGCCCGGCACCGATTAAAACTGACAAAGGCTGGCTACATCTGGCGCATGCAGTGCGCAATACGGCAGCAGGCTTGCGTTATGTGTTGTATGTATTTATGACCGACTTGCACAAACCCTGGTTGGTGACACACAGACCTGCAGGTCATTTTATTGCACCAGAAGGCGTGGAGCGGGTAGGCGACGTGTCTAATGTGACCTTTAGCAATGGCTGGATAGTCAACGAAAACAACGAAGTTTTTATTTATTACGCTTCATCTGACACTCGTATGCATGTCGCGACCAGCACAGTTGCACAACTGCTGGATTACGCCATCAATACACCGGAAGACGGCTACCGTTCGGCCCTGACAGTGCAGCGTATTAATGCTTTGGTCGATGGCAATGAACAGGCGTTAAGGGATTTAGCTTTATGATCCAGACTTTGCCTCTGACAGCGCCCCATTGTCGGGCGCATTGTGCAACTATTGCGCGCTGGTGGGCCGATCATGCAGTCGACCCGGCCGGAGGTTTTTATGGTCAAATAAACGACGATGGCAGTGTCGAAGCCAATGCCAATAAAGGCATTATTCTGAACACCCGCATTTTATGGTTTTTCAGTGAAGCGGCGGTTTTTCTGGACTCAGCAGAGTGTAAAACTCTGGCTAGCCGTGCATATCAGTACCTACTGGAACATTTTGACGATAAAACGGCAGGTGGTGTGTTTTGGGAGCTGGATGCTCAGGGTCAACTGGTCAATGGTAAAAAACAAACCTATGCCCAGTCTTTTGCCATTTATGCCTTGTGTGCTTATTTCAAAGCCACAGGCGATCAAGCCGCTCTTGCTAAAGCGCTGAGTTATTTCCAGTTGCTCGAACAGCATAGCTGGGATAAAGAAAAGCAGGGGTATCTGGAGGCTTTTTCTCAAGGCTGGCAGGGCTTACAGGATTTGCGTTTAAGTGAAAAAGACTTAAATTACCCTAAAACGATGAATACTCACCTGCATGTACTGGAAGCTTATACCGCTTTGTATTTACAGCACAAAACAACTGATGTGCAGCAGGCTCTTCAACGTCTGACGTTGTTGTTTGCCGAGCGCATCGTCAATGCAGCCAATGGCCATTTGCGTTTGTTTTTGGACCTGGACTGGGTGGATCACTCGCCTTTTTATTCCTATGGCCATGATATTGAAGCCAGTTGGTTATTATGGGAAGCACTGCGTGCTTTAGACAACCAGATTTTGCTGAATACATACCGGCCTTTGGTATTACAGATGGCTGATGTCGCCTTGCAACAGGGCTTATGTGATGATGGTCATTTGGCCGACGAGTGGCATCTGGCGACTCAGCATCAACATCAGCAAAGTTGCTGGTGGATCCAGGCTGAAGCTTTAGTGGGCTTTTTAACCGCCTGGCGTTTAACAGGCGACATGGGCTACTTCAGCGTGGCAGAAGGGCTCTGGGCTTACATTCAGCGTGAGCATATAGACCCCATAGGTGGTGAATGGCATTGGCTGGCGGCATCGCATCCGGATCGCGCCACTCACTACAAGGTAGGGTTCTGGAAAGGGCCTTATCATAGTGGCCGCGCTATGATGGAAGCTGCTTTGTTGTTGGCACAGCCCATTAATTGACGCTATGGTATCGGGCTGAAAGCCCTAAAGGAGTAACGATGCATCGTTGGGTGTTGACTGTGCTGCTGTTGATCAGTAGCTATCCGGTGTTGGCCTTTGAGCACTTTATCAGTCGTCAGGGCCATCAATTGATGGATGGCAACAACGAATTCAGATTTGCCGGTTTGCATGCACCTGAGTTGCATCGATTAGAAGACGACGCCCGCGGAGTTTGTGCTGCAGATCCACGTGGCTGGGGCCAGTACTTTAGCTGGCCTACTGCAGAAGAGCAGGAAAACTGGTTTCAGGCCTTAAGTTTTACTGGCCATAAAGCCATGCGGGTTTATGTATTGTCGGTGGCTCATCCGGCCGATGTTGCTTGTGGCCGTGAAACTCATATTTTAGCTCCGGTTACAGAGGGCGGCATGCCTGTGCTGAACGAAAAAGCTATGCTGGTGTACGACCGTATGATTGCGCTGGCAGAAAAATATCAAATCCGGCTTATTTTGCCCTTTATTGATCATTGGGATTGGTGGGGCGGCCGCGCTCAACTAGCCGCTTTTTATGGCGAAACCGCCGATGATTTTTACCGCACAGACAGTCGTACTTACGCTGCCTATCTGGATATTATCCGTCAGGTGATCCAGCGCAAAAACAGCATCACAGGCCGGTTATACTCTGAAGAAAAAGCCATCATGGCCTGGGAGACTGGCAATGAACTGAAAGACAGTACAGCGGAATTTGTACAAAAAACTGTGGCCCAGATTAAACGCTATGCTCCTCAGCAACTGGCAGTCGATGGCACTTATTTAAAGATTATTCCAGAGTCTTTGACCAACCCGCAGGTCGATATTATCTCCAATCATTTTTACACCACCAACAACAATAACAACCCAGAGCAAGTCAGCAAAGATCTGACGGCTATTGGCGGCAAAAAAGTGTATCTGATTGGTGAGTTTGGCTTAACCGACAGCAAAAATATTGCCGCTATTTTGGATGCTGCGGTAAAGACAGAAGTGAAAGGTGCTAAAACGGCTGGTGTTTTTGTCTGGGGCTGGCGTGGGCAGCGTCACAACGGCGGTTTTTATTTTCATAAAGAATACACCGGGCATTACAGCTATCGTTTACCCGGCTTTGCCGAAGCTGAGTTTAATCAAGAACAACAAGTTGTTCATTTAGTGCGTCAGGCTCAGGCAACTTTGGCGGGAAAAGTTAAACCTGATGCCTTGCCTGTGCCTTTAGCTCCAACGTTAAGAGCCATCACTGATCCCCTAAATATTCAGTGGCTGGGCTCTGCAGTGGCCAGGTATTACAAGATCGAAAGGTCCCCTAAGAAGCTGGGGCCCTGGCAGTTGATCGCAGATAAAGTCTCCAATGCGAAACTGCCTTTTGATCCAGCTACAGATAGAATTTTTGCCGATCCTGATGCGCTGAAACAACAAGGGACAGTGTATTACCGGGTGATTGCGGTGAATGAAAGTGGTGAGTCGGTGCCTTCTGCCGTACAAAGCTGGAGTCAGCCAATCTAGTTGACTCGGGCTTTTCCACTATGGGCTGATGTTACTTCTCAGGAAAACGTTGTTTCTCGGCCATGCATTTGGCGTGTTCCAGCACAAAAACCTGTCCTGATTTATTGTGTTTTAACTGACAGCGGCCTTGCTCAATCTGCAGGATAAACAGGTTGGCTAAATCCATATGACGGCCGTCTAAAGGACGGCCTTTGTCATCTTTTAGCACTACGGATTCGACCCAGATCTGGCTTTCAAACAAATAAACGTTATCGGCAAGTTTCACCAAAGGCCCACCTATAGCTTTTTGGATCTGCTGCTGTAACTCCATTTTTACTTCTGGAGACGTTTGAGTCAGTACAGCAGGTTCTGCGACAGCCTGAACCTGCTGACAAGCACTAACAATCAAAAGCATAGTGCCTAAAGTGGCGTATTTTAAAAACAAGCTGTTACTCACTCTTGTTGGTCCCTAATGGGTTGACGAATACTATTGTTCAAAGTCCTTTCGGACGGATCTTTGACCGCTAAGCCATCTGCTGTAGTGGAGCCTGATAAAGCTGCCGCAATGCCTGACCGCGCCCCAAGAGCCTTATTCACAGCTGAACCAGGCAAAGTCAGACAGCTGTTATTATCCACATAATACAAAGCTGCCTCCAACATATCTTCTTGTGGATCCCCCAGCACTTTAGAGAAATCATCAGCAACAGGGCAGCCTTTCACATCAGCAGCAAAAACAGGGCTGTTGGTTGGATTAAAACCATCCGCATAGTCACCAAAACCTTTGAAGTTTATACCGCTGAATTGAATGCTGAAGTAGGTGGTACCACAGTTATCTTGTGGGTAAAAACCATAAGGTTTTCCACAGGTTTTGCCGCCAATCTGGATCACTTCTACATCTATACCCCGCAGTCCATTCATAAAAGCTTCGCTGGCGGAGCAGGTATTGTCTGTGGTTAACACATAAATCCGGCTGAGGTTTA
This sequence comes from Rheinheimera mangrovi, assembly GCF_003990335.1. NCBI lineage: Bacteria > Pseudomonadati > Pseudomonadota > Gammaproteobacteria > Chromatiales > Chromatiaceae > Rheinheimera > Rheinheimera mangrovi. Next base: position 4,389,449 of record NZ_CP034683.1, on the reverse strand, counting down.
AACTGGGTAAAGTCGTGTTGGTCAAAGTCCCTGTTTCATAGTTGATTTCGCGGCTGTAAAAAGGCGTTGGGCTTAAACTGTCACCAGTAATAGGGTTAGTACTGGGGTATTTATTATTAAACTGCAGGCGCTCAAAATACCTGCCTTGTATAATATCCGGGCCTGTCACCATGTAACCCAGTTGCCCTGCTAAGGCTAATAAACCACCACCGTTGTAGCGCAAGTCCACTACCAGTTCTGAGATAGCAGCATCCCGGAATAATTTAACTGCATCAATCAGTTGCTGCTGTGCCGGCACTATATAACTATTAAACTGGAAATAACCTACAGGGCCAGAGGCTGTATTGATCACTTTCGCATTCTGCACAGGACTTGAAGCAACATCCGCTGATCTGAGCTGATAGCTGACTTCGGTTTTTTCAACAGTACGGAATTTAAAACTATGTGTTTCACCGGAATTGGCAGGGAACAGGCCGGCATTTAGGGTATTGACGCCGCTGCTGGTGCTATTATTTACAAAATCTACACCGTCAACTTCAAGTAAAAAGTCACCTCTTTTAACCCCGGCTAAGGCCGCGGGAGAATTGGGTTCGGTATAAGCCACTGTAAAAGAACGTGGTGCGCTGGTTGATACAACAGACCATTCAATACCATAACCTGAACTGACACCGGATTGAGATTGTTGTTGGTATTCAGCTGTATTTTCAGTGAAATGAAATTGATCTTTAGCAACGCCTGAATCAGTAACCGCTGTGGTTTTTAACAGATTAAAATAAGCAGAAATACTGTAGTTTGTCGGGTCCAGATCGGCCACTTCGCTATACCAAAGATAAGTTCTGTTATTCCATGACCTTAACCACATTTTTTCATGCATGGCGGTACCGGCTTTATCCGGATAATTACCACCATTAAATGGGTCAGCACCTGAACGGGGGGCAGCACAAAAGTTCTTAAATTGAGCTTCGTCGCTGAATTGTCCTGCAGTCCAGACAGGTGCCGTAGGTACTCCACTTCCTGAACCGCCCGATCCTCCGCTATTGCCAGAACCGCCAGAGCTATCGCTTCCTCCGCCTCCACCACAAGCTGTTATTGTTGCCAGTGCAACGAAAAGGGCGAAAATACGTTTAAGATTCTGTTGCATCAGGTCTCTCCATTGGACTGGGTTCTAAGCCAGGTGTTGATGACTTGCACCTTTATTGTTCTAGCGCCAGTGTATGCTAACTTGGTCATGTTTGCCTGACCAGACTGGATTGTGAAGCTTTATAGTGGTCTATGACATCAGGTAGCATAAAACAGCAGCGGGGAAAAAACAAAGTCAGCGTTCAGTGCCAGGGTACTTACGTTTGGCGGCGCAGACAAAAGCAAAATTTCCAGGCATGACTAATTCCGGGTGGCGAATTTTATTAAATAAAGCCCAACCTCCTTTGTAACGTCCAGGCTCTATGCGATGCATATACTGGCCGCCTTTTTGGCCATCGAGCATGGCAATTACCCTGTTGCCTTCGACGACAAAACCATCACCAAATAGATCGACAAAATGCCCTTTGGTCAATAACACCCTGTCATTGCAAAGCTGGGCGGTAAACTGCAGTCGGCGTTGTTGGTCTCTGATCTTCAGGGTATTCACTTCATAGCTGTATTCCCAGTGTTCAGGGCTTTGTTGCAGCTCGCCTTTCTCTACTTTGATCAGCGTCTGTCCTGAAGCATCGGACATTATAAAAGAAAAACACAACCAGCCTGATTCAGAGTGCAGCGTAAAAAATTCTTGTCCATTGACCCAGATACAGTGCTGTTCACTATCAACTGGGGCAAAATCGGCATACACAGTATTCATTCCGACTGATACCTGCACTCTGCGGTTGGGATCAAAACTAAAACCGGGTTTATTGATACGTTGTTGGTTAAAAGGCTGGCTGATACGTTCCGCTAAAGTATTGCGGCTGAGTAAA
>NZ_CP034683.1:2362500-2585000 GCF_003990335.1 Rheinheimera mangrovi | reverse complement strand
CTTTGTGATTCATGACTGGGGTGAAGTCGTAACAAGGTAACCCTAGGGGAACCTGGGGTTGGATCACCTCCTTACCTAAAGCAGACTAGTTCGTGTAGTGTCCACACAGATGATTGATTGATACGTAGAGCAAACAGTAAAAGCGGTATCCGCGAGGGTAACGCAGGATGTTTGGTTTAGCGCAAAGCGTAGCCTGAGCGAATGAAGGAGTGTACGAAAAGTACATGACTGAGTGAGCGATGGTTGCAACGAAGCGATAAGGCAAACAGACAAGTTAGAGCTGGTCTGTAGCTCAGGTGGTTAGAGCGCACCCCTGATAAGGGTGAGGTCGGTAGTTCGAGTCTACTCAGACCAACCAATTCGCTGCAAGTCAGCTTGACAACGAATGAACCAATGTAGATTGGGGTTATAGCTCAGCTGGGAGAGCGCCTGCCTTGCACGCAGGAGGTCAGCGGTTCGATCCCGCTTAACTCCACCATTCCTTGTGAAGGATTACTGTTTGAAAACTCAAAAACAACCATTCTTTGAAAGAATTGTTCTTTTTGAGCTTTATGCTCGAAGTGCTCTTTAACAAATTGGCAAGCTGATAGAAAGAAACAAGGTAAAACAATTTATTTGTGAACCTTATCACACCTATAACTTCAGACATTTTGGGGTTGTATGGTTAAGTGACTAAGCGTACACGGTGGATGCCTTGGCAGTCAGAGGCGATGAAGGACGTGCTAACCTGCGAAAAGCTGTGAGAAGTCGGTAAGAGACGTTAGACTCACAGATGTCCGAATGGGGAAACCCACCTGATTTATCAGGTATCGTATGATGAATACATAGTCATACGAGGCGAACCGGGAGAACTGAAACATCTAAGTACCCCGAGGAAAAGAAATCAACCGAGATCCCCTTAGTAGCGGCGAGCGAACGGGGGCTAGCCCTTAAGTTGGTAAAGCGTTAGTGGAACGCTCTGGAAAGTGCGGCGATACAGGGTGATAGCCCCGTACACGAAAAGGCTTTATCAATGAAAACGAGTAGGACGGGACACGTGGTATCCTGTTTGAACATGGGGGGACCATCCTCCAAGGCTAAATACTCCTGACTGACCGATAGTGAACCAGTACCGTGAGGGAAAGGCGAAAAGAACCCCTGTTAGGGGAGTGAAATAGAACCTGAAACCGTGTACGTACAAGCAGTGGGAGCCCACTTGTTGGGTGACTGCGTACCTTTTGTATAATGGGTCAGCGACTTACATTCTGTAGCGAGGTTAACCGAATAGGGGAGCCGTAGGGAAACCGAGTCTTAACTGGGCGAATAGTTGCAGGGTGTAGACCCGAAACCGGGCGATCTATCCATGAGCAGGTTGAAGGTTGGGTAACACTAACTGGAGGACCGAACCCACAAATGTTGAAAAATTTGGGGATGACTTGTGGATCGGAGTGAAAGGCTAATCAAGCTCGGAGATATCTGGTTCTCCTCGAAAGCTATTTAGGTAGCGCCTCGAGCGAATACCATTGGGGGTAGAGCACTGTTAAGGCTAGGGGGTCATCCCGACTTACCAACCCTTTGCAAACTCCGAATACCAATGAGTACTACTCGGGAGACACACGACGGGTGCTAACGTCCGCCGTGAAAAGGGAAACAACCCAGACCACCAGCTAAGGTCCCAAAGTCATGGTTAAGTGGAAAACGATGTGGAAAGGCATAGACAGCTAGGAGGTTGGCTTAGAAGCAGCCACCCTTTAAAGAAAGCGTAATAGCTCACTAGTCGAGTCGGTCTGCGCGGAAGATGTAACGGGGCTAAACCATGCACCGAAGCTGTGGACTTGCACTATGTGCAAGTGGTAGAGGAGCGTTCTGTAAGCCGTTGAAGGTGACTCGTGAGGGTTGCTGGAGGTATCAGAAGTGCGAATGCTGACATAAGTAACGATAAGGGGAGTGAAAAACTTCCCCGCCGGAAGACCAAGGGTTCCTATCCCATGCTAATCAGGGTAGGGTAAGTCGGCCCCTAAGGCGAGGGCGAAAGCCGTAGTCGATGGGAAACGGGTTAATATTCCCGTACCGACAATACTGCGATGGGGGACGGAGAAAGCTAGGCAGGCATGGCGTTGGTAGTCCATGTGAAAGTGCGTAGGAAGGGGGATTAGGCAAATCCGGTTCCCTATATTCTGAGACACGAGACGAGCCACTAAGGTGGTGAAGCTGTTGACGCTACGCTTCCAGGAAAAGCCTCTAAGCTTCAGGTATTGTCGACCGTACTCGAAACCGACACAGGTGGTCAGGTAGAGCATACCAAGGCGCTTGAGAGAACTCTGGTGAAGGAACTAGGCAAAATAGTACCGTAACTTCGGGAGAAGGTACGCTCTTGTGTGTGAAGGACTTGCTCCGTAAGCATATGAGAGTCGCAGTGACCAGCTGGCTGCAACTGTTTATTAAAAACACAGCACTCTGCAAACTCGTAAGAGGACGTATAGGGTGTGACACCTGCCCGGTGCCGGAAGGTTAATTGATGGGGTTAGCGCAAGCGAAGCTCTTGATCGAAGCCCCGGTAAACGGCGGCCGTAACTATAACGGTCCTAAGGTAGCGAAATTCCTTGTCGGGTAAGTTCCGACCTGCACGAATGGTGTAATGATGGCCAGGCTGTCTCCACCAGAGACTCAGTGAAATTGAAATTGCGGTGAAGATGCCGTATACCCGCGGCTAGACGGAAAGACCCCGTGAACCTTTACTATAGCTTGGCACTGAACATTGACCCTACATGTGTAGGATAGGTGGGAGGCTTTGAAGTTGGAACGCCAGTTCTGATGGAGCCGTCCTTGAAATACCACCCTTGTATGTTTGATGTTCTAACGTGGGTCCCTGATCGGGATTGCGGACAGTGTCTGGTGGGTAGTTTGACTGGGGCGGTCTCCTCCTAAAGAGTAACGGAGGAGCACGAAGGTTGGCTAAGTACGGTCGGACATCGTACGGTTAGTGCAAAGGCAGAAGCCAGCTTAACTGCGAGACAGACACGTCGAGCAGGTACGAAAGTAGGTCTTAGTGATCCGGTGGTTCTGTATGGAAGGGCCATCGCTCAACGGATAAAAGGTACTCCGGGGATAACAGGCTGATACCGCCCAAGAGTTCATATCGACGGCGGTGTTTGGCACCTCGATGTCGGCTCATCACATCCTGGGGCTGAAGTCGGTCCCAAGGGTATGGCTGTTCGCCATTTAAAGTGGTACGCGAGCTGGGTTTAGAACGTCGTGAGACAGTTCGGTCCCTATCTGCCGTGGGCGTTGGATGATTGATTGGAGTTGTTCCTAGTACGAGAGGACCGGAATGAACGAACCGCTGGTGTTCGGGTTGTCATGCCAATGGCACTGCCCGGTAGCTATGTTCGGAACGGATAACCGCTGAAAGCATCTAAGCGGGAAGCCGGCCAAAAGATGAGTCATCCCTTGTACCTTGAGTACACATAAGGGTCGTTGGAGACCACAACGTTGATAGGTGAGGTGTGGAAGCGCAGTGATGTGTTAAGCTAACTCATACTAATTGCCCGAGAGGCTTAACCATACAACGCCCAAGGTGTTTGTTGGTGTGATAAAGAATTCTATCGGTTTGCTTGTTAAAGACATAAAAACAGTTTTTGCCTGGTGGCAATAGCGCTGTGGAACCACCTGACTCCATTCCGAACTCAGAAGTGAAACGCAGCCGCGACGATGGTAGTGTGGCAGATGCCATGCGAGAGTAGTTCACCGCCAGGCTCCCAATTAAGCCAGAAGGCCCAGTCTAACGACTGGGCCTTTTTGCTTTATGCGAATTTAGTGGTGGACCATTCGAGCAGGGCATTCCCCATGCGACAAAAACGTCCGGAACGTTTTTGGACCGCCAACGGCGGGTCCCGCAGGGACGAACCCCACGGACGGGGTGAGCAACGTAGTTCACCGCCAGGGTGAAACAGGGAATTCGGGACGCAAACAGTTTTGCGTCACGCCTGTTTCACGCATTGAGCTCTGCGACCAAACTGCCGGGAGCAGTTTGGGACCGCTTCAGCGGGTCGCGAAGCGACGAGGCCCAGGATGGGTCGAGCACTGTAGTTCACCGCTAGCCGGACAAGACGCCCTGCTGCCGCCTCATTGCCCGCACTAAAGTACTTCACCGCCCCCCGAATTCAACACCTTACCGCTCTTAAAATTCCAAACGGGCGCCCACAAGGGACGCCCCAACAGGCGATTGCAGCCTACTTAGATTTATGCAAAAGTACTCAAATTCAAACAAATATAAAATCTTAAGGCAACTGATGTCAGGCAAACTACGCAACTACAGCAACAATGTATTTATCGCCTTAAGTCGCTTACTAAACGCCATACTCGGTGGTAATCCGAGTTTAACTTTAAGTGCAAGAGCCGGTCTGAATTTTAGAAATGGGCAATGGAGGCAACGGAGATTGTTGATCAACAGACTATTCTGGCTACAGCTGGACCATTGTGAATTCGCAATACGGTTGGACACAGACAGAAATCAGCAAGCATTAGGAGAAGTAGAAAATACAACAAAAACAGAGCCTTTGTGACATCAAGCGACATCACAAAGGCGCAAGCAGTATTAATTTAAAGCAGGTTTCATTTCCACAACTACTTCATTGTTGTGGAATAACTGTAACTTATCGCCGTTTAACTCTATACGATCAGCCATTTGTAAGTGCTGAGTAAAGTTTGATTCATAGTAGTTACTTTGAGCACAATACTTTTTAGTACTGACTAAAGGGTTAACTTTCAACAAGTTAGAGCTTTGGCTGTAGCTGGCGTTAAATACGTTACAACCTGAGAACCCGTACAACTTAGCATTGTCGTTAAACAGCATACGTAAGTTGTACTGCTGTGGCACCTGGATAAACTTTACTCGTTCTACACGCCAAACAATTCCTTGCACCTTAGCAATGTTCATGATGTCAGGACAGGTTGCGCCAGGCCAAAACTGTTCAAACTTTTCAACAAACAGCATCTTGTCTTCTTTTGGACTTTGGCGCGCAATCATAGTGGCTATTACAGCTTTGCCGTTCAGATTCTTGTCTGTCTGATAGCTACGCAGCATAGGAATATGATGTTGAGTCATGGCAATAGTTGATTTCTCACCATTGTTGCACGAGGTAAAAACCGCATTATTGTCAATGACCTGATACATACCTAACATCTGCATGCTGGTATCCAGTTTAGTGAAATTGTTTAAGCGAACTAACTCATAGTTATCTTTCGACACCACGGGTTTACCGGCTTCATCCAGCAACACTACTTTGTTGTTGCTGACAAACTGAAATGACGGAATCTTAGTTTGCTGTGACATCAGGTGGATAACCCGACCTTCCAACAACCAGGTCCCCTTGACAAGGTTTACTTCATGCTGGTCAATAAACTCCTGACGAGCTTCAAATTTACCATCCTGAAACAAATTCACGTGATACTTTACGCCCGCGCAGCCTTCACAAGGCAAAGTACCAGTAAAACTCATGTCTCTGTCGATAAAAATATGACCAAAATCAGTGGCCTGAGCCTGAGCCACGTTGTCATTTAAAACTTCATTTTCGACGAGTTCAGGTTCAACTGTTACCACAGGCTGACTGACCTCACTGACCGGTGCTGGCGCTTGCTCTGGTAACTGGCTACAACCAGCCAAAGCCAAGACTAAAGCGCTTAAAATAAAACTTTGCTTCATATTCATTTGGATCCGGAGAAAATTGGCGCCATTATAAAGCAACTGTACAGACAGTCGAATGGTATTGCTGATTAAAAATTGTCATATTTTATGATTTGCTTGTTGTTGCAGGAACTGTCGGACCAGATCGGCACTTTCATTTGGACTTTCCTGCATAAAACAATGTCCACCTGTGACTTTTTGCAACTGAACTGAAGGATTTAACTTACGCCATTTTTCTGCCGATTTACTGACAAAGGGATAGGTCTTGTTACCGTAGATTAGTAAAACAGCGTTGCAATTCTGTCTGAGCTGTTTCCAGAGTTGTTTTGGGTAAGATGCAAAGATCTCAGCTTCGCGCTCAGCTTTGCATTTGAGCATCAACCCCTGATTGCTGTGATGCAATGCATGATCGATATAGCTTGCCAGTGCGTCGTCCTGCCAGTTTTTAAACATCCCCCTTTGATGCAAGTAACGGTAAGCTGAATCTTTATCAGGCCAGTGCTGGCGGCGGTTTAAGGCTTTTTTGGCCATAGGATTTTTTTTATATAAACCCAGCCAGTCCAAAGCCTGCATCAAGGTCAACATTCCTGGTGTAAATAAAACAGGGTCAAGTAACACAACGGCATTAAAAGGGCTATTGGTTTTGCTGTTGATCAGTGCTGTTAACACGCCACCAAAACTGTGACCCACACCATAACAAGGTACAGTCGCAAATAAGTGTTTATGAGCATGCCAAGCCTCCATTGCCAAATCTGCACTTTGGTTCCAACCGACAAAAGTTCCGCCGTGGTCACTGTCGCCATGGCCTTGGGCATCAGATAAAAACAGGTCAAAGTAGGGCAGCAACTGAGCTAAAAAGGGTTGGTACATTCTGCTGCAATAACCATTTCCATGCAGAATATGCAGTACAGCTTTACCTGTAGGGACAGTATAAAATCCACGTAATGTAAAACCGTGCCCGGTAGAGTAACTCCAGGGTATTAAGTCCATCATTGATCTTTTCTGGCCAAACCTGTCAGCACTTTGCCATGGTCATACCAGATCTGCAAATACAAAAGCCCGGTTTATACCGGGCTTTTGGTTTTAGCTACAGTGATCAGAAGCTATAGTTCAGACGGACGTAGTAGAAACCGCCGTTAATACCCATAACTGCTGTAGTCGGATACTTAGAACCTGCTATACCTTGCCATTTATGTTCATCAGGATAGGCGTCAAATACGTTTTGAGCGCCTACGCTGATTTCATAACTGTCATTTACGCTATAGCTGACTTCTACGTCTGTAGTTATAGCTGAACCCACTTCAATTGGGATACCGCCATCAGATTCCAGTAATACACCGTTATCTAAGTGATCTTCGTAGAAGGAACCAAAATGGTTAAAACGCACATAACCTTTCCAGTCACCATAGTTCTGGTTCACAGTAAAGCTACCACGAACACGGGGTAAACCTCGTTCCAGCTGCTCTTTCTTCGCATCGCTGATGTTGGTTTTTAACACACCATCGATCAGATATTCGCTGATGCGATCCACATTAGTGTCGGTCCAGTTATAAGCAAAAGCCAGGGTAGTGCGGCCGTTCCACAGATCAAATCCGTAGTTAGCAACTAAGTCTAAACCTTGCGTTGTTGTATCAAAGTCGTTGGTGAAGTACTTCACACTGGTAAAGCTGCTGGCATCTTTTACGCCTAAAGCTAACAGAGCTTCAATATCTTTGTCTGTCAGATCCAGTGACGAGGTTTGACTGATACGGTCTTCCACTTTGATATGGAAATAATCCAAAGTGACGTACCAATCGTTCACTTCAAGCACAGTACCTACTGAGAAGTTTTTCGACTCTTCAGGAGTTAAAGGCTTACCACCTTTTTGCAGCGAAATAGGGTGATCTGGTGGTAGGGTTGCAGTATCAACCAGACCAGCAGGGCTGAATGAGGTGGTCACGTTACGCACGTGACTTTGACCTACTGTTGGTGCGCGGAAACCAGTACTGGCAGCGGCACGTAAGGCAATCTCTTCTGTAGCCTGATAGCGTGCAGTGATTTTGCCATTCGTGGTATCACCAAAGTCTTCAAAGTCTTCAAAACGCAGTGCAAAGTCCATACGGAAGTTGTCACTGAATTCAGCACCCAATTCAGAGTAAGCCGCATAGCTATAACGATTAAATGAGCCAGCGTCTTCCGGCTTAAAGCCCGGGAAACCGTTTGAACCTATGCCAAAACCTTGTGACGCCAATGGGCCTACTTCAAAAGAGGCTGCATCGCCGGCATAAATTTCGAATGTTTCATCACGGTATTCAACACCACCAGCCACATTCAGTGGGTAAGGCAGACCATCTACATCGAATGGTTTGTTGAAATCCAAGTTGGCTGCTTTTTCCAGTTGTACGTATTTACCTGGTTTAAAGGAGCGCGGAGTATCAGGGCCTAATGAAGGGTTCAGAGTGTTATTGATATAAAACTCAACTTCACTGCGACCAACAGACATACTGGCATCAAATGCCCAGCCAGAGTCCAGTTCGCCTTTAACGCCAGAGGCAATGGCGGTATCAGTCACCACACCGCCAAATTTAGGGGTAAAACCACCTGGTAACATACCGTAGTAGGTAAAACAGTGATCTGGCAGTGCGTCCACATCAGCCATAATAGCTGCGTGATCACGAATGTTATCGCCTGTCATAGCTGAAATAGAAGGACAATCGCCTAAACTTTCATCCAGATTGCCAATCAACAGGCTTTTTCCGTCATCATTAGAATAAACACCGCTGCGCTTTGTTGGATGGCGATAATAAAAACCACCTTCTACATCACGTTCTGCCCAGTTGGTAAATAAATAAAACTCTTTGTTTTTGGCTACTTCTAAACCCACATTGGCAAATAATTTGGCGTCACGTTTAAATTCAGGTGAACCCCATACCTGAGCAGGATTTTCAATGAATGGATTGCCCGCGGCGGTTGAAGCGGCAGCATCGCTACGCTGAACTGAACGGCTGGTTGGGTCTGCTTGTTTAAACTCACCACTGATGTTAGCAAAGCCTTTGTCAGTGAAAGGTAAACCTATGTTGCCTGACACCTGACGTAAATCACCGTCACCTTCATAGTGCTGACCACTTTTCACTTCAAAAGAACCACCTTCAGCAGCGTCTTTTAAACGGAAGTTAATCACGCCTGCTATAGCGTCAGAACCGTATTGCGCTGCAGCACCATCTCGTAATATCTCGACTTGTTTTAGTGCAATGGAAGGGATAACAGAAATATCCGGGCCTTGTGAACCGTCTGATATACCACTACCTAAGAAGGTAATAACTGCCGCACGGTGACGTCTTTTGCCGTTCACTAAGATCAGAGTGCTGTCTGGTGGCAGGCCACGTAAGTTAGCAGGACGAATTAATGTTGAAGCGTCGTTGATAGGCTGAGCGTTAACGTTAAAAGAAGGGACTGCAGCGGTCATTAAACTGACCATATCACTGGTGCCGGTTTTTGAGAATTCTTCGCCACCTATAACGTCTACTGGTACGGCTGAATCACCTACGGAGCGTGGTGCGCCGCGGGCACCTATAACAGCTATTTTTTCAACTGATGCATCTTCGGCTTTTTTTTCTGCGGCGTCAGGAGTTTCCTGCGCCAATAATGAAGTACTGAATAATAAACTGCCGCATAATGCGATTTTTATAGCGGCAGCAACTGGATGGTAGTGGATTGATTCTTTCTTCATGGGTTGCCTTCTCATCTGGATTTTTGTTTTGGCTCATTTTTATCTACGAGCTCTGCAACGACCATATTTGAAAAGGTTAACTTTGTCCATCGCGATTTTTGGTTATTTCGGCGCTCATTTTTGGTGATTTGCCGCACCATTCTGGTGCTGCTGCTGTGTTGTATGGCGTTTGGAAGGAAAAATAAATAAAAAAATTGAACGTAAATAACAGAAAAATGTCCGATCTGGCTTGCTGTTTTACTCAAAGTCGATTCAGATAGCAGGGTTCATTTAATCAAGGACTTCTAGTAGTGAAAAAACTTCTGACTCCGGCATGCTTGGCAACTGTATTACTCTCTGCAACGGCGCAGGCAAACGTCAATTTACCTCTGGAACGTTTGTTTGCAGAACCTGCATTAAGCGGCACCGCGCCACGTTCTTTAAGCTTTTCTCCTGATGGCAGTCGTGTCACTTACCTTAAAGGGAAAGACACAGACGCGAACAGACTGGATTTATGGCAATACCAGCTAAAAAGCGGGCAACACAGTATTTTAGTTGATTCGAATCAACTGTTTAGTGGCCCTGAGCAGCTATCTGATGAAGAGAAAGCCAGAAGGGAACGTTTACGCTTATTTGCCAGTGGTATTGTTAGCTACAACTGGTCAAAAGATGGTAAGGCCTTGCTGTTTCCGCTCAATGGCGATCTGTATTATTACGATTTAGACAGTCAAAAATCGCGCAAACTAACCAACACTGAAGCCTTCGAAACCGATGCACAAATATCGCCCAAAGGCCGGTATGTATCTTTCATCCGCGAACAAAATATTTTTGTGCTCGACCTGAAATCAGGCAAAGAAACTCAGTTAACCACTGATGGTCAGGGTCTGATTAAAAACGGCATGGCCGAATTTGTCGCGCAGGAAGAAATGGGGCGGATGACAGGCTACTGGTGGGCTCCGGATGACAGCAAAATTGCCTTCAGTCAGATTGATGAGTCACCTGTTGCTGAAGCTGTGCGTAATGAAATTTATGCCGATGAAATTAAACTGTTTAATCAGCGTTACCCATTTACCGGCACGGCCAATGTTAAGGTGAAGCTCGGTGTGGTTGCAGTGCAGCAACCTGCGGTGCAATGGCTGGACTTAGGCATGGAGCAGGACATTTACCTTGCCCGTGTCAACTGGAGCAAATCAGCATCGTTGCTGACGTATCAATGGCAAAGTCGCGATCAGCAGCAGCTGGAGCTGCGTTCTGTGGAGCTTCCTTCCGGCGCAACGAAAGTGCTGCTGAAAGAACAAAGCCCAACCTGGCTGAACTTAAATGACGATCTGCATTTCTTAAAAGATAAACAGCATTTTGTCTGGGCATCAGAACGTGATGGTTATAAGCATCTGTACTTGTACAAACTTGATGGCACTTTGGTTCGTCAGTTGACCAAAGGTGACTGGATTGTTAATAAGATCGAAGCCATTAATGAAGAACAGGGCATCATTTATTTCTCAGGACGCAAAGATACACCGCTGGAAAGTCATTTGTATTCGGTACCAGTGAAAGGAGGTGAGAGCAAGAGGCTTACTCAGGCTGAGTTCTCGCATGCTGTAGTGATGGCAGAAACAGGCCAGAGCTTTATCGACAGTTACTCCAGTGTATTACAGCCAACTAAAGTGGAATTGAAGAGTGTCAAGGGTAAAGTGCTGACTGTGCTTGAGTCGAACGATGTGTCTGGTTCACATCCGCTGGCGCAGTACAAAGATAAACTGGTGAAACCTCGGTTTGGCACTTTAAAAGCCAAAGATGGCCAAGCCTTGTATTACCGTGTATTTGAACCTGCAGCGCTTGAAAAAGGCAAAAAGTATCCTGTGGTTGTTGGGGTATACGGTGGACCAGGTGCCCAGCGTGTCACCAATAGTTGGAGCGCCAAAGACTTGTATTTCCAATACCTGGCACAAAACGGCTATGTAGTTTTCCAGTTGGATAACAGAGGTTCAGAAAATCGAGGTAAGGCATTTGAAGATCCAATCTACAAAAAGCTGGCTGTAGTAGAGCTGGAAGACCAAATCACTGGTGTGGAGTATTTGCGCAGTCTGCCTTATGTAGATGCTGATCGCATTGGTATTTATGGTCATAGCTATGGTGGTTATATGAGCATTATGGCGATGTTCAAAGCGGGCGACTATTTCAAAGCTGGCGTGGCCGGAGCTCCTGTCACGGATTGGGCTTTGTATGATACCCATTACACAGAACGCTATTTAGGCCACCCTGCAACGAACAAAGCCGGCTATGAGCAAAGTTCAGTTTTCCCTTATGTCAAGGATTATCAGGGCAACCTGTTGATTTATCATGGCATGGCAGATGATAACGTACTCTTTACCCATAGCACCAAGCTGTACTCTGAATTGCAAAAGCAGGGGAAATTGTTTGATAGTATGGATTATCCTGGCAGCAAACATTCAATGTTTGGTCAGCCAGTGCAAACCCATTTACATAAAACCATTACGGCGTTTTTTGAACGTCAATTAAAGCAATAATTTGAGGGCGGGCATTTAACCCGCCTTTTATCATAATTCGTTGCCACTTAATCTGTTGGCCTGAAACGCCAGCAGATTTTCACTGGTCACCTGACAAATCTGTTGCAGAGCTTCCTGGGTGAAAAAGGCCTGATGCCCCGTGATCAATACGTTAGGGAAGGTCAGCAAACGTTTAAAAACTTCATCGTCAATCAGTTGGCCGGACAAATCCTGAAAAAACAAATCCGCTTCCTGCTCGTACACATCCAGACCTAAATAACCAATCTTTCGGCTCTTCAAGGCCTTAATCACAGCTTTGGTGTTAATTAAGCCACCCCTGCTGGTATTGATCAAAGTGACGCCATTTTTCATCAATGCCAGACTGTTGTCGTTGATCAGATGCTGAGTCTGTGGGTTCAGAGGGCAGTGCAGGCTGATAATATCTGACTCAGCCCACAGCTGTTCCAGCGGCACATAAGTGGCGCCAGCTTTCACCAGCTCTTCATTTTGTTTGATGTCATAACAGAGCAGTTGCATGCCAAAACCAAGCAATATTTTGGCTGTTGCTACCCCTATACGTCCTGTGCCGACCAGTCCGGCCGTTTTACCGTGCAGGTTAAAGCCGAGCAACCCATCCAGCGCAAAATTATCATCCCGCACTCTGTTGTAGGCTTTATGTAGTTTTCGGTTTAAACACAGGATCATGGCGACTGTATGTTCGGCCACTGCTTCAGGTGAATAGGCGGGGACCCGGGCAACCTGCAGCCCCAACTCTTTGGCTGCAGCTAAATCGACGTTATTAAAGCCAGCACAGCGTAAGGCGACCATGCCGACACCCATAGCTTTCAATTCTGCCAGTACAGGTTCGGATAAGTCGTCATTCACAAAAACACAAACCGCCTGGTAACCCTGAGTTAATCCGGCACTGTGTTTATTCAAAGGCACATCAAAAAAGCTGAACTCAAGACGTGGGTCTGCCCATTGCTTAAAACTGTCCTGATCGTATTTTTTTGCGCTAAAAACTGCAATTTTCATAACTGAGCTCCTTGCTTGCTGATCTGCAAATCAGAGTAACGCAAAAAACTGCAGAATTTATTGTTTTTAATCAAGCTGTTGTTTTTAACTTAGCTGGCCAGCACTTCTTCTATAGACTGATGCAGACTGGACGGCTTAGTCCGTGGTGCATAACGTTTCACCACATCGCCCTGGCGGTTCACTAAAAACTTGGTGAAGTTCCACTTAATAGCCCGGGTTTTCATCAAACCACGAGCCTGATCTTTTAAGTACTCAAACAAAGGTTCTGAATCCAGACCATTGACCTGCACCTTGCCAAAAACCGGAAAGCTGACGCCGTAATTCAACTGACAAAATTGCTGGATCTCTGCATTAGAGCCAGGTTCCTGCGCCCCAAACTGATTACAGGGAAAAGCCAATACCACAAAGCCCTGCTCTTTGTATTGCTGATACAAGGCTTCTAATTCCTGATACTGAGAGGTAAAGCCGCACTGACTGGCTGTGTTGACTATCAGCACCACTTTATCCCGGTATTGGGCTAAATCCACGTCCTGATCCTGACTATCCTTCACTTTAAAATGATGAACCTTTGGCATAACTGTCCTTTTGTGCAACTCGTCTGATGCTTTTGCGTCAGAGCCCCTGATTCTAGTAAGCTTCTTTGCATTCCAGTCTGTCACAGAAATAAGTCAAAATTATGTCAAATTTATCACAACAAAAAGTTGCTTTCGTCGGTTTGGGGGTGATGGGTTATCCTATGGCCGGTCATTTGCAGCAAAAAGGTGAACAGGTTTGTGTATACAACAGAACGCAGCAGAAAGCTCAGGATTGGGTAGCGCAGTATGGCGGTACTAGTGCACTAACTCCGGCAGAAGCAGCGTCTGGTGCCGATTTAGTGATGTTATGCGTAGGGAATGACGATGATGTGCGTTCTGTGGTCTATGGCGAGCACGGCGTACTGGCCACTATGCAACCAGGTGCGACATTAGTGGACCACACTACAGCTTCGGCCGATCTTGCCCGTGAACTGGCGCTTGCCTGCAAGGAGAAAGGCATTGGCTTTTTAGATGCGCCCGTTTCAGGGGGGCAGGCCGGCGCTGTGAATGGGTTATTGACCATTATGCTGGGTGGTGAAGCAGATGATTTTACCAAAGCAGAAGCGACATTGATGAAGTATGCCCGCAGTGCCCGTTTGTTAGGGCCAGCAGGTTCTGGTCAATTGGCCAAAATGGTCAATCAGATTTGTATTGCTGGTGTAGTGCAGGGCCTGGCCGAGGCTATGCATTTTGCTCAGCAGGCAGGCCTTGATGGTCAGGCGGTGCTGGATACTATCAGCAAAGGCGCTGCTCAGTCCTGGCAAATGGAAAACCGCGGCTCCACTATGCTGCAAGGCAAATATGACTTTGGTTTTGCCGTGGACTGGATGCGTAAAGATTTAGCCATCACCTTAAACGAAGCCCGTCACAACGGAGCCACTTTGCCATTAACTGCTTTAGTTGACCAGTTTTATGCCCAGGTACAAGCCATGGGCGGAGGCCGTTGGGATACCTCCAGCCTGCTGACTGTTCTGCAGCGTAAAGGCTAACGCTGTAAGTTTTAATCATCGAGGCCGGTGCTGGCTAAACCTAAAGTCAGCACCAGTAACAAGGGGATTTGCACCAGATGCAGCAGCGGATCCGGATTAATCTGCAAGGCCAGACCTACCACCATAGCCCAGACTAAAGCCAGTAACGCTAACACAGTTGTACGTTTTGACAGTTGAAACATAACCACCTCCTGTTGTTGATGTGGCTACTTTACTCTGCTTAAAAACCAGCCTAAAGTGTCACTAATGACGTAATAGCGGCTAAAAGTGACATCATGAAACGTATTGGAATTTGGGTTGATCACGACATAGTGATGAGTAGCGTCACAGGGGTGATGGATTTTTTTACCTTCTGTAATAAATACTGGCAACTGATCCAGCAAACTGATCAACAGTTGTTCGAAACCGTGTTCATGGGGCCTAACCCTGTGGTACAGCATGGCGCCTTTAGCCTGGAGGTTGAGGCCGTTGATTTCGGTTCTATTGATATCCTGCTGATCCCTGGTTTTTACGCTTACAACCCAAAAGATCTGGTGCGTGTCAGTCAGCAATTACAGCTATACACAACAGAGTTGCAGGCCATGCTAGCGCAAGGTAAATGGCTGGGAGCCTTTTGTAATGGTACTTTTGCTTTGGCCGGCACAGGTTTACTGAACGGCTTACAATCGACTTCGGTTTGGTTTTTTAAAGACTATTTTCGCCAGATGTTTCCGCAGGTCAAACTGGATCTGCAACAGCTGGTGGTCCAACAGCAAAGAATTTTGACCGGCGGGGCTACCACTTCCTATCTGAATTTGTGTCTGCGTTTTGTTGAGCTTTGTATGGATACGGCTTTTGCACAGCAAATGGCAAAAATTATGCTGACGGATCCAAACCGGACTTCTCAACTGCCTTATCTATCTTTACAACTGGCCCCTCAACACAAAGATGCGAAGCTGGCAGAAATTCAACAGTATTTGCAGGCTCATTTGGCAGAAGCTGTAACGCTGGAGCAGTTAGCCGATCAGTTTGCGATGACGCCCCGTACTTTGATCCGGCGTTTTAAGCAACATTTAGACGAAACCCCTATGGCTTATCTGCAGCGGTTACGGATCGAGAGAGCGAAGTCTTTGCTGGAGAATACCTTATGGACAGCAGAAGATATTATGCAGCAAGTGGGTTA
The DNA here is from genome assembly GCF_003990335.1 of Rheinheimera mangrovi. Taxonomy (NCBI): domain Bacteria; kingdom Pseudomonadati; phylum Pseudomonadota; class Gammaproteobacteria; order Chromatiales; family Chromatiaceae; genus Rheinheimera; species Rheinheimera mangrovi. The sequence continues at coordinate 2,569,379 of NZ_CP034683.1, read as the reverse complement.
TGAAGACATTTCGTCGTTTCGGAAGCTATTTGTGCATTACACCAGCTTGACGCCCAAAGCCTATAGGCAGAAGTTTATGTTTGAACCGCAGGTTGACTGTTGTCCGGTCAGCGGTCGTGAGCGGGAAACCGCAGCTTAAATGAATGCAATTATGTTATTTAACAATAATTAACAAATGAATCAGGAAAAGTTTGTTTTGTGCTATTATAATGTGGCCAATTCATTGATGAAAGTAAATTAAATGTATTTGTCTGAAATCGGCTGGCATCTTTATGCGCTGCTTTTTATTCTTTGTATATTGCTCCCGGCTCTTGTGTTATGGGCTCTGGTGTATTTCAAACCGCGTTGGTTAAGACAATCTTTATGGGCATTCAGCTTGTGTAGTTTGTGCTTTTTGGTTCTTAGTCTGAAGTTTAGTGATAACACTTTGTTAATGACCGATAGTTCCTTAGAGCTAAAAGCAGGTTTGTATCAAACCAGAATTGATGATATTCACTCGGCGCAAAGTAAAGTGTCAGTGGTAATTTGTGACGAGTTGGGCGAGTTTAAACCTGTCATCGCGGTCAACGCCATTAATCTGCCGAATTACAAAGTGGGCTGGTTCAGATTGGCCAATCAGCAGACTGCTTTTGTCATGTTAATTGGCAATATTGAAAAAGTAACAGTGGTCAGTACCAAAACCGCGATCGCTTTAATTAGCGGCGATATTAACAGAGACAATGCTGGTGCTGGTTTACAGGCTAAGGCGTTTCGCTAGAGTGAAAAAGCAGGGACTAAGTTCAATCAGTCCCTGACTTTAACGCGTATTAAGCAGGGAATTGCATTTCCGGAATATCACCAGAGATCACTAACTTACCCGCAGTTTTCTGCTGAATTTCTTCCACGCTAATGCCAGGTGCTCTTTCCAGCAAATGGAAAGCGCCGTCCCGAACTTCCAGCACAGCTAAATCCGTGACAATTTTCTTCACACAGTTGACGCCTGTCAGAGGCAAAGTACAGCTGTCCAGTAACTTGGAGCTGCCGTATTTATCCGCATGCGTCATAGTGACAATAATATTTTGTGCGCCAGCCACTAAATCCATAGCGCCGCCCATACCTTTGACCAGTTTGCCTGGGATCATCCAGCTGGCGATATTGCCGTTTTGATCCACTTCAAAAGCGCCTAATACAGTTAAATCGACATGACCACCACGGATCATGGCAAAACTTTCCGCTGAGCTGAAAATGGCAGCGCCTTTTATGGCGGTGACCGTTTCTTTACCCGCGTTGATCATATCGGCGTCTATTTCAGCTTCGGTTGGGTAGGGGCCCATACCTAATAAACCGTTTTCCGATTGCAGCATCACTTCAATACCAGCAGGTACATAGTTAGCAACCAGAGTCGGGATACCAATGCCTAAGTTAACGTAATAACCGTCCTGTAATTCCTGAGCCACCCGCATAGCGACCTGTTCACGTGATAATGCCATTTGCTGTGCTCCTTAAGCCTGACGGACCATACGACGTTCAATGCGTTTCTCAAAGCTGGCTTTGATCACACGTTGCACATAAATACCTGGAGTGTGAATTTGGCTTGGCTCTAACTCACCAGGTTCGACGATTTCTTCCACTTCAGCCACAGTAATTTTGCCCGCAGTGGCTGCCATAGGGTTGAAGTTCATTGAGGTATGACGGAACACCAGATTGCCGTAACGGTCGGCCTTCCAGGCACGCACAATGGCAAAATCACCGGTAATGGATTCTTCCAGCACATAGTTGCGGCCATTGATTTCACGGGTTTCTTTGCCATCAGCGACCGGAGTACCATAGCCAGTGGCGGTGAAAAAGGCTGGAATACCAGCACCACCAGCGCGGATTTTTTCCGCCAGGGTACCTTGAGGGGTTAACACCACTTCAAGTTCGCCGGATAACAGCTGCTTTTCAAACAAGGCGTTTTCACCGACATAAGAGGCGACCATTTTCTTGATTTGGCGATCTTCTAACAAAACGCCTAAACCAAAACCGTCGACGCCACAGTTGTTGGATACCACTGTTAAATCCCGGGTGCCCATCTTTTTGATCTGTGCAATCAGACCTTCCGGAATACCACATAAACCAAAACCACCGGCTATCACTGTCATGCCATCGGTCAGGCCTGCCAGCGCTTCTTCGTAGCTGGTCACAACTTTATTAAACCCTGCCATTTCTTATCCTTTATCGATGCTGTGTATAAATTAATTTTGCTGGCATTTGGCTCTGATCGCCAATCCTACTTTAGAACTAGGAGCTTTCCCCAGCTGTTCGCTGATAAACCAGCCAATAGGGGCCAGCCGTTGTAAATCAACGCCTGTGTCTATGCCAAGGCCGTTCAGTAAATACACCACTTCTTCCGTAGCGACATTGCCTGAGGCTCCTGCGGCGTAAGGACAGCCGCCTAAACCTGCGACTGAACTGTCCACTACGGCAATACCACGTTGCAGCGCAGCATAAATGTTCGCTAGGGCCTGACCATAGGTATCGTGAAAATGCACAGCCAGTCGTTCTGCGGGAACCACGGCTAAAACGGCATCCAGCATGGCATTGACTTTGGCTGGCGTACCGACGCCTATGGTGTCACCTAACGAAATTTCGTAGCAGCCCATCTCCAGCAAAGCCTTGGCAACACGGGCCACTTCAGCGGGTTCAACCTCACCCTGATAAGGGCAGCCGACCACACAAGAGACATAACCCCGTACTTTCATGCCATCCAGTTTGGCCTGAGCCATTACTGGAGCAAAACGCTGCAGACTTTCGGCTATGCTGCAGTTGATATTTTTCTGGGTAAAAGCCTCTGATGCAGCACCAAATACCGCCACTTCAGTCGCACCTGCTGCTTTGGCGGCTTCATAGCCTTGCAGATTTGGAGTCAAGGCGGTGTACTCAATACCGACTTTACGGCTGATGTGTGCAAATACAGCCGCGGAATCAGCCATTTGCGGCACCCATTTCGGGGAAACAAAAGCGCCGGTTTCAATAGTAACAAGACCAGTATCGGCCAAACGGTTGACCAGCTCGACTTTGGCCTGCAGCGACACGGCTTTTTCATTTTGCAGTCCATCGCGTGGGCCTACTTCGACGATACGCACTGCTTTAGGTAAACCTGCTGTGTGCTTTGGGTTTAATGTCAGTGACATCTTTCTCTCCACATCGGTCTGTTAGTCAGCTGGGGTAAAGTCCAGTAGCTGAGCGCCATCTTTCACCAGATCACCAGCAGCGTAAAACAGCTGATTGACCATACCATCTTTAGGCGCCTTGATGCTGTATTCCATTTTCATCGCCTCCATCACCAGCAGCGTCTGGCCAGCGCGGACTGACTCACCTTTTTCTACCATCACGGCGACAATAGTACCGTTCATTGGGGCTGTCAGGCTGCCCTCTGCTGCGCTGTCGTCGACTTGCGTCTGGACTTGTGTCTGGTACACAAAATCATAACGCTGATGTTTGATAAAGACAGATACAGTGTCCTGATACTGGCTGACCCGCACTTTGAGCTGATGACCATGTAAATTGGCCAGCAGTTCATCACCTTGCAAGCTGGCGGTGGCAGGAGTGGTCACACCTTGTTGGGTTAAGCTCAGTGTTTTGCCTTCAGAGCTGATGCTGACCAGGCGGGTTTCATCCTGATAAAGCAACGGGAAAGACACAGTTGGCACTTCGTTTAAACGCCAGCCTGAACACAAAGCCCATGGGCTTTGATCGTCTTGTTTTTCTGAACGTTCTTTCAGTAACAGATACAGAGCCGCCAATAAACTGGCTTGTTCGGATTCAGATTGACCTGGAGCAAATAAAGACTCTTTGTGCCGTTCAATAAAATGCGTATCCAGTTCGGCTTTGGCAAAAGCTGGTTGCTCCACTAAACGGGTTAAGAAATTCAGGTTATTTTTCACGCCGGCAATACAGTAGTCGTCCAAAGCTCGCAGCATACGGGCTATGGCGCGGTCACGGTTTTCATCCCAAACAATAAGTTTAGCGATCATAGGATCGTAAAATGGCGAGACTTCGTCGTTTTCTACTACGCCTGTATCCACCCGCACATAACGGCTGCTTTCAGGCTGGCGTAAATAGGTCAGTTTGCCGGTAGCTGGCAGGAAATCATGATCCGGATCTTCAGCATAAACCCGCACCTCAATGGCATGGCCATCAATAGTGATTTGATCCTGAGTTAAAGGCAAAGGCTGGCCACTGGCGACCAACAACTGCCATTTCACCAAGTCCTGGCCTGTGATCATTTCGGTGACAGGGTGTTCTACCTGCAGACGGGTATTCATTTCCATAAAGTAGAAAGAGCCGTCTTCATCAAATAAGAATTCAACAGTACCAGCACCCTGATAGGCGATAGCTTTTGCCGCTTTGACCGCAGCTTCGCCCATGGCTTTACGTTGCTCCGTACTGAAGTTCGGTGCAGGTGCTTCTTCAATGACTTTCTGGTGACGGCGCTGTATCGAGCAATCGCGTTCTGCTAAATACACCGCATTGCCAAAACTGTCGGCAAACACCTGAATTTCGACATGGCGGGGTTTAGTCAGGTAGCGTTCCATCAGCACTTTATCGTTGCCAAAACCATTTAAGGCTTCGCGTTTAGCGCCAGCCAAAGCTTCAGCAAATTCGCCACTGTTCCAGACCACCCGCATACCTTTACCACCACCGCCATAAGCGGCTTTGAGTAGCAGCGGATAGCCCACCAGATCAGCTTGTTGTTGTAAAAAGGTTGGGTCCTGATTGTCGCCATGGTAACCAGGCACTAAAGGCACACCGGCTTGGGTCATAATCTCTTTGGCGGCACTTTTACTGCCCATAGCGGCTATGGCAGGCACTGGTGGGCCAATAAAAACCACTCCAGCTTTGGCACAGGCTTCGGCAAAACCTTCGTTTTCAGATAAAAAACCATAACCAGGGTGCACGGCTTCAGCACCACTTAATTTGGCGATTTCCAGAATTTTATCAGCACGTAGATAGGATTCTTTGCTTGGCGCCGGGCCTAATAAAAAAGCTTCATCAGCCATATGCACATGACGAGCGTTGGCGTCTGCTTCTGAATAGACAGCGACACAACGAATACCCAGTTTATGCGCGGTTTCTATCACGCGGCAGGCGATTTCGCCCCGGTTGGCGATCAAAATTTTGCGAAACATCAGTCTGTTTATCCTTATTCTGACCGGATCCAGGCCGGAGTACGTTTTTGTAAAAAGGCGTTTAAACCTTCCTGCCCTTCATTTGATACCCGAATAGCAGCAATGCGCTCAGAGGTGCTGTTTATCAGTTGCTGATCTATAGGTTGATTGTGAACGGCCGCCATCAGCTCTTTGGCAGAGCGCAAAGCGGCAGGGCTGTTATTCAGTAAGATGCCAACAAAATATTCTGCTGCAGCATCAAGGCCACCAGCGTCCACTAATTGATGCACTAAACCCAAGTTCAGCGCTGTTGCTGCATCAAAACGCTCAGCCGTTAAGAAATAACGGCGGCTGGCACGCTCACCAATAGCACGCATCACATAGGGGCTGATCACAGCCGGTATTAAACCAATTTTTACTTCACTTAAACAAAAGCTGGCACCTTGTTCGGCAAGGGCTATATCGCAGCAGGAGACTAAACCCAAAGCACCACCAAAAGCAGCACCTTGTACCAGTGCAATAGTGGGGGCAGGGAAGCAATCTAATTGGCGCATCAGCTCTGCGAGCTGACCTGCATCTGCTAAGTTTTGCTGGTAGTTTTTCTCAGCCATAGAGCGCATCCAGTTCAGATCGGCACCTGCGCTGAAGTTTTTACCCTTGGATTTAAGCAGCAGCACCCGCACTGCCGGGTTAGCGGCCAGACTTTTCAGCGCGTCAATTAATTCGCCTATCATGCTGTCGTCAAAGGCGTTATGTACTTCAGCACGGTTCAGCACCAGTTCTGCGACACCGGACGAGTTCACACTAGTGGTAATAGTTGTATAGTTTTGCATTGTATTTACTCCAGCCCCTTACATGCGAAACACGCCGAATTTAGATTCAGCGACAGGTGCATTCAGCGCTGCGGTCAGAGCCAGGCCAACCACCATACGGGTTTGTGCCGGGTCTATAATGCCGTCATCCCATAAACGCGCACTGGCGTAGTAGGGGTGACCTTGTTGCTCATACTGGGCGACAATAGGCTGACGAATCGCTTGTTCAGCTTCGGCTGTTAAGCTTTCGCCTTTGCGGGCTAAGGCATCTTTTGTCACAGTGGCCATCACACCAGCGGCCTGTTCGCCACCCATCACTGAAATGCGGGCATTAGGCCACATCCACATCATGGTTGGATCATAAGCGCGGCCACACATGCCGTAGTTACCAGCGCCATATGAGCCGCCGATTAATACGGTAAATTTCGGCACATTGGCACAAGACACCGCCATCACCATTTTGGCGCCGTGTTTAGCAATGCCTTCGGCTTCGTATTTTTTGCCGACCATAAAGCCGGTGATATTTTGCAGGAACAACAGCGGAATTTTACGCTGGGCACAGAGCTCAATAAAGTGAGCGCCTTTTTGCGCCGACTCAGAAAACAGGATGCCGTTATTAGCCACTATGCCGATGGGCTGGCCAAAAATGCGGGCAAAACCGCAGACTAAAGTAGCGCCATAAAATTGTTTAAATTCGTCAAAGTCTGAACCGTCGACAATACGGGCTATCACTTCACGCACATCAAAAGGCTTTTTCAGATCTGTGCCGACTATGCCGTACAGCTCGCTGGCGTCATAAAGCGGGGCTTCGACAGGGCGCACATCACCTTGCACTGGTTTTTGATGATTCAGGCGACTGACGGCATTACGCGCCAGTTGCAGCGCATGTTCATCATTGAGCGCATAGTGATCGGCCACACCGGAGATTTTGCAGTGCACATCAGCACCACCTAACTCTTCTGCAGTGACTTCTTCGCCTGTGGCGGCTTTGACCAATGGTGGACCAGCTAAAAAGATAGTGCCCTGATCTTTGACGATTATGCTTTCATCTGCCATAGCCGGCACATAAGCACCACCTGCGGTACAAAGGCCCATTACTACAGCGATTTGTGGGATCCCCTTGGCAGACATACGGGCCTGGTTAAAAAAGATGCGGCCAAAGTGCAACTTATCGGGGAAGACTTCGTCCTGACGGGGCAGGTTAGCGCCGCCTGAGTCGACCAGATAGATACAGGGCAGGTGACAGTTTTCGGCGATTTCCTGCGCTCGTACGTGTTTTTTCACCGTCAGCGGGTAATAAGTACCGCCTTTGACTGTGGCGTCGTTGGCGACAATCATACACTCAACGCCATTGACCCGGCCTATACCTGCAACCACACCAGCAGCTGGTACATAATCGTCATAACATTCCCAGCCAGCGAATTGACCTACTTCTAAAAAAGGAGAACCCGGGTCCAGTAGTTTTTGAATACGGTCGCGGACAAACAGCTTGCCACGCGAGGTATGACGGGCAATCAGCGCTTCGCCGCCACCTAATTTGATTTGTTGTACTTTTTGCTCTAAATCATCCACCAAGAGCTGCATCGCCTGAGCGTTCTGGATAAATTCATCACTGCGTGGATTAATTTTGCTATTCAGTCTGGCCACATTCACCACCTTTGGCTACAGGGTCTAGGAAAAGCCGGACAGGAGTCCGGCTTACTTTATTGGTTATAAGTCTGCACAGATCGCGATTAGTTCGATTCGTTAAATAACTCGCGGCCAATTAACATTCGGCGAATTTCTGAGGTACCAGCACCGATTTCATACAGCTTGGCATCGCGTAATAAACGCCCTGTCGGGTATTCATTGATATAACCATTGCCGCCTAACAGCTGGATGGCATCCAGCGCCATTTGGGTGGCCAGCTCAGCGCTGTATAAAATCGCGCCTGCTGCATCCTTACGAGTAGTTTCACCACGGTCACAGGCTTTAGCTACTGTGTAGACATAAGCGCGGGCTGCATTCATTTTGGTGTACATATCAGCCACTTTACCCTGCACCAGCTGGAATTCACCGATAGACTGACCAAACTGTTTGCGGTCGTGGATATAAGGCACCACTACGTCCATACAGGCTTGCATAATGCCAAGCGGACCACCGGATAACACTACACGTTCATAGTCCAGACCTGACATCAGCACGCGGGCGCCTGAGCCTACAGTGCCTAATACGTTTTCTTCCGGTACTTCACAGTCTTCAAACACCAGCTCACAAGTATTTGAGCCGCGCATGCCCAGTTTGTCGAGTTTTTGCGCCTGACTAAAACCTTTAAAACCACGTTCGACAATAAAAGCTGTCATGCCTTTGGAGCCGCCATTGATGTCGGTTTTGGCGTAAATCACATAAGTGTGGGCATCCGGACCATTGGTGATCCACATTTTGTTGCCGTTTAAAATGTAACGGTCACCTTGTTTGTCGGCGCGTAACTTCATCGATACTACATCAGAACCAGCATTAGGTTCAGACATAGCCAGAGCGCCAATATGCTCACCAGAACATAACTTCGGCAGGTATTTTAGTTTTTGTGCTTCATTGCCGTTACGGGCTATTTGATTAACACATAAATTGGAATGCGCGCCGTAAGATAAAGCCACAGAGGCAGAAGCGCGGCTGATTTCTTCCATAGCAACAATGTGTTCCAGGTAACCTAAACCTGAACCACCGTATTTCTCATCGACAGTGATGCCTAATAAACCCAGGTCGCCAAATTTGCGCCATAAGTCACTAGGGAACTCGTTGTCATGGTCAATTTGAGCAGCACGAGGCGCAATTTCATCACGGGCAAAGCTGTTGACCTGTTCGCGGATCATGTCGACGGTTTCGCCCAGATCGTAATTTAAAGTTTTGTATGTGCTAATCATGACTCTTGATCCCCGTTGTTCCCTGCGTATTGGTTTGCCTGACCGCAATGCCACTACTATCGGAATTGATTGATTTGATTTCGTTTAAATTTATTTTTATTTAATTCGGTTCTTTAACTTGCTTAGCCTGATCCAGTGTTTCGCGGCAGCGTTTTTCTACTGTCACTAATTCCATCAGTACTACTTTGATGTCATCCATCTGCTGATGCAGTTCAGCTTTTTTCTGTTCTATCAGTTTCAGCATGGTGCTCAGTTGAGTCACGCTGCTTTTATCTGCATCGTACAGCTCGAATAACTGACCTGTTTCCGACAAACTAAAGCCCAGCCTTTTGCCACGCAAAATCAGTTTGAGTCGCACTCTGTCTCTGCGGCTGTAAATACGGGTTTGGCCCTGACGCAGAGGGGTTAATAAGCCCTGATCTTCGTAAAAACGAATGCTGCGGGTGGTGATATCAAACTCTTTTGCCAGCTCGCTGATGCTGTAGGTTTTGTCGTCTTTTTCTGTCATTTGGGCTGTCGCTTGAACGGTCATAAGGGCCTTCCGGTAAAGTGGCGATAACTATAAGTGAAGTTTACGTAAAGGTAAAGCTATGTTCGCGTCAATTAAGGGCTGGCGGCGAATTGCTTCGGTAGGATGTAAAGTTAAAGTGCCAAAGCGGCAGGGCAAAGCGTGCATTTTTCTGAACCTTTTCCACCTTATACAACCATAGTGTTAGTGGGTTGACGTTGGCGTAAACGTAAATTTGGTGTAGTGTGAGGCCCAACTTTTTCATCATGCTTCTGAACGACGGAGAAATGAACATGGCGCAGCACGAAAAAATTGCCATAGTGGCAGCCAAAAGAACGGCGATGGGTGGATTTTTAGGTGGCTTGTCTGACGTGAGCAGCACTGATTTAGGTGCACAAGCTATCAAAGCTGCATTAGAACAAGCCGCTGTGGATGGCTCAGCTGTAAGTGAAGTCATCATGGGCTGCGTATTACCAGCTGGTTTAGGTCAGGCTCCTGCTCGCCAAGCCACCTTAAAAGCAGGTTTACCTTTATCAGCAGGTGCAACCACCATCAATAAAGTTTGTGGTTCAGGTTTAAAATCTGTGATGTTAGCCACTGATTTGTTGCGTGCTGGTTCTGCTGATGTCGTCGTTGCAGGTGGCATGGAGTCTATGTCAAATGCTCCTTATATTCTGCCAAAAGCCCGTGCCGGTATGCGAATGGGCCATGCTGAAGTCAAAGATCATATGATGCTGGATGGTCTGGAAAATGCCTACGATGGTAAAGCCATGGGGTGTTTCGCGCAGAAAACGGCCGACGAGCATGATTTCAGCCGCACTCAGATGGATGAGTACGCCGTGTTGTCGTTAACCCGAGCACAACAGGCTATCAGTTCTGGCGCTTTTGTTGAAGAAATCGCCCCTGTGACCTTCCAGACCCGTAAAGGCGAAGTGACTTTTGCCACAGACGAGCAACCTGGTAATGCCAAAGTCGACAAAATCCCAAGCTTAAAACCAGCTTTTGCTAAAGATGGCACTATCACAGCAGCTAACTCCAGCTCTATTTCTGACGGTGCAGCTGCATTAGTACTGATGCGTGCTGAAGATGCCCAAGCACAGAATAAAACTGTATTGGCTCATGTGGTGGGTCATGCCACGCATTCACAGCAACCAGAGCTTTTCACTGTAGCTCCAGTGGGTGCAGTGACTAAGCTGTTAGCCAAACTGGGCTGGACAACTGCCGATGTTGATTTGTGGGAAATCAACGAAGCTTTTGCCATGGTGACCATGCTGGCGATTAAAGAGCTGAAGTTGGATGTCAACAAAGTCAACGTCAACGGCGGTGCTTGTGCTTTAGGTCATCCTATTGGCGCTTCAGGTGCCCGAATTCTGGTGACTTTAATTCATGCGTTAAAAGCCCGTGGTTTAAAACGTGGTATCGCTACTTTATGTATAGGTGGTGGCGAAGCTGTGGCTTTAGCGGTAGAGCTGCCGTAATAAATAAAAAGAGGCGCGGTAAAAACTGCGCCTTTTGCTTTAAAGAATTTAATAAAAAATATATTCAAATCAACAGGTTTAATTTAACAAAAAATAGCCAAAGTAATTGGTGTTGCAGCAAGGCGGCAAGCGAGCGAGACCCCAGGAGCATAGTTGTCCCTTTTCAATAAGGAATGGGTGACTGGGGCGAGAAGCGCAGTCAACGCCGCTGTGGCGTCAAATACGAAGGCTATAAAGGGGAGAGAAGTATTATGGCCCACCAGGTTCAGTTATTTATCAACGGTGAATTTGTCCCGTCCAAGTCAGAGCGTTTTATTCCGGTGACCGATCCTGCCACTCAGGACGTGATAGCTCAGGTGCCTTGCACTACCGCAGATGAAATGGCTTATGCTATTGCCTCCGCCAAAGAAGCTTTTAAAAGCTGGAAAGAAGTGCCGGTGTCAGAACGTGCCCGTTTAATGATGCGTTTTGCTCACTTATTAAAAGAACACCAGGCTGAAATTGCTGAGATTATTTGCCGTGAATTAGGCAAGACAGTGGAAGATGCCAAAGGTGACGTCTGGCGTGGTATTGAAGTGGTGGAACAAGCGGCGAATATTCCGTCGTTGATGATGGGCGAGACGGTGGAAAACGTAGCACGCAGCATCGACACCTACAGCTATATTCAGCCTTTAGGTGTGTGTGCTGGTATTACGCCTTTTAACTTCCCGGCTATGATCCCGCTGTGGATGTTCCCTATGGCTATTGCCTGCGGTAACACTTTTATTCTGAAGCCGTCTGAACAAGATCCGATGACAGTGAATAAAATCGCTGAGCTTTTTGCTTTAGCTGGTGCACCTGCAGGCGTATTGCAGGTGGTGCATGGCAACAAAGAGCAGGTGGATGTGTTATTACGTCACCCGGACATCAAAGCTATTTCTTTTGTTGGCTCTGTTAATGTCGGCCAGTACATTTACAAAACAGGCACTGACCATTTAAAACGTGTGCAGGCTTTTGCTGGTGCCAAAAACCATATGGTCATCATGCCGGATGCCAATAAACAACAAGTGATCAATGCCTTGGTTGGCGCTTCAGTCGGTGCTGCAGGGCAGCGTTGTATGGCGATTTCTGTGGCTGTTTTTGTCGGTGATTCGCAGCAGTGGATCCCGGAAGTTGCCGCTGCCATCGCTAAAGTGCGCCCAGGTGTGTACACAGACCCTGAAGCTGCCTACGGCCCACAAATCAGCCCTCAGGCGAAGGCCCGTATTTTGTCTTTAATTGAACAAGGCAAAGTCGAAGGCGCCACTTGTTTAGTGGATGGCTCAGATATCAAAGTGGCGGGTTATCCAAATGGCAACTGGGTGGGGCCAACTGTATTTAGTGATGTCACTCCTGATATGACCATCTACAAAGAAGAGATCTTTGGCCCAGTACTGGCTACAGTGAATGCCGCTTCGTTGGATGAAGCCATTGAGCTGGTGAACAACAGCCCATATGGCAACGGTACTTCTATTTTCACCGCCAGTGGCGCTGCAGCGCGTAAATACCAGCATGAAATTGAAGTAGGTCAGGTCGGTATCAACATTCCTATTCCTGTACCTCTGCCATTTTTCTCTTTCACAGGCTGGAAAGGCTCGTTCTATGGCGATCAACATGCTTACGGTAAACAAGCTGTGCGTTTTTACACAGAAACCAAAACCATTACCGCCCGTTGGTTTGACGACTCCATTCCGGTGTCAGGCCCTAATATGTCGATTAACCTGCGTTAATTAAGCAGCAGAAAAACGTTCTGTTTGCTCTGCGTGAGAAGCAGAACGCTTTATGAATAAAAAGCCTTTAGGCAAACAACCAAGCCAGATTAAATGCGTATAAACGCATGAAGACCAAAGTGGCAGAAAGATCACAGTGCACCAGACACTGCTCTGCTAAAACCTCAGGGTGATGTGATGAATTTTAATTTAACAGATGATCAAAAGGCCTTTGTGGAGGTCGCTAAACAATTCGCTGAACAAGAACTGGCGCCTCATGCAGCACAGTGGGACCGCGAACATCATTTTCCAAAAGACGTTATTCAAAAAGCCGGAGAATTAGGTTTTTGTTCGTTATATACGCCTGAAGATCAAGGCGGTATGGGCTTATCCCGTTTAGATTCCAGCATTATTTTTGAACAGCTGTCGATGGGCTGTACGGCCACAACGGCCATGTTAACCATCCATAATATGGCGACCTGGATGATTGCCAGCTGGGGCACAGCAGATGCCAAAGCTCAGTGGTGTCCTGCGTTAGTCACAGGCGAAAAGCTGGCGTCTTATTGTTTAACTGAACCAGGTTCAGGCTCGGACGCTGCCTCGTTGCGCACCAGTGCAAAAAAAGACGGCGATCACTATGTATTAAACGGCTCCAAGATGTTTATCTCTGGTGCTGGCGAAACTGAAGTTTTAGTGGTGATGGCCCGCACTGGCGAAGCTGGTCCCAAAGGCATTTCTGCTTTTATAGTGCCAGCAGACGCACAAGGCGTTATTTACGGCAAAGCCGAAGAGAAAATGGGTTGGAATGCCCAGCCAACCCGTTTAATTACTTTTGATAATGTGCGTATTCCGACTCATTACCTGCTTGGTAACGAAGGGGAAGGTTTTGGCTTTGCCATGAAAGGCTTAGACGGCGGTCGTATTAATATCGCCACTTGCTCTATCGGCACAGCACAACAAGCCTTAAATACAGCCCGTAACTACATGCTGGAGCGTCAGCAGTTTGGCAAGCCTTTAGCTGCGTTTCAGGCGCTGCAGTTTAAACTGGCAGATATGGCCACCGAATTAGTCGCTGCCCGGCAATTAGTGCGTTTAGCAGCGTTTAAACTGGATTCAAACGACCCGGAAAAAACAGCTTACTGTGCTATGGCGAAACGTTTTGCCACAGATGTGGGTTTCCAGGTCTGTGATCAGGCGCTGCAATTACACGGTGGTTATGGTTATATCAAAGAATATCCGCTGGAGCGGCATTTCCGCGATGTTCGGGTGCATCAGATTTTGGAAGGCACCAATGAAATTATGCGACTGATTATTGGTCGTCGTTTACTGGACGAAGCAGCCAACGACATTTTGTAAGTTTATGCCCGTCGTACATGTCGCCGCGCTGCAACTCCAATGATTTAGGGTTGCAGTGCGCTGGACTTTAGGTAAAAAGCTAACCGGATTATCTGATAAAAAAACCGGTAAAAAAGGAGATTTTATGGCACAACTCAAACTCGAAAAACGCGGCCATACCGCTTTAATTACCATGGCAAATCCTCCTGCCAATACCTGGACCAAAGAGACCTTAACTCAACTGCGTGATGCGGTGAAATCTTTGGATCAGGATAAAAATATTTATGCGCTAGTGGTCACGGGAGAAGGCGAAAAATTCTTCTCTGCTGGTGCAGATTTAAATTTGTTTGCCTCGGGTGACAAAGCAGTAGCAGCTGATATGTCGGCCATTTTTGGTGAGGCCTTTGAAACTTTAACCGCCTTTCGTGGCGTTTCTATCGCCGCTATCAATGGCTATGCCATGGGAGGTGGTCTGGAAGTGGCGTTAGCCTGTGACATTCGTATTGCTGAAACTCAGGCGCAAATGGCGTTACCTGAAGCCAAAGTAGGATTATTGCCTTGCGCTGGCGGTACCCAGAATCTGGCGATTCTGGTGGGTGAAGGTTGGGCTAAACGTATGATCCTCTGTGGTGAACGTGTAACGGCAGAGAAAGCCTTACAGATAGGTTTAGTCGAAGAAGTGGTGGGGACTGGTATGGCGCTGGAAGCTGCTTTATTGCTGGCGGATAAAGTTGCAGAGCAAAGCCCGCCAGCCGTAGCCGCCTGTAAACAGCTGATCCAAAAAGGTCGTAGTGCTCCAGTACAAACTGCCTTGCCTTTAGAGCGTGAGCTTTTTGTGAAGTTGTTTGATACCCAGGATCAGGTCGAAGGGGTACAGGCCTTTTTACAAAAACGTAAAGCCAGCTGGGTGAATGGATAAGGTGCAAAACATGACTGAAAACATAAGCCAGCAAGATGTGGTGCTGTTTGAAGAAATCGCCTGTGTTGGCGGCAAAATTATTGGTATAGCGACCTTAAACTCAGAAAAGTCACTGAATGCCCTGAGTTTAGCTATGGTGGAGCTGTTGCTGCCGCAAATGCAGCAATGGAAAAACGACACCAATATAGCCTTGGTGGTGCTGCAGGGCACTGGCGATAAAGCCTTTTGTGCCGGTGGTGATATCCGCGATTTATATCAGGCGATGAAAGCAGCTCCTGATAGCTACCAGCCTTATGTCGAAGAATTTTTTACCAAAGAATACAACCTGGATTATTTGATCCATACCTTCGACAAGCCTGTGCTGGTCTGGGGCAATGGCATAGTGATGGGCGGCGGTTTAGGCCTGATGGCGGGCGCATCACATCGTATAGTCACAGCCAGCAGCCGCATTGCTATGCCTGAGATGGCCATAGGTTTATACCCTGATGTTGGCGGCAGTTGGTTTTTAAACCGGATGCCGGAAGGGTGTGGCTTGTTTTTGGGCCTGACAGGTGCCTCCATTAATTCAGCCGATGCCAAACTCATCGATTTAGCCGATCATTTTTTAACTCATGATAAAAAAGCCGCTGTGCTGGATAAATTAACCCAGGTGAAATGGGGCAATACCATAGCGCTGAATCATCAGAAGCTGACCGACTTATTACTCGGTATGGAAGACATGTGTCGTAGTCAGATGCCACCGAGTCAAATTCGTTTACATCAGGCCTCTATCAGCGCTGTAGGTCGCGCTACCTCGTTGCAACAGGCCGTTGAGCTTATTCTGGCCATGCCAAACGAAGACGCCTGGCTCATCAAAGCTAAAGCCTCGTTGAACTACGGCAGTCCTATTACTGCTCATATTGTCTATCGCTTATTACAACTGGGCCAAAGCAAAATTCTGGCCGACTCCTTCCGGCTGGAGCTGGGTTTAAGCGTGCAGTGCGGCAAATTAGGCGAATTTACCGAAGGAGTGCGGGCGCTGCTGATTGATAAAGACCAAAAGCCAAACTGGCGCTATAAATCTGTGTCTGACGTGCCCGCTGATGTGATTAATCAGCTGTTTCATTCGCCATGGGCTGCTGACTTACATCCATTACAACATTTAGGTTCGCTGGAGCATTAATATGAGCGCTACTATTCAAGCAACGGTTGCATTTATTGGTTTAGGCAATATGGGCGGCCCAATGGCCAGCAATGTATTAAAAGCAGGTTTTAAGGTTCAGGCTTTTGATTTATCCGAAACAGCTTTAGCTCAACTGGCAGCTGAAGGTGCGAAAGCCTGCACTTCTGCAGCTGAAGCTGCGACAGGGGCTGATTTTGTGATTTCCATGCTGCCCGCTGGTAAGCATGTCGCTATGGTGTACACAGGCGAGACAGGCATAGCTTCAGTGCTTGGCAAAGATACGCTGGTGATTGATTGCTCTACTATTGACGCCGCCACAGCCCGCAAAGTAGGTGCTGAACTGGCAGAGCAGGGAATAGCCTTTATCGATGCACCCGTATCAGGTGGCGTAGGCGGTGCGAAAGCTGGCACTCTGACCTTTATCGTCGGTGGTTCAGAGCAAAACTTTAAACGCGCCGAACCTGTATTATCTGTGATGGGTAAAAACCTGTTTCATGCCGGTGATGTTGGTGCAGGTCAGGTTGCGAAAATTTGCAACAATATGCTGTTGTCCATTTTGATGGTGGGGACCAGTGAAGCCCTGCAACTAGGCATAGACAATGGCCTGGATCCGAAAGTATTGTCCGATATTATGCTGAAAAGTTCTGGCCGTAACTGGACTCTAGAACTGTATAATCCATGTCCTGATGTGATGCCAAATGTGCCGTCGAGCAATGGTTATCAGGGCGGTTTTATGGTGGATTTAATGGCCAAAGATTTATCCTTAGCCACTGAAACCGCATTGTCCAGTCAATCCAGTACCCCTATGGGGACCTTAGCCCGTAGCCTCTATGTGGCGCATCAGCGTCAGGGCCACGGCAAAGAAGATTTCTCCGGTATTTTTAAGATGTTTGCCAAAAAGAACTAAGAGTTCTGCGGCAAGCCCTTTTTGCAGGTAATAAGATAATGAATTTAAAAGACAAAATTATAGTAGTGACAGGTGGTGCTCAGGGCCTGGGTTTAGAAATGGCCCGGATGTTGTCTGCTGAAGGTGCTCATTTAGCATTGCTGGATATGAATGCAGAGCAACTGGCATCAGCCAAAGATGAGTTGTCGTCCACTGGTGTGACAGTACGTACTTATGCCTGTAACGTTGCCAATGAAGAAAGTGTCGAAACCACCTTTGCTGCCATAGCCGCAGATTTTGGCGCTATTGATGGTCTGATTAACAACGCTGGTATTTTACGTGACGGTTTATTGCTGAAATTTAAAGACGGTGAGCTGGTCAGCAAAATGTCGCATCAACAGTTTCAGTCTGTGATTGATGTGAATTTAACCGGCGTGTTTTTGTGTGGCCGTGAAGCGGCGGCTCTGATGGTGAAGTCAGGCCGCAAAGGTGTGATTATCAATATGTCGAGCGTGGCCCGTGCAGGCAATATGGGCCAAACCAACTATGCTGCTTCCAAAGCTGGTGTAGTGGCTATGACTGTAACCTGGGCTCGTGAGTTAGGCCGTTATGGTATTCGTGTCGGCGCTATAGCACCAGGTGTGATCCGCACTGCGATGACGGACGCGATGAAACCTGAAGCCCGCGACCGTTTAGTGGCGATGAAGCCGGTTGGGCGTTTAGGCGAAGCCACAGAAATTGCGCACACTGCGAAATACATCTTTGAAAACGACTTTTTTACCGGTCGAGTTGTAGAAATAGACGGCGGTATTAGTATGTAACTTTACAGAGGCGGAGTGATAAACTCTGCCTCTATAACATCTGGTTACAGGATCATCACCGATGAAACTTATTCTCCTGCCTTTGCTGCTTTTGGCCTCTGCTTTTAGCTTTGCACAGCAACTGGATACCCCGAATTATACCGTTGAAATTCAGCAGCTGTGTCCTGAAGGTGAAGTGCAATGCCAACAGGTGCTGTACACAGGCACCTCTAAAGTATCGGGCGCCAATATCGAGTTAAAAGGCACAACTTTGCACAGCCTGTGCGCTGATGGTGTTACACCCTGCCGCTTTTTAGGTTATCAGTTCAAGAATGGCCGTATTCGTTATCTGGTGCATGAATCGGGGTTGTTACAGGTCATCGGCAGCTCTGGCAACATACTACTGGAAGAGCAGGGCGTCTGGGACTATCAGCAACAGGACCCAGAACACAATACTAAAATAGAACCACAGGTTCAGCCATGACTTCCTTGGAAGCCGGTGGCTTGACGCTGCGTTTACTAACGGAGACTGACTGGCCTTTATTTCTGCAATTACACCGTCATGAACAGGTGTTGCAGTACGTCGCAGACCCGTTATCTGATGCACAAATCCGCCAGCGTTTTGATGAGCGGTTAAAACTCTGGCAAGCCGGCGACCAGCACTGGTTGAGTTTGGTGGTCGTGGAGAACTACAGTAATGCAGTCACAGGGGTTTGTGGCTTTCATTGTTTAGAATTGGATGCGGACTCACCTTTAACCGCAGAAGTCGGCTATCTGTTTTTGCCAGAATTTTTTGGCAAAGGTTATGCGACTTTGGCGTTAAAAGCCTGCCTGGATTATGGAACTACACTGGGTATAAAGCAGTGGCAGGCCGTGGTCACCGAAGGCAATGTGGGTTCAGGCCGCGTGCTGGAAAAATGTGGGTTTAGCCTGATTGAACGTCAGCATAATGGGTATCAGATAGGTGATAAGTTTTTTGCAGATTTAATTTACAAAAAAACAGCTTAAAAATGACGGCACAGGAGTAACAGCGTGATCCCAGTTGAATTTATTTTGTTGCTACTGAGCCCGGTTTTTTTCATCTTTATTGCCTTTGAATGGCTCCATAGCGAAAAACGTGGCAAGGCGTTGTACCAATGGCGTGATACAGCAGCTAATTTTGGTTTGGCGGCATTGCATCAGGCTGGCGATTTTATTGCTCTGCTGGTGCTATTGCCACTGATGCTGTGGTTATCGCAGTTCGCCTTGTTTTCAATCGAGTTTTCAGCACTGAATTTGTTTTTACTTTTTATCGCTCAAGACTTTTTGTATTACTGGTTTCACCGCTGCTCTCACAGAGTGCGCTGGTTATGGGCTTCGCATGTGGCGCATCACAGCTCACGTTTAATGAATTTCAGTACGGCTTTTCGCCAGTCCTTAACTTACCCTATTTCTGGCATGTGGTTGTTTTGGTTACCGCTGGTGCTGCTGGGCTTTGAGGTTCAGCTGGTGCTGGCTGTCGTGGCCATCAATTTGGCTTTTCAGTTTTTTGTTCATACTCAATCCGGTAAACATTGGGGTATTTTCGGTTGGGTCCTAAACACACCGTCCTGGCATCGGGTGCATCACGCCTGTAATCCTCAATATATAGACCGAAACTATGCCGGTGTTTTAGTGATCTGGGATAGGCTCTTTGGCACTTTTGTGCCTGAAGAAGAAGCCTGTCGTTATGGTATTACCGACGATTTTCAGTCAAACAACCCTATCACTATTACGTTTTATGAATGGCGCAAAATAGCTTTGTTATGGCCGCAGCTCAAAGGCTGGCGTAATAAACATAAACTGCTGTTTGGTCCACCAGAGGCTTTTGCTGATTTGTGCGTATCGGACAATAAAACACAAGGAAAGGAGCTGGAAGGCTGTGAATAAACTGGTGCTGAGACTATTGTTGGTGGTGGTCGTTGTCTTCTTTGGTTTATGGAAACTGTCTTCCAGTGTCAGCTTTCAGCTGTTTGGTGAGCTGATACACAAAGTGGATACAGAACAAAAGCTGGTTGCTTTAACTTTTGATGATGGCCCAACCCCACATTACACAGCTGATATTTTGCAGCTGTTGGATTTGTATCAGGTCAAAGCTACTTTTTTTGTCACAGGTACAGAAACCCAGCGTTATATAACGCAGGCTAAGCAAATTGTTGCGGCAGGTCATCAGCTTGGCAATCACAGCTGGTCGCATCAGCGCATGATCTTTATGTCGCTGGACGAGATCCAGCGTGAAATTGAAGGTACAGATCAACAAATCCGCGAGGCTGGTTATCAAGGCGAGATTTTGTTCCGGCCGCCTTATGGTAAAAAGCTGGTGCTGTTGCCCTGGTATTTGGCAAACAGCAACAGAACCAACATCATGTGGGATATAGCGCCGGAGACCTTTGGCGAGGACTCCGAAGATCCACAGACTATGGCTGCAGAAGTACTGGAGCAGGTAGAACCCGGCTCCATTGTATTACTGCACTTAATGTACAAAAACCGCGAAGCATCACGCGCGGCTTTACCTCTTATTCTCAAAGGCTTAAAAGACAAAGGGTATCGCATGGTCACCCTGTCAGAACTGTTGGCAGCGCAATAACCTATACTGATTCTGCGCTGGCTTTGTACTATTGGTGCTCAGTCTGAACCTGAAATTTCTGCTCGCCAATTTGCAGTAAAGGCCATTGCGGAGGAACAGCTTTTAACTCCAATGTCTCCAGTTGTGGCTCTGCCTGTGGGTCAGATTTAACGTCGGAAAACAGCGGGTTCACTACAGAACGCTGCCACTTTTCGCCTTTTAAACTAAACAACACCGCATCAATAGAGTTATGGGCATAGGTCAAAAGCACATAGTCCTGTACCCCATCCGTATTTAAGTCAATAGGGCGTAAATGGTACTGGCTGATATAACTTAACTGCCAGCGCTGGTCTTTTTGCCAATCTGACAAGGCTTGTTTTAATGCCGGAGGCAGAATGACATGATCCGGTAACTTCAAAGCCACCAGCAATTGCTGCAGTTGGTCCTTGCTGTTTTGCTCCGTGGTTTCGTTATGCATATCTTTGCGATACAGAGCATCAATACGCAGGGCCAACGCCGGGTTTGTTTCACCATGTTGAGCCTTTAATTGCTGCAAGGCGTCGTAACCTGGTTTGGCGAGATCGTGACGGAAATAGTGAAGATCAAAATCTGCCAAAAGCGTTTTGCCGTCTTCAAGCCGGGCCAGCTGGCTTTGTACTGTAATTTTGCGAAAATCTATTAAAGGGGAGTTCACCAGCAGCATCACGGCCAGCAACACCAATCCCATTCGAACATTGATCCAACTTAAATGCGGTAGCCACAAATCACGTTTCTTCAGAATCCCCCAGAGGTAACCTACAGAAAATAACGCCAGTATTGCCCATAACACCAAGCCCCAGCAGCGACTGACACTCCAGCCATATTGTTCTACCCGCAGCATCAGGCCATAACAGGCGATCAGGCTATACACAGGCAACAAGGCCACAGCTGCATAAATGGCTCTGTGTAACCAGAGTGGGTAAGGGCGGCTATCGGCGTCGGCCTGATACACGGCATTAAGGAAAAACAGCATCAATGCCTGCAGGCATAAAATCAGTAAACTACCATGCCCGGTTTTCCAGAGCGGTTCCAAGCCGGTAAAAGGCAAAGCCAGCATAAAGAGCACAGACACCAGAGCCAGAATGACCAGCAAAAACTTCATCAACGCCTGCTGAATACGGGTAATAGTGTCAATGACCCCAGCCTGATTGCGGAAAATAATAATGCCAAAAGCAAAAGCCAGGCTGAGCGTAGGGTAGTAAAACCATTGTTTTGCAAATAGATCGTCAAAAAAGTCGATTTGGATCACTTTAAACAAGGCCGCCCAAAGCATTAATACTGCCCACACAGCCAGTGTGAAAAGTACCGACAATCCCAGAGTCAGAAAGTTACGCCATGAATGCAGAAACAATACGCTGTAGCTCAGAGCAGAGCCTGTAACCAGTTGCTGGATATACAGCAAAGCTTTAAAGCTGGCGAGTAACATGGAGAAAATAAAAACAAAGAGCACAGGCTGGTAGCTGATTTGTTCCAGTGGAATTGCTTGTAAACCGGCATAAAAGCCCAATGCTGCAGCGACCAGTGCAAAAGCACCTAAGCGCAGGGCAAACTTCAGCTCAAGGCCTTTTTCCAGGGATAACAATAAAGTCACTGGTGCGACTACAACCAGAGTGTAAAAACAAAATAACCACTGAGGCTGGTTGGATGGCCAAAAATCAAAGCTGATTGATTGATGCAAAAGATAAAGTGACAAGCCCTGTACTAAAGCAAGCAGTAGCATAATGGGAGTTGGTAACTGCTGTTGGTTTGACATAGATCTTCCCTGAAATTAAACCAAAGGGCTCGGCAAGCCTGTTGTTATTGAATTAAATTGTGGGTCTGCAAAAAGTTGAAAAATAGATGGAATGGACCATAGTGTACAGAGATTAAAACAAATACAAGGAGTCTTTATGATTTACAACGGCAGTTGTCATTGTGGGGCTGTAGCCTATCAGGTGGAAGCGGAGATCAGTTCCGCCTTAAGCTGTAACTGTTCGATTTGCAACAGAAAAGGCTATTTGTTGAGCTTTGTGCCAGGCAGCAATCTGACTATGCTTAAAACCGATCAGCCACTCACCACTTATACCTTTCATACTCATACCATTAAGCACCAGACTTGTCCTGTCTGCGGTTGTTCACCTTTTGCTTTAGGCACAGATCCGCAAGGCAATGAAGTGGCTGCTATTAATCTGCGTTGTTTGGAGGATATAGATTTAGATGCGCTGGAGATCCACAAGCATGATGGAAAACATAGCTAAACAATGGTAAGGCTTCAAAACTAAAAGTCAGGGGCCGGCTTCGGCCCTTGAGGTGTGAGAGTGTTTAAATCACTGCTTTTTGACAAATTCAGACTTTAACTTCATCGCGCCAAACCCATCAATTTTACAGTCAATATCATGATCGCCTTCGACCAGACGTATGCCTTTGACCTTAGTGCCAATTTTTACTACCAAAGATGAGCCTTTAACTTTTAAGTCTTTAATGACGGTCACTGTGTCGCCGTCCTGCAATACATTGCCGGCTGAATCACGGATCACTTTGTCGCCTTCTGCCGTATCAGTGCCGGCGTTTGCTGACCATTCATGACCACATTCAGGGCATATCAGCAGGTTATTATCTTCGTAAGCATATGCAGAGCTGCATTGTGGACAGGCGGGTAATTGGCTCATGATGTTCCTGATTTATTGCTGTAGGGCTTGAAAAGGCCGGCATTGTAGCCGAAAGGCCTTACTTTTTACAGGGTTTTAGAGCAATAAGTCGGTTTCAATAGGCCGCCACACCGCACAGCTTTGTTGCAAGGATTGAGCTGTTAGACCTGGCACGCTATAAACCACAGTATCGACACCATGTTGCTTGTAAACGGCCTGCAATAGTAAATCAAAATCGCCGTCGCCAGAGAGCAATACCACTGTGTCGACTTCGGCAGCTAAGGTCAATACATCAATAGTAATACCGACATCCCAGTCGCCTTTGGCTGAGCCGTCAGCGCGCTGAATAAAAGGTTTGAGTTTCACTTTAAAGCCTATGTGGCGCAAAGCATCCTGAAACTTAATCTGTTGATCGTCTTTTTTATCAATGGCGTAGGCATAGGCATAGCTAATATCGCCGCGAAGTTGTAGTTGCTGCCAGAACTTACGGTAGTTAAAAGAGCGGCCATAAGCCTGCTTGGTGGTGTAGTAGATGTTTTGTACATCGACAAAAACAGCGATTTTAGTCATAACAAGCAAAGCCAGAAACAAGATTGGCTGGACTATAACATGACATCTGCTTGAAACCTCGAAAGAAAATCAGCCAGCATTGCCTGGTGTCTGTTAAAATGTTCGCAACTTGATAGGAGCGCTTTGCGAATTTTTTATGAACAACAATGATGTATTACGCCGTTTACGTTACGCCTTTGATTTTGGCGATCAACAAATGATGAATTTATTTGCCCATGCTGGTTTGACCGTCAGTCGGGCCCAGGTGAGTGACTGGCTGAAAAAAGATGAAGACGCAGCCTTCCAGGCCTGTGATGACGTCACTTTAGCCAACTTTTTAAATGGCCTGATCATTGAAAAACGTGGTCGTAAAGATGGCGAGCAGCCAGTACCGGAAAGTCGTTTAAACAACAATATTATTTTCCGTAAGTTAAAAATTGCACTGGATTTAAAAGACGATGACATAGTGCAAATGATGACGAATATTGGCTTTCGCATCAGTAAACCTGAATTAAGTGCATTTTTCCGCCGTGCCGACCACCACCATTTCCGCCAGTGTCAGGACCAAATTCTGCGTAACTTTATCAAAGCTGTGCAGATTAAATACCGCGAAAGCTCTGAAGACTAAAAGCAGCTTCACAGCAAAAGCGACGAATAGGATTGAAAGCATGGAAGCAAAGCTGTATTTCTTTAAAGTTTTCACCGAACAAGCAAAAAGCGGTAATCCAGCAGCTTGCGCCCTACTCAGTCAATGGCCTGACACAGCTCTGTTACAGCAGATCGCTTTCGAAGCTGATCAGGTGGTGACGGCTTTTGTTGTGCCTGCTGCAGATAGCCCTTATCAGTACCACATTCGCTGGTTTTCCCGTGCACAAGAAATCAACTTATGTGGTCATGGCACTTTAGCTGCGGCGGCTTTATTGCGTCAGTTAAAAGGTGAGGGCAGTTATAGCTTTTTAAGTCAGTATGGTGAGTTAACAATACAAGCCCAGGCTCAATCGTTACAAATGAGTTTGCCGCAGTGGCATTCTGATGTTGAAACTGCCGTTGAATTACCCGCAGCCTTATTGGCCTGTCAGCCTGTTGATTATTTCCAAACCCGGGATTTAGTTTTGGTGCTTGCTGATGAGCAGGCTGTAACACAGTTTCAGCCTGATGTTGAGCTGATACGCCTATTGCCCCAGCATGCGCTCATTGTGACCGCTTTCAGTGCTCCAGCTACTTATGTATTGCGTTATTTTGCTCCCGCTATTGGTATAGATGAAGACATAGCCACAGGTTCAGCCCAATGTTCACTAGCTCCTTATTGGTTTGAAAAAAGTGGTCTGGCTGAGTTGCATGTGCGGCAATGTTCAGCAATACCAGCCAGCTTTTCGATGCTTATAGATCCTGATCTACTACAACTAAAGACTCAGGCTGTGAATTTGCCGCATCTGACCAGACTCATTGCAACAATTGCTTAACAGCCAATACAAAATCCAGTAGGCTGAGGGTCTGTCTCTAACCATCAGGCCTTGGTGTATGTCAGTTTCATCCAGTCAGTCTTCGCAACAAAATATTCATGGCCAGTGTTTATGTGGCAAAGTAAAAATCAAAGCTGCAGAAGTAACATTGCATGCAGGGGCTTGCCATTGCCACTATTGTCGTAAATGGTCTGGTGGTCCGCTTTTTACTCTGGATGCGGGGACCGTGGTCAAACTCGATGGTAGCTGTTTTGTTTCCAGTTTTAATTCGTCTGATTGGGCTGAGCGGGGCTTTTGCAATAACTGCGGTACACATTTGTTTTACCGGCTGAAACAAACTGGCCAGTATTTTGTGCCTGTAGGTTTATTTGATCAGCTAAAAGATGTGGTGCTCGATCATCAAATTTTTATTGAACAAAAACCAGACTGGTACAGCTTAGCTAACCAGACCACTGAACTGACAGGGAGCGAAGTTTTTGCGCTGTTTGCCGCTGAGTAACAGAAGCGGCAAGGTGGCGAGTGTTTTTAAGTGATTCAACATGATGTTCAGCAGAAGGTCCGGCCTGATCCAGAGCATAAACAGCTAGGTTTAAACAGATAGAACATAAGTAGGTTGTTAAGTCCTTGTTTATATTTAAGTCTTATACTACTGGATTTTAAGGTTTAGCGCATAACATGCCTGAGCGTCCAGGATAACTTTTAGGCTACAGGAGTTGGCGTGAATAGAGGACACAAAAAATCAAAACTGACTGTATTGTTGCTTGGTTCAATGAGCATTGCAGTGTCAGCTCAGGATGTCAGTGTTTGTCAGGGCACTCTGGATAATAAAGCACGTCTGGCTTGTTATGATCGGATCTTCGGTACTACAGCTACAGTGTTGACTGAGACTGCAGCTGCAGGCGAAGCCGATGTTGAAGTAAAACCTCAGACCGCAGCAGAAACTGAAGTGGTGGCGGAGCCTGTGGCTGTAGCGACCGTGATGCAAAAATACTGGGAGTTAACTCCAGAAGAAAAACGTGATCGTTTTGTATTTCGAACTTATCAACCAAACTTCTTTTTACCTGCTCACATCACCTCGAATATTAATAAAGCGCCACAAAGCCCAACCCGGGGCCAGGCAGAAGCCAGCGAAAACTATAAACAGATGGAAAGTAAGCTGCAAATTTCGTTAAGGGCTAAGTTGATAACAGAGTTTCTGTTGCCTGGAGCCGATTTATGGTTTGCTTTTAGCCAGCGATCAATGTGGCAATTATGGAACAAACAGGATTCGGCACCTTTTCGTAATACTGATTATCAGCCAGAGTTGATGTACATAGTGCCAGTGTCTGATGCATGGGGCGATTTACCTGGGGACTGGCAGGTCCGAATGCTGCAGTTTGGTATAGCTCACCAGTCTAATGGTCAGGCGAAGCCCTTGTCGCGCAGCTGGAATAAAGTGTACACGGGTTTAGCTGTCGACAAAGGTGAGTTTGGTCTGAACTGGCGTTACAACCAGCGCATTTCCGAAAACGGTGATGAAGACGATAACCCGGATTTAATCGACTATATTGGCAGTCATGAAATCAGCGCTAACTGGTTACCTGGTGATGCAACAGCGCAGCTCACCTGGCGAAATGATTTTTCGTATTTAAGCCGTGGCTCCTGGCAGTTGGATCTGACCTATCCGGTCGATAGCAGTAAGATGGACGGTTTACGCTGGCACTTGCAGATGTTTTCTGGTTATGGTGAAACCTTACTGGATTACAATTTCAGGCAAAACAGTATAGGCCTGGGTGTGATGCTGTTTAACTTCTGACAGACAACGGACCTCAGCCAGCAAAATAAGCCCGCGTTAGCGGGCTTTGCTTAGAAATTCAGGTGTTTTGCGGGCCTGAAGTTTTTGCTCCAGAAAAGTTGCTGCGCTGATCAGTTTTTGTTCTGACCAGGGTAAGCCAATCAGACTTAACCCAAGAGGTAAGTCAGAGTCAAAGCCGCCAGGTAAACTCAGGTTTGGGTAGCCCGCTACTGCAGCTGCAGTCGAAGTACCAAAGTTAAAGCTATCACCTTTGACATGATCAATGGGCCAGGAAGGACCATAGGTAGGGAGCAGGATCAGATCGGCCTTTGCTTGCTTTAAATACTGATCCAACTGCCGTTCAGCCAAAGCTCTGCTGTGATTTAAGGCTTGCTGATAGGCGTCCTGCTCTTTGACTAAATCCATTGCTGCTGCTTGCTGTAAATAGTCCTGCCCATAAAAAGCCAGCGCTGCTTTGCCTTTGGTTAAATTAAAATCAACCAGCTTTTGTACTGAATTAACCGGCTCTGGCGCTTGATAGTCTTTCAGCCATCGGGCTAAATCTCTGCCAAATTCGTACACCAGTACTTTAAGTTCATCCCGGTACAACTCATTGGGCAGCTGCCAGTTATGAACTGTCTGTACCTGCACCCCTGCAACTAATAAAGCGGCTTCAGTGTTATCCAGCATTCGCTTTATAGCTGGGTAGTCTTTATCAAAAGCCCGAACCAGCACTACTTTTTTCGGCATCCAGGCCTTTGCCTCTAGTGGGCCGGTTTTTTGTTGTGCTTCAGGTGTTTGCAGTATTTCAAGCAATGTGGCGGCATCAGCTACTGTTCTGGCCATAGGACCTGCAATATCCTGTGCATCGGCGATAGGAATAATGCCTTGACCTGGTACTGAGCCTCGTGTTGGTTTTATACCGACCACTGCATTCATAGAGGCAGGGCAGACAATAGAACCGTCGGTTTCAGTACCTACGGCTAACAAGGTTAAATCAGCAGCAACTGCCACGCCTGAACCTGAACTGGAACCGCAAGGGCTGTGGGTTAATACATAAGGATTTTTGGTTTGTCCGCCTAACGCAGACCAGCCACTGGCTGAACCTTCACCGCGGAAATTGGCCCACTCCGATAAGTTCGCTTTGGCCAGAATCACCGCACCTGCTGCCCTTAATTTCGTCACTAATGCTGCATCTTTGCTGGTTTTAAAGTCTTTTAATGCCAGAGCCCCTGCTGTAGTTGGCAGCTTATCTGCAGTGGCGATATTTGCTTTTAATACCACGGGAATACCATGCAATGCCGAGCGAACCTTTCCAGCTTTGCGTTCGGCATCCATCGCAGCAGCTTGCTGCAAGGCATCAGGGTTGATATCCACTATGGCATTTAAATGTGGCCCGGCATCGTCTACCGTGTTGATTTGCTGCAGGTAATACTGAGTTAATTCAACCGAACTCAAGCCTTGTTGTTGCATAAGTTTGTTCGCTTTTGCCACAGTAATTTCTTGTAATGGCATAGCCGCATGGCTCACTGAGCAGAGCATCAGCAGGCTGAGTAAAGAGAAGCGCATCGCTGTTCCTTTGCATGATTATTTTATGAACTAACAATCAGTTAAAGGATATGCAGTTGCAATAGGTCTGAGTTAAAACGACAAATTAGCAGGTTTGAATTTACTTGGTGCAAATAAATCCAGAGCAGGGATCAGAGAATAAAACAGAATATTCCGTCACTCTGTAAAAGTGACGGAGTTGTGGATTATTGTTGCAAGGTTAATTCGTCATGCACAGCCTTCACGCCAACCACTCCTTCAGCAATAAGGATGGCCTGATTAATTTGGCTTTGGCTGTTGATTACCCCTGTTCATCGGACGTCCCCTTTGGTTGAGACAACGTTGATCTGAAAGTCCTTTAATTCTTCATTACGCAATAAAGCGGTTTTTACATCATTGCTGATGTTCGCGTCTGACATGGCGACCGGAACTGCGCTGTCTGCTGCATTTGCAACTGCACTTTTGTCATCTTCCGCCGTCGTAGAGGTAGGGTAGGTTGGAGTTGATTTATCACAGGCGGTCAGTGTAAAAACCGCAAGCAGCATCAAAGATGATGTAAAACCAGTAGATAAGCGCATAACAAAGTCTCCGTTGGGCCGAACTGTGTGGAGGTCGGATAACTTGATACTGACCCTTGGCTGCTGCGGAGTCTGTGCGCTAACGAACCTGAAGTGTCATGCTTTTAGAAAAACTTGCGACTGTGACTTGCGTCTATTCGACGAACTAAGGTAAAACGGCGAATCAGCAAAAAGCATAGAGTCTAGCGTCGTGACATCAGAACAATATAAAGAGCTAACAAAGCAACTGATTGCACTGGAATTGCAGTTACAGCAACCAGAAACCAGGCGAAATAAAGCGCGGTTGAACCTGTTGCTGGCTAATGGTTTTGAAGAGATCGCAGCCTCCGGTGTGCGTTTTGGTAAAGCCCATGTGTTGCAACGATTGCCGGAAGAACAAGCGCCTTGGGTGGAAGCTTTTGATTTTGAAGTGCGTTTATTATCTAAAGATGTGGCTCAGGTGCTCTACAAAGCCAAATTACGTAAAGCGGGAGAGATGCAAACTAAACTGTCGCTGCGCAGCTCTTTATGGCAACTCAATAGCCTCGGCTGGCAAATGGTGTTTCATCAGGGTACACCAGTGCTGCCAGCGAGTGGGCCTGTTTAAATGCCGGGCTACTCTATCCGTGCTTTACAGGCAGATGATGTCGAGGTTGTGCTTCAGTTTGAGTTGGTCCACAAAAGCTTCTTTGAGCAAAGTATTGAAGCGCGACCGGACGAATTTTATCAGCCAGCCGCTGTACAGCAGCATATAGCTGATTTTTAATGCAGAAAAGGAACTGATCGGCAGAGCTAATTTAAAAGACATCGATCAGGTGACAAAAACTGCGTATGTCGGCTATCGCATTGCGGAACACTGGTCTGGTAAAGGTGTTGCCAGTTTCGCTTTATATGAGTTAATGCAACAAGCAAAACAGATGGGATTGATGGTTTTATTGGCCTGTGTGGCGACAGAAAATCTGGCCTCTATGCAGGTGCTGAAAAAAGCTGGTTTTCAAAAAATGGAAACTATACCGCAAGTGACCATAGTTCAGGGCAAAGCTGTTGCTGGTTATCTGATGTGGCTGAAACTCTAATCCATTAAAAAATCATTTAAATTCTTCTTGACCTCAAGTTAGCTTGAGCTTTTACAGTGGCGGCAGATTTTAAGTCTGTGCACTAAGTACTGTAAAAGGAGTGTTTTGTAATGAGTTCAGTTGTATCCCGTTGGTATGATCCCTGGTTAACCGCTTTAGCCCCGCTGATTTGGGGCAGCACCTACTTAGTGACCACAGAATTTTTACCCCCTGATGTACCTTTGTTATCTGCCGCTTTACGTACCTTGCCGGTTGGGCTGTTGATGTTGTTATGGTTACGTCAGTTACCAACAGCGGGCTGGTGGGGAAAGATCTTTTTGTTAGGTTTTTTAAATATTGGCGTGTTTCAGGCGCTGCTCTTTGTTGCCGCTTATCGTTTACCTGGCGGCGTGGCTGCGACAGTAGGGGCAATTCAGCCTTTAGTTGTGGTGATCTTGAGCTGGGCAGTGTTGGGTGGTCGCACTTCGTGGCTCAGCTGGATTGCAGCTTTATCAGGTTTATTGGGGGTCGCTATGTTAGTGCTTGGACCCGCGGCCCAATTGGATAGCATAGGAATAATGGCTGCAGCAGCCGGCGCCTTAGCTATGGCTTGTGGCACTTTATTAACGAAAAAGTGGCAACCTCCTGTCAGTGCGCTGGTGCTCACCAGCTGGCAGCTTAGCGTGGGCGGCTTATTTTTATTACCGCTGGCTTTTAGCGTGGAAACGCTGCCACAAAGTCTTAGTCTGACTCATATTCTGGGTTATCTGTGGCTGGGTTTGATTGGGACCGGCCTGACTTACGTGTTCTGGCTGCGGGGCGTGATGCGAATGTCTGCCAGTGCAGTCACAGGTTTTAGTTTGCTAAGCCCGTTAAGTGCCACAGTGCTTGGTTTAGTGGTGTTGGATCAGCATCTGACCTTGGTGCAAAGTCTGGGCATGGTATTAGTGCTGACAGGAGTCTGGCTTGGCCAACATAAAGCCGCAGTAGCTGTAATGCCAGTAAAAGCGGAGGCCAGCCAATGAAGATTGTCATTGTGTATCACTCAGTTACAGGCACCACAGCACAGTTGGCTGAAGCTATAGCTGCAGGTTGCAGTTCAGGGATGGCTGTTGATGTGCAGCTACTTCGAATTGAAGGGGAAGACATAATACAAGGGCGTTACAGAAATAGTTCCTTGCTTGACGCCATCGATCAGGCTGATGGGGTGATTTTTGGCTCTCCAACCTTTATGGGCTCTGTATCCTCACAATTTAAAGCTTTTGCTGATGCTACGGCGGGCGACCGTTGGGGCAAGCAGCTTTGGGCCGATAAAGTGGCAGCGGGTTTTACTGTAGGCACAGGTTACTGTGGAGATACATTGCATAGCTTGCATTACTTGCAAATTCTGGCAGCGCAGCAGGGTATGCTCTGGACTGGCCTGGATTTGGCTGGTGCTGGTGATGTGAAATCGCCCAACCGGCTTGGAGCTCAGGCAGGTTTAATTGTCAGAGCCGTAGATGGAGCTATAGAACAACCTGACTTGCAGACTGCTTTTTATCTGGGGCAGCGTGTTGTTCGTGTCGTAAGCCGATGCATGTGGCAAGAGCAAAAACCAGAGTCAGGGCAGCAACTCTGAGTTTCCAAAGCAGAGCTGGTATTTTTAGCTGCTTTTGCCGATCATCAGAGTTTTATCACAAGGTAAAACTCTGATGACAAACACAATACAACAGCTGGATCCAGTACAACTGATCCAGCAGCAACTGGATGCTTACAACAGTAAAAATATCGGAGCCTGGCTCTCTTGTTATCATCCGGATGCGGTGCAACTGGATTTTCACGGTACAGTATTAGCCAGAGGCCATGATGAAATGCAGCAGCGTATCAGTTTGCGTTTTTCCGAACCGGACCTGCATGCAAAACTATTAAATCGCATGGTGATGGGGGATTGGGTGATAGACCATGAACTTATACAGCGTAACTTCCCTGAAGGCCGAGGTCATGTGGAGATGTTATGTAGTTATCAGGTGAAACAAGGCCTTATTGTAAAGGCCTTGTTTCAGTTGGGAGAAAAAGTACTGCTTTAAGCAATACTCACTTTTACAACCAGTACTGGTGTTATTTTGTTTTGTCGAGCGCAGGCGCCAGCTTATAAATATCGCCTTTAGGCACACCTGCTTTTACATAAAACAGCTGCTGGTTCTGAATGTCGTAATGATGAACAAAACGCTCCGGCGTGGCCAACAGCAGGCTGTTTTCTTTGTTTTGTAGCTGATACTGACGGATACCCTGATCAGGTTGATAGTAATAAATCTGGCCGTCGGACAAGCTCCAGTTCAGCCAGTTAATTTTGTTGAAATCAGCGATCAGCTGCTGTTCCTCGCCAGAGATTAGATCCAGTACAAATAAGCCATCCTGATGAAACTTGCTGAAATACAGCTGATCCTTCACCAGATAACCGCTGTAGCCACCTTGTTGTGTCAGTTGTTTGCTTGTTGCTGTGGTCAAATCCAGCTGCCACAGTTGCCAGTCGCCGCTTTGTTTACTGCAGTAAATAATGCCGCTGCCATCTGCCATCCAGTTGGCCACTTCCACTTGTTTATCTGGCGCAACTAACACTCTGCTTTGACCTGAAGCGACCATCAGTTGCCATAAAGCGCCGTCTTTGCTAAAAATCAGTGACTCGCCATCCGGTGACCATTGCAGCCGCACAAAAGCAGGAGAACCAGGTAAATCAGCCAGTTGGTACTCGTTTTGACCTGCAGGTTGTAGCCAAATCTGATCTTTGCCACTGCGCTGGCTTAAAAAGGCTAAATCGCCCTTATGATTAACGCGTGGCATGCGGTCGACCTTGCTGCTACCTATACGGATCCTGGCTTTATCGGCTTTTAGGTCATGCTGCCAGATATCAGCGTCCAGTTCATAGTCAGCGTAATAAATCTGTTGATCCACCACTGCAAGCGACTGCACAGTGCGGCCGGTATAAAACAAGAACTCCAGCTGATCTGTGTCAGCGTTATATTGCAGCAGTTCAGCGTCTTTACTTAGCAGTAACTGATCGGCTAACCAGTCGATGTTCGTTGCTTGCAGCGGCAAGGTTTTTTGCGTTAATACGGCAAAGCTGCTGCTATCGAGTATAAATAACTGAGTCTGTTGGTTTTCCAGATAACGCAGTACAGCCAGTTTTTTACCGTCATCAGATTCGGCAAACGCCAGCTCTCCTGTAGGGCTTTCTGCACTGAGCGGGTTGGTGATCTGCTCTTTGGCCATGGTATCCAAACGATACCGGCTTAAGGCATAAGGCTGGATTTTGTTTGCTCTGTCACGCAGGTAAAAGCCTTTGCTGTCGTTTTGCCAGGCGATTTTCACCACTGAATCCGTGTTGCACGACGCTACAGTTTTCTTTTGATCAGGTGCTTCAATTAAAAACCACTCAACAACACAGCCTTGTTGATGCTGTTTGACCCACAACACTTGTAAGCCATCCGGGCTTAAAGCTGCGGTTAACAGGTCTTTGTCTTCGGCTAACAGCTGAGTTTTTCCTGGATCCTGCTGTAATATCAGCTGTTTTTTTCCTGCTTCTGCAGAAAGATACAATAACGTTGAGCCGTCTTTACTCAGACTTAAATCATAGTCAACGCCCTGCGCATGACTGACCGGCACTGGTTCGTTGATATAAGGTGTTGGCAATTTTTCTGGTTCAGGGGCCAGCGTAATAAAAAACCACAGTACAAAAAACAGCAGCGGGGCAGTCCAAAGTACACCCAGTATCAGTTTGGTTTTGAGGCCAGAGCTTTTTACTACAGCTGGGTGTGCTGCAGTGGTGCTTTCAACCTCTATGGCAGGTTTTGCTGTTGAATTCACTGCGTGTTGCACGTTCTCTGCCTTCTCAGACATTTCTGTCATTTGTGGTGTTACAGTCTGGCAAAGCCGATAACCCACTTTAGGCAGGGTTTCAATATAAGTGGTTGCCGGGTCTAACTGAGCAAAAGCTTTGCGTAATAAAGACACAGATTTATTAATGGCACTTTCGCTGACTACCCGACCAGCCCACAGCAGCTCAATCATTTGGTCGCGGCTCAGCTGGCCTTGTTCAGCTGTAATAAAAAGCGATAACAGCTGGTAAGCCTGAGGTTCCAGATACAAGCGCTCTGTCGCAGAGCACAGCTCACGGCTGCCGGAGTCAAAGGTCAGTTGGCCAATCAAAAATTGCTGATGAGTGTGCTGTGCAGGCATAGATCAAAAAGTCCGGAAAGATGCTTTGGCTAAGGGTAAGCTTTTTATCATAAAAATGTCCTTAACACTTGTGTTCTTACTGTCTTTTTCTGATGCAACATCAGAGTTTTATAGATGGAGCACCCTAATGACCCTGTTGAAATGGCTGGTATTTTACCTTGTGATTGGATGGATAAGTACGACAGAAGTAAAAGCTGCAGAAGCCTTACCTGAAGGCGTGAGACTAATAAAAGCTGGCGGCGCAGAGTTTCAGCTGCGCTCAGCAGGGCTGGCGCACAAAGGGCCAGCTGTAGTATTGCTGTCTGGTCCCAATGAGCACTGGCACAGTGACAGTGGCTGGTTTGCGTTACTACAAGCTGTACTGGCCGCAAAATACCGAACTTATGCCATAGACAGATTGGGCCAGGGCCTGAGTTCAGAGGTAAATAATCCGTCCTACAGGCGTTTTGCTGAGGATTTAGCCTTAGTGTTGACTGAGTTGAATGAACCGGAAATCCTGCTGCTCAGTTTTGCCAGTAGTTCTGTGTCTGCTTTGTTATTCGCTCATCAAAATTCCACACAAAAGATCAGGGGGCTGCTGCTGATTGACCCGGATATTCCTCTGCCTGGCTCCATTGCTTTGTACAAAGGTTATCCTGCGGATTGGTATAAGGCGAATCTGGCACAACTGTTGCCAGCGTTAGAAACTGGCGTCTGGACAGAACGCACTGATAAAAAGCTGCAGCAAGAGCGACAACTGGTGCAAAAGCTAGTGCCGGCAGATTATGCCAATCAAATGGACTGGGCTTATTTTGATTTTATGGCACAGCAACGACTTCGCATTGAACGCCAGCAAAACAGGGCGAAAGAAATTGCCGCCTACGCTGACGATTTGGATGCCTATCAGGCTCTGCCTTTTTACACTAAGCGGCCCGTGTCAGTGATCAATTCAGATTTTGAGCAACAACAAATCAACCAGAACCCTGAGCAAAAATCGCAGTTGCTGGCCTGGCAACAGGAGGGGGATGGTTGGAGTAAACAGCAAGCAGATCGTTCTGGTGGTCAGTATGTAGAGCTTAAAGATTCTGACCATCTGGTGCTATTCCAGCAGCCTGCTGCGATCACAAAGGCTGTGGATTGGCTCATGGCGTTCCCTGTAAAATAAATAGTTTCTGACTCTGCTTACAGCGATGAAGGCTCAAGGTAGACTTGGCCTTTTTTATGATCAGTTGTGAGTTCAATTGCTTATGTTCAGGATCTTAGTTATCCCTTTTTTATTTTTCTCCGGTTATACACTAGGTTCAGATGTACCACTTTCTACCTCTGATGCAGAACTTTTAACTACACAGATCCAAGAAAAAATAGAAGGTCGCCCTGCGTTTCAGGGCACAGCCTTGCTTATGCAAGGGACAGAAGTTCTATGGCACTATCAACAAGGCAGTACTTTACAGGGTAAGTCTTTTGATCAACACAGCGCATTTTTTGTTGGCTCCATCAGTAAAACTCTGGCTGCTGTGTTAGTGATGCAGCAGGTGCAGAAGGGGACTCTGGATTTACAGGCACAGGTAAAACGCTATTTACCTGAACTTAAGCAGCCTTGGACCGCGTCAGTACAAGTTGCTGATTTGTTGAACCACAGCTCTGGTCTGGTGGATGTCAATACTCAGCAGAACTATGGTCAGTTCCGTTATAACAATTTAAATTTCCAGTTGCTTGGTCAAATTCTGACTGCTGTCACAAAGCGGCCTTATGCTGAGTTAGCAGCACAAGTGTTGAGTCAATGCCAGATGCACAGCACTGGTTTTGCTGACAAGGCAGAGAGAGCAATTCAAGGCTGGTATGAAGAGCAGGGGCAACTAAAAGCCATGAAAGGTTTTATGCCGGTTGAAGCAGAGCCCAGTGGTGGTTTAATTTCATCAGCCGCTGATGTCGCACTCTTGCCTTTATGTATGCAGCAACATCTGACTAAAACCAGCCTGCGACAAATGACGACAGCGGGGATTTTGCGTCCGCATCGATGGGGTGAAGTCTATTACGGTTATGGGGTGCAAATTTCGCAAACTGCAGCAGGAATAGAATGGAGCCATAGTGGTTATATCCCAGGTTATGTTTCGGCGTTTAATTATTTTCCGCAGCACAAACTGACATTAGTGGTGCTGGAAAATCAGTCGTTGGACCCACAGGATTTAGCCAGAGCAATGTATTACCATGACAAAATAAGATATTCAGTGATCGGCTTGCTGAGCAGGAACAAATAAGGACCATTTATGAAATTGAGGTATTCGTTGCTGACTGCAGCACTCTTCTGCTGCGTCTATACAGCTCAGGTAAAGGCCACAGATAACTTCGCCGTGTCGTATCAACAGCAGATTGCTCCGTTCTGGCAAGGCGTGGTAGCGCAAAAACTAGAGCTAAAGGACGGCTCCAGCCTGCACTATGTAGTGGTTAAGCCTGAACAAGCTGTGCCGGAGCAAATAAAGGCCACTGTCGTAGTGGTGAATGGCCGCACTGAATCTTATTTAAAGTATCAGGAACTCGCTTATGAGCTGACACAGCAGGGTTATCAGGTGCTGATGTTTGATCACAGAGGGCAGGGAGTATCGCCTCGTTTAACAGATAATCCACATAAAGGGCATATCGAAAATTTCCAGCAGTATATTGACGATATGCATCAGTTGATCAGCCAGGTTGTGCAGGCTGAAAAAGTGCAGGCTGATCAGAAGCGGCCTTTGTATCTGCTAGGCCATTCTATGGGCGGCGCTATCAGTACCTTGTATTTACAGCAGCACCCGGATGTATTTCAAAAAGCCGCGTTGTCTGCACCTATGCACGGTATTAATGGCAAGCTGGCCTATGACGAGTGGGATGCCTGTCGTCTTGCATCAACAGTGACACTATTTTCCACAGAAGGTTACGCCGGTTTTGCGGACAAGCCTTATGCCGCAGGTTCATTTGAAGGTAATGAGCTGACCGGTTCGAGAGAGCGTTATCAGTGGATGCAAACTTTATATCAGGACAATCCGCAGCTGCAATTAGGTGGCGCCACCTGGGGCTGGTTGGATCAGGCCTGCGCTGTATTGCCAGACATGCAACAGCAGTCTGGCCAGATCAAAATTCCTGTGCTGGTAATGCAGGCAGAGCTAGACACTATAGTGTCAGCAACTGCACAACAAGAGTTTTGTGCTGCATTAGCACAGAACCCAAATTCAGGCTGTGTGGGTGGTTTACAGGTGATTCAGGGCGCAAAACATGAACTCTTATTTGAGCAGGATGAAATTCGTCAGCAAGTGCTTGAGAAAGTACTGACGCATTTTGCATCAGAGTAACAACACTTAGACAGTGATCGCGTACTTTGACACAGCAAACAAAAAGGCCACCTTGCGGTGGCCTCTCTTTTGGGTTTTAAACCAGCTTATTCAACTGAACCTGGTTTTGTCATAGGAGCAACACTCATCTGACGGGCAGAGGCTGAGCCACCAGGACGTTCTGAGCTGATGACCAGTGGTCGTTCGCTGTTATCCATGCTAGTTGCCTGAGGTGCTGCTTCAACAGTAGCCAGAGCTTCAGCTTTGGCTACTGGCTTAGTCATATCCGCAGTCACCATTTTTGCGTATCTGTTAGCAGCAGCAACCGGAGCTTTCACTTCAGCTACTACTTTTTTCGCAGGCGCTTTACGTGTTTTGGCTTTTGGAGCTTCTTCAGCATCAGGTGCAGTTTCAACCACTGTAGCTGGTTCAGCAGCTACAGGTGCAGCTTCAATCACTGGCGCTGGTTCAGCAGCTACAGGTGCAGCTTCAATCACTGACGCTGGTTCAGCAGCTACAGGTGCAGTTTCAACCACTGGCGCTGGTTCAGCAGCTACAGGTGCAGTTTCAACCACTGACGCTGGCTCAGCAGCTACAGGTGCAGTTTCAACCACTGGCGCTGGCTCAGCAGCTACAGGTGCAGTTTCAACCACTGGCGCTGGTTCAGCAGCAACAGGTGCAGCTTCAACGACCGGAGCTGGTTCAGCAGCAACAGATGCAGTTTCAACGACAGGAGCTGGTTTAGCTTCAACAACAGCCACTTCTTTCGCTTCTTCAGCGATAGGCAGATCCAGTTGCTGTTCAGTGCTTACCGCAGCCTCCTGATCTTCAGGGTAACGGGCAGCTAAAGCTTCTTCAGCTTCCTGGTCCTGTTGTTCTTTTTTACGTTTCTGGCCAGCAGCACGTAAATGACGAGGAGAACGACGGCTGCGGCTACGACCTTCAGCGGCTTCTTTTTCCGCATCAGAGCTTTCTGCACCAGTTGTTTCACCCGCATCTGTAGCCACAGTGTCAGCTTCAACAGCATCGGCCTGAACAGGTGCTTCAGCCGCTGTGACTGGTTCTGCCGCGGCAATTTCCGCTACAACAGTGTCGATGGCTACAGGTGCAACTACAGCGGTCTCAACAACAGGTGTAGCTACCACAGCTGCTTCAACAGCTGTTGTTACTACAACTGCTTCAACGCCTTCTTTTTCGTGACGAACAGACTTGCGCATCTGACGACGTTGACGGCGCTCAACAATCTTAGTGCTGTGCTCTTCGTCGTGATCTACGGCTTTGACCGGAGCTGGACGTTCTGATACAGGTTTCTTCTGTTCCTGACGTTCGTTACGCTCGCCTCGTTCAGCTCGCTCTGAACGTTCTCCACGTTCCTGGCGCTCACCACGTTCCTGACGAGCCTTATCCTGTCTTGGCGCTCGTTGTTCTGCAGTACGCTCAGTAGTGCGTTCAGTTTTCGCTGGACTAGCGTTGTCGTCTTTTGCAACTTTTTCATCCCCTTCCTGACGGCGGCGATTTTTGTTGTTACGACGTCTGTTGTTATCACGGTTATTGTTGCGACGCGGGGCTTCTTCTACCTTTTTCTCTGGTGCAGGTGCAGCAGCGAATAAAGATTTAAACCAACCCACTACAGATTCAACCAGGCCAGGGCCTGCATCTTTTACTTCAGCCACTTCAACTTTACGGGTTGCAGCTGCAGCTGGCGCGGCAGAGGAAGAAGCTTCAGCCATATTAATGGCGGATACTGCTGGTTTTTCTTTTACTGTTTCGCCAATAGGGTGATACACAGCACTGCCGACCGCAGGTGCTTTCACCATGTTGTAGCTGGATTCTTCAATCTCTTCGTCGATACGAATACGCGTCACTTCATAGTTTGGCGTTTCCATATGTTCGTTAGGGATGATGTAAATCCGGATACCGTGACGGCTCTCTATACGACGCACTGAATCACGTTTTTCGTTCATCAGGTAGGTCGCAACTGAGACAGGCACCTGAGCATGAATTTGACTGGTGTTGTCTTTAATAGCTTCTTCTTCGATTAAACGTAAAATCGACAGAGCGGAAGACTCAGTGCTGCGAATAGTGCCGCGGCCATGACAACGTGGACACACATGAGTCGCAGACTCGCCCAGTGAAGGACGTAAACGTTGACGTGACATTTCCAGTAAACCAAAACGTGAAATGCGGCCAATCTGTACGCGGGCACGGTCTTGTTTTACGGCGTCTTTTAAGCGGTTTTCTACTTCACGTTGATGACGCACTGGCGTCATATCGATGAAGTCGATCACAATCAAACCACCTAAGTCACGTAAACGTAACTGACGGGCAATTTCATCGGCTGCTTCTAAGTTGGTATTAAAGGCTGTTTCTTCGATGTCACCGCCTTTAGTTGCTTTTGACGAGTTGATGTCAATGGCTGTTAAGGCTTCAGTGCTGTCGATCACGATAGAGCCACCAGAAGGTAAACGCACTTCACGGCGGAAGGCTGACTCGATTTGAGTTTCAATCTGGAAATGCATAAACAGCGGCACTTCGCCCTGATACATTTTGACGCGGTGGGCAAAATCAGGACGGAATTGCTGAATATAAACTTTGGCTTCTTCGAAAATACGTGGGTTGTCGATCAGTATTTCACCGACATCACGGCGCAGATAATCACGAATAGCGCGGAATACCACGTTGCTTTCCTGATGGATCAGGAATGGAGCAGGGCGGTTTTGTGCTTCATGCGTAATAGCAGACCAGTGCTTTAATAAGGCTTTTAAGTCGTAATCCAGCTCTTCGTGAGACTTACCCACACCAGCGGTACGCACTATTAAACCCATGCCGTCTGGCAGTTGTAATTGATCCAAAGAGTCTTTTAAGTCCTGACGCTCGTCACCTTCGATACGACGGGAAATACCGCCGGCACGTGGATTGTTAGGCATCAGTACTAAATAAGAACCAGCTAAAGAGATAAAAGTGGTTAAGGCTGCACCTTTTTGGCCACGTTCTTCTTTATCAATCTGGATAATAACTTCCTGACCTTCTTTGACTACTTCTTTAATATTTGGGCGACCGTCAAAGGTATAACCGGCAGGGAAATATTCGCGGGAGATTTCTTTCAGAGGTAAAAAGCCATGTCGTTCAGAGCCATAATCAACAAAAGCTGCTTCCAGACTGGGCTCAACCCGGGTGATTCGTCCTTTGTAGATATTTGCTTTTTTCTGTTCGTGTCCTGGGCTTTCGATATCCAGGTCGTATAATTTTTGTCCATCGACAAGTGCTACGCGGATTTCTTCTTCCTGCGTGGCGTTAATTAACATTCTTTTCATTGTTTTGTGACTCTATTGCATAGGCCACAACGCAACGACATCCTGCGTCCGCGTTTCAGATGGTCAAACATATCAATGCTGCAGTCTCTCGACTGGGGATGCTTGAGCTAACTCATTTTATACCTTCACCTTTGCGTTACTTCAGGTTGACTTCTGTGGCTTCATCTGAGGGATCTTAGTCCGTCATAGCGAGCCTGCGTGTCACCTTACTCTAACCTTCAGCAGTTCGGGTATATTTTGCGCCGCCTTGTCAGGGCCGCACTTAAATGTTTTTTGCTGTGATCTGACACAGAGATCGCGCGATACCGCGCTGCGTTGTCGCAATTTTTTTTTGCCTAAGTGACCGGAATCTGTGTTTTGTCTCTGTCAGTAATAAATTACGCAGCATTACTTCAGACAAATAGCGTTATTCTCGCCCGCAGAGTATAAATACGTTGGTTTTCCCAACGAATTCGGTATGATCTGCCTCCCGAACGGTGCCTCACATTTTCTCTTACGTCACTATGAGCGCCCTAATTGCCGTTTTTGGCATAATTAGCCCGATAATTATCCCACTAATTAGCGACCAATAGCAACTTAATTTAAGCTTAGCAGAGTAACTGAAACGCATGACTGAAAATATCAAAACTCCAGTGCAATACATTGATGTAGAAGAAGATTATTCCGGTCAACGTATAGATAACTTCTTAATGGCACGGTTGAAGAGCATACCAAAGAGTGTGATTTATCGGGTTTTGCGTAAAGGTGAAGTACGGGTTAATAAAAAAAGAATAAAACCTGAGTACAAACTGCAAACCGGTGATCAGGTGAGGGTGCCACCTTTGGTGGTGCATGACGAACCTGAAAAAGAGCCAGTGTCTATTGGTCTTGCCATGGTGAAAAACCTCGAAAGCCACATTCTTTTTGAAGACAACGATTTAATAGTGTTAAACAAACCTACAGGCATGGCAGTGCATGGTGGTAGCGGTTTATCTTTTGGTGTGATTGAAGCCTTACGTGCTCTGCGCCCAACAGCCCGTCATCTTGAATTGGTGCATCGTTTAGACCGGGATACTTCAGGTTGTTTATTGATTGCGAAAAAACGCTCAGTGTTGACCAACCTGCACGAACAGTTGCGCTTAAAAACAGTAGAGAAAAAATACTGGGCTTTAGTGGCGGGGCAGTGGGACAGCAAAATCAAAAAAGTCACAGATCCGCTGCGTAAAAATACCTTACAAAGTGGCGAGCGTGTGGTGAAAGTGGATGAAGCACAAGGTAAACCTTCAGAAACCCGCTTTAAAATTTTACAGCGTTATGAAGAAGGCACTTTAGTAGAAGCCTTTCCTGTCACAGGTCGAACTCACCAAATTCGGGTGCATACCGCCTGTAAAGGCCATGCCATTGCCTGTGATGATAAATACGGCGATAACGAATTTACCTCACAAATGCAAAAGCTTGGCTTAAACCGTTTGTATTTGCATGCTAAAACCCTGACTTTTACTCATCCAGGAACTGGCAAACTATTAACCTGCGAAGCGCCTTTAGATAACGCATTAAGCAGTGTGCTTGAAAAACTGAAGAGAAAATAGGCATGAGTTCAGATATTGCATTAGTGGTATTTGACTGGGACGGCACAGTGATGGATTCAGTGGGTCGCATTGTCTCGTCGATGCGCTCGGCTGCAGAGCTGTCTGGTTTAGTGGTGCCCACTGAACATCAGGTGAAACAAATTATCGGTTTGAGCCTGGACCCTGTGTTTGATATTTTATTTCCTGGTATCAATGCCACACAGCGCCAGACGGTGTTTGAACATTATCGCGACCAGTATTTATCGCACGATCATCCGCCAACCCCTTTATTCGCAGGGGCAGAGCAGGTTATGCGAGAACTGAAACAACAAGGTATTTTGTTAGCTGTTGCGACAGGCAAAGCACGTAAAGGCTTAAAGCGGATGTTTGAAGAAACCGGATTAGAGCCGTACTTCACCACCAGTCGCTGCGCCGATGAAGCAGAATCGAAGCCCAGCCCTGATATGCTGAAGCAAATTCTGGCTGAACTAAACTTACCCGCTCAGCGCGCTATTATGGTCGGCGACACTATTCACGATATGGCAATGGCGAAAGCTATAGAGATGCCGCGTATTGGGGTTACTCATGGTGTGCATGGCAGGGAAGAGCTGAGTCGTTATCAGCCTAAGGCGATCATTGATTCGCTGCCGGAGTTGTTAACAGCGCTTTGATTTCTGTTTATATCAAATTGTTGGGGCGGGTCTTGTACCCGCCCCGCGGAGCCAATGGTCGGGCCGGGACAAGCCACGGCCCCTACATCCGGCTATCTATTGATACTACGTGGACTAATCAAGGCTGGGTGAGCAAATCCCTACCTTCGTTTCTTAGCATCTCTAATAAACGAATCAACGGCAGGCCTATTAAGCTGTTTGGGTCATCGCCTTCTAGTTTTTCAAATAAACTGATACCCAAACCTTCGCTTTTAAAACTACCGGCGCAGTTCAGTGGTTGCTCTCTCTTTATATAAGCAAGAATGTCCACGTCCGTCAGTTGACGAAAATGCACTTTAAAAGGCTCAATACAAAGCTGATGTTGTTTGGTTTGGGCGTTGACCAGAGCTAAGCCGGTTAAAAAGGTCACACAATGGCCGCTAAAGCTTTTTAATTGTTTGTAGGCATTTTCAGCGGTATGAGGCTTACCGAGGATTTGGCCGTTAAACACAGCCACCTGGTCTGAACCTATAACTAAACCTTCAGTCAGCTGATTGGCCACAGCTTGTGCTTTTAATACAGCTAAGCGGCTAACCAGTTGTTCCGGTGTTTCATCAGGCAAAGCGGTTTCGTCTACTTCGGGTTTTGCGGTAGAAAAGTTCGGTGTA
This sequence comes from Rheinheimera mangrovi, assembly GCF_003990335.1. Taxonomy (NCBI): domain Bacteria; kingdom Pseudomonadati; phylum Pseudomonadota; class Gammaproteobacteria; order Chromatiales; family Chromatiaceae; genus Rheinheimera; species Rheinheimera mangrovi. The sequence continues at coordinate 2,525,846 of NZ_CP034683.1, read as the reverse complement.
AGTTTTTCCAATAAAGCCTTACGATACACAGAAGTAGAGGCTAAATACAAAGCTTGAGTTGACATAAATGCACCTCGTTGGGACAATGCGCCGCACTATACCCTTCCTACCTGAAGTTGCAACTTTGTTGACTGCACTTTTTCGCCCTAATCACATAGTTTTTCTATGCTCATAGGGTTTCAAAAGCTTGTCGTCGCGCTGCAACATCAGTCACTTTGGGTAGATTAAGCCATAACGGCCGTCAGAACAGCGGTTTAGGCGGGAAAATTAACAAAAAAGAGGCAGGAATCCTTTGACAGCTTTAGCCTCGATCTATATGATGCGCGCCTTATGCAAAAGGTAAAAATTCCAATTACCCTTGATCCAACCCGAGCTGCGCAGAAACGTGCAACCTTTGATGGTATAGTTCCTCTGGTTAATTTAACCAGATTAACTGACTCGTTAGTAAGTTCTGAGGGTGATGTAGACGTAGTAGTAAATTGCGGAACTGATGAACAGGGTTTGATCTTCATTGAAGCTCAGGCTCGTTGTCAGGTACAAGTGAAATGTGAACGTTGTAACGAACACATGAACCTGGAACTGAACACTAGTTTTGCATACACTCCAATTCGGAGTGACAAAGATTCGGCTCATGACGATATTCCAGAGCGCTACGAAGTGGTCGAAAAAAACGAACACGGCGAAGTTAACTTGAGGCAATTGGTTGAGGACGAATTAATTCTGGCTTTACCCTTGTTTCCGATGCACGACGAAGGATCTTGTGATCCAACCAAAGTGCAGATGAGCTGGGGAGAAATAGAACCAGAACCAGAAAAACCGAACCCATTTGCAATATTGCAAGAATTGAAGAAAAAATAGTTTTTTTAGGAGAAAGGCAATGGCTGTACAGCAAAACAAAAAATCTCGTGCAAGACGTGACATGCGTCGTTCTCATGATGCGTTGACTGGGCCAACGCTGTCTGTAGACGCAACTTCAGGTGAGACGCACCGTCGTCACCACATCACTGAAGATGGTTACTACAAAGGTCGTAAAGTAATTAAGTAAGGTTGGATGCACTCGTTGCAACCACTACGACTTAAGATAGCTTTAGACATGATGGGGGGCGACCATGGCCCCCAATCAACTATTCCTGCAGCTATAGAAGCGCTGTGTGAATTTCCCCATGTAGATCTTGTCCTCTGCGGCGATTCTGAAATCCTTACCAATGAATTAGAACAGGCGGGTTATTTAAACCATCCTCAGCTTTCTATCCAGCATGCTTCCCAATTAGTTCTGATGACCGACAAACCTTCTGTGGCTTTGCGCAACAAGCGCCAGTCGTCGATGCGTATTGCGTTGGATTTAGTCGATCAAAATAAAGTGGCCGCTTGTGTCAGTGCCGGTAATACCGGGGCTTTGATTGCTATGGCGCATTTTGTCTTGAAGATGCTGAACGGTGTTGAACGTCCTGCTTTAATCAGCAGCTTGCCTTCTACGGTCGGCAGTCCGGTCTTTATGCTGGATTTGGGGGCAACGGTCAATTGTGATTCAGACACCTTATTCCAGTTTGCTGTGATGGGCGCTGTGATGGCCGAAGAAGTGGAAGGCATAGCCAAACCCAAAGTGGCTTTGCTCAATATGGGCGAAGAAGAAATCAAAGGTTCGGATCAAATCAAAAGAACCTCCTTACTCTTATCCGAATGTGCGGATATCAATTACATTGGCTATATCGAAGGCAATGACATTTTTTCCGGCAAAGCTGACGTCATAGTATGTGATGGCTTTGTTGGCAATGTGGCGCTGAAAACCTGTGAAGGTGTGGCGAAACTCATCTTAAAACGCTTAGAAACTGCACTGAAAAACTCCATGTCTGCTCAACTTTTCGGCTGGTTAATCAAACCTTTCCTGAAAAGTATGTCTTTAGGTGTGAACCCCGACCAGTATAACGGGGCAAGTCTGATAGGATTGCGCGGAATTGTAGTGAAAAGTCATGGAAATGCGACAAAAGAAGCATTTCTTAGTGCCATCCGTCAGGCCGTGCGCGAGGTTGAACGCCAGGTGCCGGTGAAGATCAAAGACAGGCTGGAACACGTATTAATTGACAAAGCGTAGGGCCCAATGTATTCACGCATTATTGGAACCGGAAGTTACTTTCCGTCTCAGGTCAGAACCAATGCTGATCTCGAAACCATGGTTGAAACCACAGACGAGTGGATCATCGAACGTACTGGTATCAAAGAACGCCGCATTATAGGGGACAACGAAACTGTTGCTACTATGGGGGCTCAGGCTGCATTAAAAGCCATAGAAGCAGCTGGCATAGACAAAAACTCCATCGACATGATTGTCATGGCCACTACCAGCGCTGCCCGGGCTCTGCCAAGCGCAGCCTGCGAAGTGCAGCGTGAATTGGATATTCCTGGCATTCCGGCTTTTGACGTTGCAGCAGCCTGTGCAGGCTTTTGTTATGCCTTAAGTATTGCTGACCAGTATGTAAAAGGTGGTATGGCAAAACGAGTGCTGGTGATAGGGGCTGACTGTTTATCGCGTTTAATGAGCCCTGAAGATCGTAGCATGGTAATTTTATTTGGTGACGCTGCAGGCGCTGTTATTTTAGAAGCCTCTGCCGAGCCAGGTATTTTATCCACCCATATTCATGCCGATGGCAAATACTCCGAATTATTATATGTCGACAACCCTATACGTGGTGATGAAGCTTCAGTGCATAACTCCTGGGGCGCGATGAAAGGCAACGAAGTCTTTAAAGTTGCGGTCACCCGTTTATCTGAAGTGGTCGAGCAAACCCTTGCTGCCAACCAGATGGATAAATCACAAATCGACTGGTTAGTGCCACATCAGGCCAACCTGCGCATTATCTCAGCTGTGGCCCGTAAACTGGATATGTCGATGGATCAGGTTGTCATTAACCTTGATCGTTACGGCAATACCTCAGCAGCGACAGTGCCCACAGCCTTAGACGAAGCGGTGCGTGATGGTCGTATCCAGCGTGGACAAACTATTTTGCTCGAAGCCTTTGGCAGTGGTTTTGCCTGGGCCTCAGCTTTAATTCGTTACTAATTACATTACGACAAGATTTGCAGGAACAATGATGAACAATAAACTTGCATTGGTATTTCCAGGACAGGGTTCACAAAGCGTTGGCATGTTAGCTGAACTGCATGCTGAATTCGCAACAGTGCGTGATACCTTCGCCGAAGCTTCTGCTGCTTTAGGCTATGACTTATGGGCCTTAGTGGCCAATGGTCCTGATACCGCATTAAACGAAACGCACCGCACTCAACCTGCCTTATTAACAGCCTCTGTTGCTGTGTATCGTGTATGGCTGGAGCAGGGCGGCGCGACTCCTGCTTATTTAGCAGGTCATTCTTTAGGTGAATACTCGGCTTTAGTTTGTGCTGGTGTATTGTCCTTGTCTGATGCAGTCAAGCTGGTGGAAAAACGTGGTCAGTATATGCAACTGGCTGTGCCAGCTGGTACTGGTGCTATGTCTGCCATTATTGGCCTGGACGATGCGCTGATTGCCAAAGCTTGCGCTGAAGCTGCACAGGGCGAAGTGGTTTCTCCTGTTAACTTCAACTCGCCTGGTCAGGTGGTGATTGCCGGTAACAAAGCAGCAGTTGAACGTGCCAATGAACTTTGTAAAGCCGCAGGTGCCAAACGTGCGTTGCCTTTACCTGTATCTGTACCTTCGCACTGCGCTTTAATGAAGCCAGCAGCAGACAAACTGGCAGCTGATTTAAACAGTATTTCGTTTCATACAGCTGTCATACCTGTAGTGAACAATGTCGACGTTGTTGCAGCTGCAGATGTTGCCGCAATCAAAGATGCGTTGGTTCGTCAGCTGTATAGTCCGGTGCGTTGGACAGAAAGTATCGAGTTTTTAGCTGCACAAGGCGTGGACACAGTGATTGAGCTGGGTGCAGGCAAGGTATTAAGTGGCTTAATTAAACGTATTAATAAAGAACTGAACACGGCTTCAGTCACAGATGTAGCGTCATTAAAAGACGCTTTAGCTGCAGAATAAAAGGCTTACATAGAATGACAACTCCATTTATTTCTTTAGAAGGTCAAGTGGCTTTGGTCACGGGCGCTAGCCGCGGTATTGGTCGTGCTATTGCTGAACAATTAGCCGCTTTAGGCGCTAAAGTGGTTGGAACTGCAACAACTGAATCAGGTGCTGCAGCTATTTCCGCTTATTTAGGTGACAAAGGTTTAGGCCTGGTGTTAAATGTCGGCGATGCAGAGTCAATTGAGCAGTGTTTAGAGACGATAAAAGCACAGTTTGGTGACATTGACATTTTGGTGAATAACGCTGGTATTACCCGCGATAACCTGTTGATGCGCATGAAAGAAGAAGAATGGTTCGACATCATGCAAACCAATTTGACATCTGTGTACCGTTTAAGTAAAGCTGTGCTGCGTAGCATGATGAAAAAGCGTCACGGCCGGATCATCAGCATAGGTTCAGTGGTAGGTTCTATGGGTAATGCGGGTCAAACTAACTATGCTGCGGCGAAAGCCGGTGTATTAGGTTTTACCAAGTCATTGGCTAAAGAAGTCGCTTCCCGTGGTATCACGGTGAACGCTGTTGCACCAGGTTTTATCGACACCGATATGACCAAAGAATTGTCAGAAGAGCAAAAAGAAGCAATTTTCAGCCAGGTCCCGGCAAATCGCTTGGGCAAGCCGGAAGAAATAGCAGCCGCTGTAGCCTTTTTGGCCTCAGGTCCGGCAGCATATATTACGGGTGAAACCATTCATATCAACGGTGGTATGTATATGGTGTAAGCTTTTGCCAGTGTGGCTGAAGTTGCAGTCAATAAAACTGCTGTTTCAGGAACTAAGGCAAAATGCCAAAGTCATTGGTGGTGCAGCGCGACGACAAGCGATGAGTCCCCATGAACATAGTATTCTATGTGATTGGGGCGACAGAGCGAAGTCAACAAAGCTGCGGCTGCAAAGACGAAGGCAAATGGTTTGACCAGCATGAAAAGCGAAGTGCTTTGCTTGCAACAAACCGGGCTTACGCATAAACTAGCCGCCAAACAAAATTGCACCAATTGTTGCGATTTACATGAGAAAAAGGAAGAAAAGATGAGCAACATCGAAGAACGCGTTAAAAAAATTATCATCGAGCAGTTAGGCGTTAAAGAAGAAGAAGTGAAGCACGAATCTTCTTTCGTTGACGATTTAGGCGCTGACTCTCTGGACACAGTAGAATTAGTTATGGCTCTGGAAGAAGAATTCGACACAGAGATCCCAGACGAAGAAGCTGAAAAAATTACAACGGTACAGTCTGCTATCGACTATATCAAAGCCCACGCTGAGTAAGCGATGAGCTGACAAAACGGGTAGCCTCTGCTACCCGTTTTTGTTTCTGAAGCTGCCTGCTACGTATGAAATGCAGAAGCGGATCAGCAATAAAGAATAAATCAGACTGCGGAGGATTCTGTGGCAAAACGTCGAGTGGTTGTGACGGGCTTAGGTATGCTAACGCCCCTGGGGAACGATGTAACGTCGACCTGGCAGGCTTTATTACAAGGTCAAAGTGGAATAGCGCTGTTTGATCATATTGATCCAGAGGCTTACACCACCAAATTTGCTGGTTTAGTCAAAAATTTTGACGTCGAACAGTTTTTCCCGGCCAAAGAAGCCAAAAAAATGGATTTGTTTATCCAGTACGGTGTGGCTGCCGGTGTGCAGGCCTTTAAAGATTCCGGATTGGAAATTAATGAAGAAAACGCCGAACGTATTGGTGTTGCTGTAGGTTCAGGTATTGGTGGTTTAGGTTTAATCGAAGAAAACCACACCAAATTACTGAACAGCGGCCCACGTCGTTTATCGCCGTTTTTTGTGCCTTCTACCATTATCAACATGATTTCTGGTCATTTATCTATCATGTTAGGTCTGCAAGGTCCAAATATCAGTATCGTTACTGCTTGTACTACAGGTGTGCATAACATTGGTCAGGCCGCCCGTATGATTGCTTACGGTGATGCAGACGCCATGATTGCCGGTGGTGCAGAAAAAGCATCGACGACTTTAGGTATGGGGGGCTTTGGTGCTGCCCGTGCATTATCGACCCGTAACGATGCGCCACAACAGGCCAGTCGTCCCTGGGACAAAGACCGTGACGGTTTTGTATTAGGTGATGGCGCTGGTGTTGTGGTACTGGAAGAGTACGAACATGCTAAAGCCCGTGGCGCAAAAATTTACGCCGAACTGGTAGGTTTTGGTATGAGTGGCGATGCCTATCATATGACGTCACCACCAGAAAATGGTCGTGGTGCTGCGCTTGCGATGAAAAACGCTCTGCGTGATGCCGGTGTCAATGCCGATCAGGTGCAGTACATCAATGCACATGGTACCTCGACGCCTGCAGGTGATATAGCTGAAACTATGGCGATTAAATCTATTTTTGGTGCTAAACCAGAAGGCTTAATGGTCAGTTCCAGCAAGTCGATGATGGGGCACTTATTGGGTGCTGCAGGCTCTGTTGAATCTATCATCACGATTTTGTCGCTGATTGATCAGAAAGTCTCTCCAACCATTAACCTGGATAATCCGGACGAAGGTTGTGATTTAGACTATGTTCCGCACACGGCCCGAGACGCCAAAATGGAATACGCTTTATGTAATTCCTTTGGTTTCGGTGGCACTAACGGTTCTATTCTGTTTAAGAAAATCTAAAACGAGAGGGTCAGAGCTTCAGCTCTGGCCCTTCTATCAATTGTTTAATTCAAATTCCTGCTGTTCTAGCCATTTTTGAGTCTGAGACAAGACTCGGCACCTGCATTTCCAAAATCATTGATTTCAGGCATACTTCGGCCAGATTTTTACAGAAGCTTTGGATGGGCATTGATGCTTTATCTGCAGAGACCCGGCAGCACAGATCGCAGCTTTCAGTATGGTGATGGGCTTTTTACCACAATCAGGGTAAAAGGCGGCAAAGCTATGCTGTGGGATTTGCATCTGCAGCGTTTGGTATCAGGCGCTAAAGCTTTGCAGATCCATTCTTTTGATACGGATGAGCTCACAGCTCAAGTCCAGCAGGCAATTTCAGCACCTGAGCAAGTGATTAAAGTACTCATCAGCCGTGGCCAGGCCGGCCGGGGTTATAGCCCCCAAGGTATTGAATCACCTTGTTGTTATATCAGCACCGCTGCTTTACCTGATTACCGCAACTGGCAGCAGCAGGGCATTTGCCTTGGTGTAGCTGATTTTAAATTGGCGCAGCAGCCTGCTTTGGCTGGTCTCAAGCACAACAACAGGCTGGAGCAAGTGCTGATTAAAGCCGAATTAGCAGAGCGTGATGTAGATGAACTAGTGGTGCTGGACCAAAGTGATGCAGTGATTGAAGTCTCTGCTGCTAATCTGATGTTTTGTAGAAATGGCCAGTGGTATACGCCTGCATTGGATCAAGCTGGTGTGAAGGGTGTGATGCGTCAACATCTGATGGCTAATCTCCTGGTCACCGAAGGCAATTTTGGTCTTGCGGATCTGCAGCAAGCTGATGCGCTACTGATTTGTAATGCCCTGATGGGCGTAGTGCCGGTAAAGCAATTTGCCGGGCAAACTAAAAATATCGAACTGGTGCGTCAGTTTGTTAGCGGAGTTGAGCTTTGATCCGAACTTTATTTGTAGTGCTGTTAGTTTCGCTAGTCAGTTTTTTTGGTTTAACCAATATCTGGCAACAATACAGCCAAAGCCGTTTGCCGCTGACAGAGGCTTATATAGAAATTAAAGCCGGCGACAGCGCGATGAAACTTTGTCGTAACTGGCAGCAACAAAATCTGCTGAGCAACGCCCAGTGCCGTTGGTTATCCGTTTATTTGCGAATACATCCTGAGCTTTCAAAGTTACATCAAGGCGTGTACAGAGTACCTACTGATCAAAAACCAACCCGTTTATTACAAATGCTGCATTTGTTCGCCAGTGGCAAAGTGGCGCAGTTTGCCTTTAGCATCAAAGAAGGTGAAACCTTAAGCCAAAGCTTAAAGCGGTTAGCTGAAGCTGAATATTTACAGCATGATCTGACGGATAAAGCTGCATTAGTCGAACTGGCAAAGTGGCCTGAAGCCTGGGGCAATAAACCAGCCAATGCCGAAGCTTTGTTTTTTGCTGAAACCTATAATTACACAGCCAACAGTACCAGTACTGAATTATTAAAGCGCGCCAACGAGCTTCTGATCCAACGTTTGCAAAATGCCTGGGATAGCCGTCAGGAAAAATTACCCTATAAAACGCCCTATGAATTACTGATCATGGCGTCTATCGTAGAAAAAGAAAGTGGCCACGAGCCGGAAAAACCATTGGTCAGTTCAGTTTTTGTCAATCGCCTAGCGCTTGGTATGAAACTACAAACAGACCCAACTGTGATCTATGGTTTAGGTGATAGTTTTAATGGCGATATCACCAGAGCGGATTTAAAGAATCCGCACCTTTACAATACCTATCAGCATTTTGGTTTACCGCCAGGCCCAATTGCGGCGCCAAGTGGCAGTTCTATCATAGCTGCGGCTCAGCCGGCACACAGCGACTGGCTGTATTTTGTCTCAAAAGGCGACGGCACCCATCAGTTTTCCCGTACTTTGGCAGAGCACAATGCCGCAGTGCAGCAGTATATTTTTGGAAAGAAAAAACAATGACAACTTTAGGTCGTTTTATTGTGGTGGAAGGGCTGGAAGGCGCAGGTAAAACCAGCGCTATCCGTACTATCCAGCAATGGCTGAACGAACATCACATCAAGTTTATCAGCACCCGTGAACCAGGCGGCACTCCTTTAGCCGAACAAATCCGCACCCTCGTCAAGCAGGTGCAGGATGAATTAGTTGCGCCAGAAACCGAGTTATTACTAATGTATGCATCCCGTGTGCAGCTGGTAAAAACTGTGATCCAGCCTGCATTACAGCAAGGCTGCTGGGTGCTGGGTGATCGTCACGATTTATCGTCCCGCGCTTATCAGGGGGGCGGTCGTCAACTGGATGAAAGTCTGATTAACAGCATTCGGCAGGTGGTATTGGGTGATTTAAAGCCGGATTTAACACTGTATTTAGATATAGACCCAGCTATAGGCTTACAACGTGCTCAGGCTCGCGGTGAATTGGATCGCATTGAGCAGGAGCAACTGGCGTTTTTCCAACGCACCCGGGCTAAGTATCTGCAAATCGCGGCCACTGAGGCCAATATAGTCACCATAGATGCCAGTCAGTCTATGGAGCAGGTGCAGCAACAAATACTGAATGCTCTGCAACAGGCTTATCAAAGCGGCTCCTTAAACCCAGGTCTACTCTCTGATGTCTGATTTCCCCTGGCTGGACTCATACCAATACAAACTGACTGAATTGGCAGAAGCAGGGCAGTTGCACCACGCTTTGTTGCTGACTGGCCCTGTTGGTATTGGCAAACTGGCGCTTGCCAAACGCCTGGCCGCATATTTGTTATGTAAAAGCCCACAACAGCTGTTGCCTTGTGGTTTATGTAAAAGTTGTCAGCTGATGGCTTCTGGTCATCACCCGGACTTGTGGCAACTGCCGACAGAAGGCAGCAGCAGTATAGGGGTGGATCCGATACGTGCTTTGGGTCAGTTTATGCAAGGTGCATCGCAGCAAGGTGGCGTTAAGCTGGCGCTTATTCCACAGGCCGAACTGATGACAGAAGCTGCGGCCAATGCGCTATTAAAAACTCTGGAAGAGCCACCACAAAACAGTTTTCTGATTTTACAAAGTGCTCATCCAGCGCAGCTATTGCCTACTATTTTAAGCCGTTGTCAGAGCTGGGCTTTAGCTCCTGTGTACGGTGAACAAATAGAACACTGGTTGCAGGAGCACAGCAGCAGGCCTGTACCTGACTTTTTACTGCAGTACGTCGGCGGTGCACCTTTATTAGCATTGAAATTATTAGAAAACGATGAAGCGGCAGCAATTTCTGTACAATTGGTTATGCTGAAGAAGTTCGTGTCCGCTCAGTTAGATATGTATGAGCTGTTGGCCCATTTACCGGACACTGACCAACTGCCTTCAACCTTATTCTGGTTTGTACGACAGGAGTTGTGGCAGAAAGGCGCTGATATGCAGCTGAAACATCACCAGTTATTGTTGTCTTTGCAGCAATGGGGTCGTGACCGTCAGCTGATTTCAGGGCAAAATGCCGCGCTGAATTTATCAGCCTTATTAGTGCAACTTCGATCGGCCTTGCTGTAACAGGAGCTACCTGTGGAAGAAATCCAACTGGATTTTACTGAACTAAAAGAGCTGTACCGCTGCTATATGCCATTTCTGAAAAATGGCGGTTTGTTTGTGCGTACAGCACGGCCTTACCGTATGGGGCACTCTTTATCTTTGTTGGTCACTTTACCTGACGCATTGGAAGCTGTGCGTGTAACTGGCAAAGTTGCCTGGCTGACCCCCCAAGGCGCACAAAGCTCTACTCCGGCTGGCATTGGCGTGGCTTTTATCGACGATAAATTTCAGCTGCAGGATAAAATTGAAAAACTATTAGGTGGTATGCTCGATTCTACTGAGCCTACCTACAGCCTTTAAAACGAAAAGGCTGTTTTAAATACTATTTTGGAGAACACTTTTGTTTGTTGATTCACATTGCCACCTCGACCGTCTGGAATGGGATAAATTAGCCCTGACCCTGCCTGAAGTTATACAACAAGCTGTGACAGCCAAAGTAGAGCATATGTTGTGTGTATCGGTCAGCCTGAAAGAATTTCCCGCAATGAAACAACTGGTGGCGGCTTATCCACAAGTGTCAGTCTCTTGTGGTGAGCATCCGTTGCATCAGGAAGACCAGATTGATATCGAGTTACTGCGTCGTTATTGCGCGGATCCTGCTGTTGTCGCAGTAGGCGAAACAGGTCTGGATTATTTTTACAGTCCGGACAGCAAAGCTATTCAGCAAGAGGCGTTTGTCGCTCATATAGCGGTCGGCCGTGAGCTGAAAAAACCTTTGATAGTGCATACCCGTGATGCCAGAGCGGACACCTTGAATTTATTGCGCTCTGGTGGCGCTGCTGATTGTGGTGGTGTATTGCACTGCTTTACCGAAGACTGGGATACAGCAAAAGCGGCGTTGGATTTAGGTTTTTATATTTCGTTATCCGGCATTGTGACCTTTCGTAATGCTGATGAGTTGCGAGCTGTAGCGCGGCAAATCCCTGCGGACCGCTTATTAATTGAAACCGACTCGCCCTATTTAGCTCCTGTGCCTTATCGTGGCAAAACCAATCAGCCTGCTTATGTCAGCGCAGTGGCTGCATGTATTGCAGAACAGCGTAATGTCAGCATTGAATTGTTGGCGGAACAAACCTCAGCAAATTTTTACCAGCTATTTCAATCAGTTAAAAGAGATTAGTTGAAGGGAAAAGTAGCCCAGAATCAAGGGAACCATTCTGGGCTTAGGGGAATGGCTCATCTAAATGAGCCGTGCGCTATACGGAACCAAAGAGGACAAACAGGTTAACTTACTGGTTTTGAGTGTAGACAAAGCTGCAGAAATTTCCTGCATCAGTCTTTGCTTTTTAAGTGCTTCAATTGGAAACTGAAGTCAAAACTTATTCTAACCTTATACCGCAGTTATCCCCAAGTTATCCACTCCACCTCAGGCTGTATAAGCTTTTGCTGAAGAATTAAAATCAGAGTCATAAAATCTCCATAGAAGCCAAAGTTTTTACAGGTTATGAATGTTAGAAAAAATTAATCTAATAAAAACTGCAAATCCGCCAGCAGGAACCTATCTGACCAGCTGATTTTATTTGTTTCGTTGCGGAAATAAAGAATCAGAGACTCCCTATGTTTCATTGTGTGGTAGCTATCTTTTTTGACTGAGATCTGCCAGTGTAATTACTTGATTCAATTCACTTAATAACCACTGCCACTAAAAGGTCCAACTATGAATTCAGCGTTTGAACGTGCACCGCAGTTTTATGTGCGTCTGGGGGGAGTGTTTTATCTGGCCATCATTGTGTTGGGCCTTTTTGGTGAATTGATGGTCAGAGGCTCTCTGGTGGTTCCTCTAGATGCAGCAGCCACAGCGCAGAATATTATGGCGTCATCCTCATTGTGGAGGCTGGGCATAGTAGGGGACTTGTCGATGCAACTGCTCGATATCCCTATTATCGTGTTGTTTTATTTATTGTTTAAACGCGTCAACGCGGGGCTGAATCTGGCCGCCACTTTTTTTAACCTGATCCAAACCGCTATGTTGGTGGCCAATAAACTGTTGTTAGTCATTCCATTGTTGTTATTAGGTGGTGGGGCTGCTGCATCTGCGTTTTCTTCGGAGCAATTGGCTGCCTGGTCTTATCTTGCTATTGGGCTGCACAGCTATGGTTTTGGCATAGGGCTGATCTTTTTTGCGCTGGCCTGTTTGCTGCGTGGTTATCTGATTATTAAATCGGGCTTTTTTCCGGCTTTTATCGGAGCAATGTTGGCGCTAGCGGGTCTATGTTATCTGATCAATAGCCTGGCCTTGTTGCTGGCGCCAGCCCTGGCTTCGCTGCTATTCCCCTGGGTTCTGATGCCGGTGTTAGCTGCTGAATTAAGCTTAAGTCTGTGGATGATTATTAAAGGCGTGAATATGCAACAGTGGCAGCAAAGCTCGCAAACCGCGTCTTAAATTAAAATGCCGTGGTTACTGTAAAGCTGAATACAGTAACCAGTGTTTCAAAAGTTAAAACAAAAGCATCTTCAAAACCCGTCCATAAATCCATACAACTTCCTCTAGTACTTTAGTCTTTATGTCGACATAACATCTCATTTTAGCTTGACCAAAGTCTGTATCAGGCGTAAAACGTAATAACATTCTAATTATTGTCGACAATCTAATGCTGGCTACCGAATTTAAAGAAGCTATTACTGCGGCCGACCGGGTGTTGGTGCAAATTCGTACCGCTATAGTGGAAGGCGAAATTCCCGCTGGCACCAAGATCAGTGAGCCTGAACTGGCCCGCCGTTATGATTTAAGCCGTGCACCGCTGCGTGAAGCCTTAGCGCGTTTAGAGCGCTGTCATCTGATAGAGCGCACACCCAATGCTGGTGCCCGTGTGGTCAAGCTGTCGATTGAAGGCTTACGTTCTTTGTATCAGCTGCGCGAAGAGCTGGAAGGCCTGGCTTGTCGTTTAGCGGCTGAGCATATGACAGAGCAGGAAATTGCTGAAGTGCGGGCGCTACTTGATCAGCATTTGTCGACACAACGGGTGCGCGAAGGTGAAAGTTATTACCAGGAGGCTGGTGATGTCGACTTTCATTATCGGGTGATTTTGGGCAGTAAAAATCCTTATCTGATTAATATCTTAAGTGACGAGCTGTATTTTCTGGTGCGGATGTACAGAGTGCAGCTTGGCATGAATGGCCCACGGGTATCACGGGCTTTTGACGAACACAAAGCTATTATCAACGCCATTGCCAATCGTGATGGCGAATTGGCCGACTTATTAATGCGCCGTCATATCGCCGCATCCAAACGTAATATTGAACAACAGTTACTTCAACAGGGGACTTCACATGGCTAATGTAAAAAGCGCTGGCGCTCTGCTCCGTCAGGCAATTAAAGACAATCATCCGTTACAGCTGGTGGGCACTATTAACGCCTACACCGCCATGATGGCTGAACGTGTGGGTCATAAAGCTTTGTATTTATCAGGTGCTGGTGTGGCTAATGCCTCTTTTGGTTTACCGGATTTAGGCATGACTTCGCTCAACGATGTTTGTGAAGATATCCGCCGTATTACTGGTGCGACTGAACTGCCATTGCTGGTGGATGCCGATACAGGCTGGGGTGGTGCTTTTAATATTGCCCGCACTGTGAAAGAAATGACCAAAGCCGGTGCTGCAGGTTTTCATATTGAAGATCAGGTGGCGCAAAAACGTTGTGGCCACAGACCGAACAAAGAAATCGTTTCTTTGGACGAAATGGTCGACCGCGTTAAGGCGTCCGTGGATGCCAGAACAGACGAGAACTTTTTTATTATGGCGCGTACCGATGCGTTGCAACAGCAAGGTTTAGAAGCCGCTATTGAACGCGCTTTAGCCTGCGAAGCAGCCGGTGCCGATGCCATTTTTGCTGAAGCTGTTTATACGCTGGAGCAATATCAGGCCTTTACTAAGGTGCTGAAAGTCCCTGTGCTGGCCAATATCACTGAGTTCGGCCAAACGCCTTTATTTAACAAAGCTGAATTGGCTGGGGTAGGTGTGGGTATGGTGCTCTATCCGTTGAGTGCCTTCCGTGCTATGAACAAAGCTGCACTGAATGTGTATGAGTCTATTCTGGCCAATGGCGATCAGAAAGCTGTAGTCGACAACATGCAAACCCGGGCTGAACTTTACGATTTCCTGAACTATCACAGTTATGAGCAGAAATTGGATGCGTTATTTGCCGTAGGCAAAAGCTCAAAATAAAAAGTTGGGCCAACAAAAAATAATCATAAGCCAAACAGCATTCAATAAATCAACAGAACAAATTAAAAACGGAGAGACAAGATGGCGAACGCAAAAGAATTATCAGGCGCTGGCTTACGTGGCCAAATCGCAGGTAAAACCGCTTTATCCACAGTAGGCAAAACAGGTTCTGGCCTGACCTATCGTGGTTACGACGTCAAAGACTTAGCCGCTCACTGTGAATTTGAAGAAGTAGCGCACCTGATTTTAAAAGGCGAGTTACCTAACGAAGCAGAACTGGCTGCGTACAAACAACGCTTAAAAGCTATGCGTAACCTGCCACAGGCATTAAAAGAAGTGCTGGAACGTATTCCTGCTTCTGCTCATCCTATGGATGTGATGCGCACGGGTTGCTCTATGTTAGGCAACTTAGAAACTGAACAGAGTTTTGCCCAGCAACAGGATGCAACCGACAGGTTACTGGCGATTTTCCCTGGCTTAATTAACTACTGGTATAACTTCAGCCATAAAGGTCAGCGCATTGAAGTGGAAACAGCGGCCGATTCTATTGCCGAGCAGTTCCTCTGGACTTTACATGGTGAAAAACCAACTCAGCTGCACACGGATGTAATGAACTCTTCGCTAATTTTATATGCAGAGCACGAGTTTAATGCTTCTACCTTTACGGCCCGTGTTTGTGCTTCCACATTAAGTGACATGCATTCTTGCATCACAGGCGCTATAGGTTCATTACGTGGCCCTCTGCACGGTGGCGCGAACGAAGCTGCGATGGAACTGATTGAAAAGATGGACAATCCGGATGATGCCGAAACCAAGTTAATGGGCATGCTGGAACGTAAAGAAAAAATCATGGGCTTTGGCCATGCCATTTATGCAGAGTCCGACCCACGTAACGCAGTGATCAAAGAATGGTCAGAAAAGCTGGGTAAAGCCAACGGCAATACTTCCTTGTACGACATTTCTGTACGCTGTGAAAGCGTCATGTGGCGCGAGAAAAAACTGTTCTGTAACGCAGACTTTTTCCATGCCTCGGCTTACAACTACATGGGTATTCCAACCAAGCTGTTTACGCCGATTTTTGTCTGTTCACGTTTAACAGGCTGGGCTGCCCATGTGATGGAGCAACGTGCCGACAACCGTATCATCCGCCCAAGTGCTGAATATACGGGCGTGGAACCACGTACTGTAACGCCATTGGCGCAGCGTTAATCCCCGTCGTAATTGAAGCTGCAGCTTCGTTGACCGCGTGCCTCGCCCCAGTCACATAGAACACTATGCTCCTGGGGTCTCGAGCACTTGTCGCCTCCCTGCAACATCAATTACTTAGGGGATCCGAACAGAAGCCCGCGAAGGGCTTTTGTAGGATCTAAAGTAAACAATTTAACTGAGTGGCCACGCCATGAATTCTAATTACCGTAAAAACTTACCAGGCACTAACCTGGATTATTTTGATGCAGCTGCAGCCTGTAACGACATTGAAGCGGGCTCTTATGCCAAACTGCCTTATACCTCCCGTGTTCATGCTGAAAACTTAGTACGCCGCTGCGATCCGGCGACTTTAACAGACTCATTAAAACAGCTGATTTACCGCAAGCAGGATCTGGATTTTCCATGGTTTCCGGCCCGTGTGGTCTGCCACGATATTTTAGGTCAAACCGCTTTAGTGGATTTAGCAGGTCTGCGTGATGCTATTGCGCTGCAAGGTGGCGATCCGGCCAAAGTAAACCCTGTAGTGCCCACTCAGCTGATTGTTGATCACTCGTTGGCTGTAGAGCATGGTGGTTTTGAAAAAGATGCCTTTGAGAAAAACCGTGCTATCGAAGACAGACGTAACGACGATAGATTCCACTTTATCAACTGGACGAAAAAAGCCTTTAAAAATGTCGATGTGATACCGCCAGGTAACGGCATCATGCACCAGATCAATTTAGAGCGGATGTCACCTGTTATTCACGCTATAGATGGTGTGGCTTTCCCTGATACTTTAGTCGGTACCGACAGCCATACCCCTCATGTGGATGCGCTGGGTGTGATTGCCATTGGGGTAGGTGGTTTAGAAGCAGAAAGCGTGATGTTAGGCCGTGCCTCCTGGATGCGTCTGCCGGATATTATTGGTGTGGAGCTAACGGGTAAAGCACAGCCGGGCATTATGGCCACCGACATAGTGCTGGCCTTGACTGAATTTTTACGCAAAGAAAAAGTGGTCTCTGCTTATCTGGAGTTTTTTGGTGAAGGCGCAAGCAGTCTGAGTTTAGGCGACCGCGCTACTATCTCTAACATGACGCCTGAATATGGCGCTACTGCCGCTATGTTCTCTATCGATCAGCAAACGCTGGATTATTTAACCCTGACAGGCCGCGAGCCAGCGCAAGTCAAGCTGGTGGAAACCTACGCCAAAACTGCAGGCCTGTGGTCTGACAGTTTAAAAACGGCCGAATATGAGCGGGTATTACGATTTGATTTATCCAGTGTAGGCCGCACTATTGCAGGTCCTTCCAATCCTCATGCGCGGGTATCAACCAGCGATTTAGCCGCCAAAGGTATAGCAGGCGTGGTCGAAAATGAACCAGGTTTGATGCCGGATGGCGCTGTGATTATTGCTGCTATCACCAGCTGCACCAACACCAGTAACCCACGTAACGTAATAGCTGCCGGTTTACTGGCGCGTAACGCCAGAGCCAAAGGCTTAAGCCGTAAGCCTTGGGTGAAAACCTCATTAGCCCCTGGCTCTAAAACCGTAGCGCTGTATCTGGAAGAAGCCAATTTAATGGCCGATTTGGAAAGTCTGGGTTTTGGCATTGTGGCTTTTGCCTGTACCACCTGTAATGGCATGAGTGGTGCTTTGGATCCTGTGATCCAACAAGAAGTGATAGAGCGTGATTTATACGCCACAGCTGTGTTGTCAGGTAACCGCAACTTTGATGGCCGTATTCACCCTTATGCCAAGCAGGCGTTTTTAGCCTCTCCGGCCTTAGTGGTGGCTTATGCCATTGCCGGTACTGTGCGTTTTGATATTGAAAAAGACGTGCTGGGGCTGGATCAAAACGGCAACGAAATTCGTTTAAAAGACATTTGGCCAACAGATGCAGAAATTGATGCGGTGGTGGCCAGCAGTGTTAAACCAGAGCAGTTCCGCAAAGTCTATGAGCCTATGTTTGCGCTGTCTGTCGATTACGGCGAAAAAATTAGCCCGCTGTATGACTGGCGCGCGCAAAGTACCTATATCCGTCGTCCGCCGTACTGGGAAGGTGCTTTAGCAGGTGAGCGTACCATGAAGGGCATGCGTGCTCTGGCTGTATTAGGTGACAACATCACCACAGACCACTTATCGCCCTCCAATGCCATTATGATGGACAGTGCTGCAGGCGAATACCTGCACAAAATGGGCTTGCCGGAAGAAGACTTTAACTCCTACGCCACCCACCGTGGTGATCACTTAACAGCGCAGCGTGCCACTTTTGCTAATCCAAAACTCATCAACGAAATGGCTGTAGTGGATGGCAAAATCAAGCAGGGTTCTTTAACCCGGATTGAGCCTGAAGGTCAGGTCACCCGGATGTGGGAAGCCATTGAAACTTATATGGAGCGCAAACAGCCGCTGATTATTGTGGCAGGTGCTGATTATGGTCAGGGTTCATCACGTGACTGGGCGGCCAAAGGCGTGCGTTTAGCGGGCGTTGAAGCCATAGTGGCTGAAGGTTTTGAGCGTATTCACCGTACCAACTTAGTGGGGATGGGGGTATTACCGCTTGAGTTTAAAGCCGGAGTGAACCGCAAAACCCTGCAACTGGACGGGACTGAACTTTACGATGTGCAGGGCGATCGCACACCAAGAGCGACACTGACACTAGTAGTGACCCGTCGTAATGGCGAAGTGCTACAGGTGCCTGTGACCTGTCGTCTGGATACAGCCGAAGAAGTGTCTATTTACGAAGCTGGCGGTGTATTGCAGCGTTTTGCCAAAGACTTCCTTGAAGCCAAAGTCTGAGGAGCTGCAACATGACCTATTTACCTCAGCTAAAAATTCCGGCCACTTATATCCGTGGCGGTACCAGTAAAGGCGTGTTTTTCCGTCTGCAGGATTTGCCAGAAGCGGCTCAAACTCCGGGAGCAGCGCGTGATGCGCTGTTGCTGCGAGTGATTGGCAGCCCGGATCCCTATGGCAAACAAATTGATGGTATGGGGGGGGCTACTTCCAGTACCAGCAAAATCGTGATTTTGTCGAAAAGCCAGCAGCCGGATCATGATGTGGATTACCTGTTTGGTCAGGTATCTATTGATAAAGCTTTTGTCGACTGGAGTGGTAACTGCGGCAATTTATCAGCCGCTGTTGGCTCTTTTGCCATTAGCGCAGGTTTAGTCGATGCCAGCCGTATTCCAGCAAACGGCAAAGCTACAGTGCGGATTTGGCAGGCCAATATTGGCAAAACCATTATTGCTCATGTGCCGATGATCAACGGCGAAGTGCAGGAAAGCGGTGATTTTGAACTGGATGGTGTGACTTTCCCTGCCGCTGAAGTGCAGCTGGAATTTATCGACCCGGCCGCAGACGAAGACGGCGAGGGCGGCGGTTCTATGTTCCCAACCGGCAACTTAGTCGATGAGTTGGACGTGCCAGGTGTCGGTACTTTCAAGGCGACACTGATCAACGCTGGTATTCCGACCATTTTTGTGAACGCCAAAGACATAGGTTATACAGGCACAGAGCTGCAGGATGCCATTAATGGCGATGCCAAAGCATTGGCGATGTTTGAGACTATCCGGGCATATGGTGCTGTGAAAATGGGTTTAATTGCGCATATTGACGATGCCAAAACCCGCCAGCATACGCCTAAGGTAGCTTTTGTCGCGCCTTCGACTGATTACGTCTCCTCAAGCGGTAAGGCCGTGACTAGAGGCGATATCGATCTGGTGGTACGTGCTTTATCTATGGGCAAATTGCATCACGCCATGATGGGTACTGCTGCTGTTGCTATTGGCACTGCAGCTGCGATACCCGGCACTTTAGTCAATTTGGCGGCTGGTGGTGTAAAACGCAAAGCTGTGCGTTTTGGTCATCCGTCCGGCACTTTAAGGGTAGGGGCCGAAGCGGCTTTAGTGGATGGCGAGTGGAAGGTAACCAAAGCTATCATGAGTCGAAGTGCGCGGGTATTAATGGAAGGTTGGGTCAGAATACCTGCCGGCATATTTTAATTGGCTTAAATGAAAAAAATGATAGGCCAGTGCTTGGATGTTAAATTTACAGCTTATAAATAACCTGTCGTGTTGAAATGGAAGGTTATTCTCTGTAGATTGAGTATCGAATTTACGATTTTTTTGGGGAGTCTTTGATGAAGAAATTAGGTTACAGCCTGTTCGCTGCTTTATGTTTAAGTTCTGCGACATTGTCTTCTGCGGTGAAAGCTGACACAGTGGACTACCAGTATCTGACCGTTGCCGGTTATCTGAATTTTTACTTGTTAAATTTAAATGCGTGCGAAGATTACCATCCAGAAATTCGACAGCAGGCCTATGACGCTGAAAAGCAGCTTTATCCATGGCTAGCCAAATTAGAGCAGAAATTAAAAGGCGCAGACGCTGACAATAAAACCTTGTCTGATGTGGTACAAAAACGTCGTGAAGCATTAAACCTGCAAATCAGCGAAGGTGATTTTACTTTGGATCACTGCACAGCTATCGTGAAGCTACTCACTGCAGACGGTTTGGACCAGACGTTGTTAAAAAGTCTGAACTAAAAAACTAAACAAATAACTTTTAGGCTCAGTGTTTTAAAAAAGCCACTTGTCTTAGCCAAAGCAGGTGGTTTTTGTTTTCAATTCAAGCGTTACCGCTGATGTGTGTCGGTGTCTGTTATGTCTGTTTTTACTTTATCCGCTTGTGATGTACCACAATTGATGCAGGTACAACAAAATTGCTACAGCGAAGAACTGGTTGAATCGGCAGCTGTGATGTCAGAACGAGTGTCTGCTTTTACTCAGACCTGCTGGGGTTATTTTGTTGATCAGCAAATGGCAGGTTACTTATTGGCCTATCCCTCTGTGTTAGGCAGTATCACGCCTTTAGCTGCTCCTTTTCCTCAGTATCAAAATACCAACTGCTTGTATCTGCATGATATGGCGATTTCCAGTGATTTTCGCGGACAGGCGTTAGCGCCTGCGTTATTGGCTAATGCCAGCACTGAAGCGAAGAAACTAGGCTTAGAGGCATTGGCTCTGGTGGCAGTGCAGGGGGCTGAAGGCTATTGGGCAAAACAAGGTTTTGTAAAAGTGAGGGAGATCAGTGCAGAGCAACAGGCTATTCTGGATACTTATTTACCGGAAATAGCCTGTTATATGACCTGCTCTTTATAAAGCTGATTCGTTAAATTCGATACGCTGAACAATAATTTCGCAGCCTGGCCCATCCGGGCTGCAGCCATAAATACCGAGACAAATCAGATCTTTATCCCTAATATGGCTGATATCAAGTACTCGCAGTTGCTGCCAGCTTTGTCCTGATAGGGCTGAGACAATAGCGTCCTGCTGAGAAATTTCTATTTTTAATATCCAGCTTTTTGCAGGCTTGATGCTTTGGCTAGCCCAGTCTGATTTTCCAGCCAACGTATTCACTGAGCCCAGTGCAGCTTCTTCAGGTGACAACCACTCAGCAGAAATTTTCAACCAATTATGCGCGTCTTTTCTCAGCATAATACCTGCTTGATCGAACTTGCTATTAGCGTTCACCTGCACTTCAACAAGTAGGGATAATCTGGCGGCTTTGCTTTTCCAGTAGTAAAAATGGCCATTATCCCGATAGAAGTGATAATGGGTATGTTGCCAGAAATCTGTGTTGGCGTCGGTTGTAAATTGCAATGGTGGCTCGTCTGAGTAATGCAGAGGAGGGTTAAACCATTGATAGGTTGTTGTCATTTTATTTCCTTTTAACAACAGACCCGGAGCACCAGTCCGGATCCTAAGGCTTTACTGCTACTTTTCACCTGAGTTAATAATTCCGGTTTTTCGCCATTAAAGTTAATCCACCCATTGTTACCCAGTGTTTCTGCTCTTTGTACAGCGGGTTCCTCATTATGCATCACAGCATGTTCTGGTCCCTGAGCATAAGTGACAACCAAGCCATAAAGCGCGTCGAAGAAACCACCATGTGGCATCAGAACCTGATCGCTTACCCCATCAGCAGGCACATAACCTAAGGTCAGCATGGCGTTGGTGTTGTCAGGTAAAACAAAAAATCAGGTCAAGGCGCCACCTGAAGCCCCAGTCACATAGGCACACTGATCTTTCATGAGGCCCTGAGCGGATCTGATGGCTGCCCAGCTCAATTACTCTTCGGTATACAGTCAAAGCTCAGAGTTTATTCATGGGGGCCTGCCTGAACTAAATTTTTTCCAGCAGATAATTACCGGATTTTAAATCCTCTGCCAGCTCTTTTGATCGTTCCAGCACCAGGGCCCAATACTCCAGACGCTGGGCATCAGTTAGTTTGTCGAAATCCTTGCGGTCCGGAATTTTGCCGTAAGGCAAAGATTTTACCCAGGATTCTGATGGGCACAGCAGGATCATTTTGTCCATTTGAGCTGCTTTAGCGCGGCGCCAGGGTAAAGATTTGTCAAACCAGCCAGGGATCAGGTACGGATAAAAGTGTGGATATAAAATCAAACCTTCCTGCTGGTAAGGCAAGGAAAGATGGTAATCCAACAAACCACCGTCCATATATAAACCCGCTGGTAATCCGGCAGGATCTTTCACCGGATGCATCACCATAGGAATAGAACCTGAAGCCAACAAACTGGCTTTAAAGTTATCTATGGTCAGTGGGTAAGCTTCATGTGGCACATGCTGCAATAAGCCCGGATTACTGTGGTTTTGCATCACCACTCTTTTGTAGAACTTTTGCAGCAAAGCAGGTTTAAGCAAATTCGCGCCGGCAGCCAGCAGCAAACGCCGCAGTTGAGCGCCTTTGCGCTCCGACTTTCTGACTTTCACTTCGCGGGCAGCAATAAAATTCAGTTGCAGTACGGGGTTATTTAACACCTGCAAGATGCAGTCTTCGTCAGGAAATACCTGATCCAAGACGGCGGCTGAGGTTGAGGTAATTTGATCTATGCTGGCCTTGGGTGGAAAACACAATCTGCTGTAAGCTTTGGCAAATCGTTCAGTCGCAGCAGCAGGGTTTTGCTGCGTGACACAGGCAAAACGCCAGGCACCAGCCGAACTACCAACTAAAGATAAAGGCGTGCTTCTGTCTTTAAAAAATTCACCAAACAAATACTGATCTAAACCAAATAAACAAAACCATTTAGGGCCACCACTGGCGCCTAAGACTAAATGGATATCCTGCTGACGTAAGCCGTGTTGTTGCAGATGTTCAAAGGCCGTGGCTCCCGCCAGTACTCTTAGTGTCGACATTATCCCTCACATATCCCCTTCGTACTTGAAGCCGCAGCGTTGTTGACTGCGAGCTCAAGCCCCAGTCACATAGGTTAACTATGCTCCTGGGGTCTCGCGCTCTTGTCGCCTCCCTGCAACTCCAATTACTTTGGGTATAGAACTATATAAAATAAAATTTACAAAGATGCTGCGAATAATTGCTGGTGCATACGCAGCGCATATTCATCCGTCATACCTGACACATAATCACAAATAATGCGCATCTTACTCTGTTCGTTGTCCGCCATAAGCCAGCGGTTTTTGGTGTTGGCGGGCAACAAACGTTCCGCTTCTGAACTAAAAGCCTCAAACAATGAGCGGACAATTTGCTGGCCTTTGTATTCACCCCGTTGCACGTCCGGCGATAAAATGACAGCTTCATAGACAAAGCTTTTTAGCAGTTGCAACAACTGCTGCTGCGGCTCTGGAAGCCTGGCATTGTAACGGATCAATGGATCTTGAGTGTCCGGCAGTGACTGATACAACTCAATACTGGTGATCAGCAAGTTCACTAGAGCACCTATGGCATCTTTGCGAATATGATGTTCGGGTATAAATAATTTCTGGCTGATATGTTTCAAAGCACTGGCAATATCAAGGGGTAACTTTGCCATTTCAGGTTCTGCTAAACGGCGCCAGTGTTCAATGGTCACAGTACCAGTCACTATCGCATCTTCTAAGTCATGCACGCCGTATGCTATG
This sequence comes from Rheinheimera mangrovi, assembly GCF_003990335.1. Classification (NCBI taxonomy): domain Bacteria; kingdom Pseudomonadati; phylum Pseudomonadota; class Gammaproteobacteria; order Chromatiales; family Chromatiaceae; genus Rheinheimera; species Rheinheimera mangrovi. Next base: position 2,502,312 of record NZ_CP034683.1, on the reverse strand, counting down.
TCATCGGCCAGCTCCATAATCGAAGCGTCCAGTGATTTATGCAGAGATTTTAGAAAGGGCGCTTTATCAAGTTTTTCAGTGCGCTGAAAAGCACTGCGGTCTGCCACTGATAATGGGCTTAAGATCCAGTCGAGTAAATCACGGTCGGCAGCATAAATAGCTTTGCAAGGTTTGACTGTGAGTCCTTGTTCAAACTGGTCCAGCGCAGGTTGTACTATCGGATACTTGAGTAAACCCAATAAAGTCCGGCGGCTTAAGTTCATACCGCCACTGGCTGTGTAGGGTTCCAGTTTGCCAACAATACGCAAGGTTTGGCCGTTACCTTCAAAACCACCGAACTGCTGCATACAGGCGTTCAGGGCTTTTTCGCCACCGTGGCCAAAAGGAGGATGGCCTAAATCATGGGCCAGACACAAAGCTTCCATCAGGCTGTCCTGCGCTAATAATGCCCGCAGCGCCGGGTCTTCTTGTTGGTAGCTTAATTGTGCTACTAAAGCAGTGCCTATTTGTGCAGCTTCTAAAGAGTGTGTAAGGCGGGTGCGGTAGAAGTCATTCTGGCCTATACCCATAATCTGAGTCTTTGCCTGCAAGCGGCGAAAAGCGGCGGAATGCAGAATTCTGGCCCTGTCCCGTTGCCATGGTGTACGGTGATCGTTTGGTCTCTGACTATGTTCGGCAAGACGGCGTTCGGCCCACAGATGCTGCATACAAAATCCTTCTGGTTACTCACTTTATGCTACGGCAAAAGCAGAAAAGAGGCGATGCGTATTTTTTATAAAAACAACTGGACAAATAAACAGTGTGTACTGTATAAATATTCAGTGCCGAAAGCAGGAGGAATTATGGCCGTTATTATTAAATACATTGTTGAGCGCGCTGGAGTAGAAAAAATGACTTTTAGTTCAAAGCCTGAAGCAGACGCCTATGACCGGATGCTGGATATTGCTGATGAACTGTTTTTAATGCTGGGTCAAAGCGAACTGATCCCGGATGAGCAACAACGTGAAGATCTGGCGTTGTATTTAGCTCAGCAAAAAGAGCTGGTGATCCAGACGCTGAATCAGAAAACTAAAAGCAACAAAGCCACGGTAGCTGATAAAGAACAGGCAAAAGACAAGAGGGCAGATACCACTAAAGCGGCTATTGTACTGACAGAAGTGACGGAAGCCTCGGACGATCTGGCTGCTTAATTTACCAGCAGAGATTCAGTGGTGCGGCTAGCTTGTACCTTTGTTTTTTATTAGAACAGCTAATTTAAAAATGAATCCTGAAAGGGCATAACTATAACTAGATTATGCCTTTTTTATTGGGTTCAACCTTGGTTTTTTGCATAATTAGCTGTTTTAACGGCATTTCTATTAAAGAATGATTATTGCAGTGAATAGTGAATATGAAAACAAGCTGAATAAGTCATGACGGAAAACGACATTTTTCATTAGAAAAACTAATGCCCAGGCTATAAATTATCTCGTTAGTGATCTGGTTAAATTTTCAGCATAATAACCACGTTTTCGGATGAACACTTTCTCAGACTTAACGAGGTTGGACATGAACAGTATCAATACCACAGTAGAAAAATCTAACGTGAGCACGACAGAGCGCAGCGTATCTTCTCTGCTGCTGGTGCGTCGAATCAATCAGTTTTTAGCTCAGATTGGCCGCGCTTTAAGTCTGAGTGGAGCTGTTTACACCAAATAATGGTGGCTGTACCCGCGCTAAGCTGTGCTGAGCTTAATGTGGCAAAAAACGTAACCCCTTGAGCGCGCTTAGATTGCTGCTAAGCGCGTTTTTTTTATTCGCTCCAATGTTCACAAAACGGCAGGATAGCCGTTTTGCACAGCTCAAGCTGCCGAAGGCGAACATCATGGACGATGTGAGTGAAAAACATTCCTGATGTTGTTGTATTCGCTGCCATCCATGGCGCTCACCCTGCGGGCCAACGCTTTGCGTTGTTCAACAACATTCCTGATGTTGTTGTATTCGCTGCCATCCATGGCGCTCACCCTGAGGGCCAACGCTTTGCGTTGTTCAACAACATTCCCGATGTTTTTTGTATTCGCTGCCATCCATGGCGCTCACCCTGCGGGCCAACGCTTTGCGTTGTTCAACAACATTCCCGATGTTTTTTGTATTCGCTGCCATCTGTTGCGCTCACCGATCTTTTTTCCCTTTCTGCCGTAATTAGTCTGTCATCTGTCACTCATAAGCTACTTTTATTAAGTCACTGTGCAGTGCTTTCGCATTTCAGCATCTGAAATAGCGATTTAAGGCATTGAATTTTTTCATGAAGTTTTTTTGTTTGGATACTGTAGACTGCTGTTGAGCATCAAAGTCGATGATGACAAAGTGCATGCGACTTCGCTGCTGCCGCTTTATGGCTCAGTATGAGATGTGAATGAAAACAACCTGGTGATGTTTATTGATAACACGCGTGGACGTGCAGGTTCCAATTGCAGAGTTATCGCCTTTTAATGGATTTAATCCATTTATGACAGTAACAATTGGAGAAAAAAGATGGGTAGTAACGCAACAATGACCGGCAAATGCCCGGTAATGCACGGCGCTTTGACTAAGTCAGCCGCTGGTGGTACTTCAAACCGCGATTGGTGGCCTAACCAACTGAATTTAAACATTTTACATCAACATTCTTCTTTATCTGATCCTATGGATCAACCCTTTAATTACGCTGAAGCTTTCCAGAAACTGGATCTGGCCGCGGTGAAGCAGGACTTATATGCGCTAATGACTGATTCACAGGACTGGTGGCCAGCGGATTATGGCCACTATGGCCCATTATTTATTCGTATGGCATGGCACAGTGCTGGTACTTACCGCACCTCTGACGGCCGTGGTGGTGCATCCTCTGGCTCACAACGTTTTGCTCCACTGAACAGCTGGCCCGATAACGGCAATCTGGATAAAGCCCGCCGTTTATTGTGGCCAGTGAAACAGAAATATGGCAACCAGTTGTCCTGGGCCGATTTAATGATATTGGCCGGTAACTGTGCGCTTGAATCTATGGGCTTTAAAACCTTTGGTTTTGCGGGTGGCCGTGAAGATATATGGGCTCCGGAAGAAGATATCTACTGGGGTGTGGAAACAGAGTGGCTGGGCGATAAACGTTACGCTGGCGACCGTCAATTAGAAAACCCATTAGCTGCAGTGCAAATGGGCCTGATTTATGTTAACCCTGAAGGCCCGAATGGTAACCCAGACCCAGTCGCTTCAGCCCGTGATATTCGTGAAACCTTCGCCCGTATGGCAATGGATGATGAAGAAACAGTCGCTTTAGTTGCGGGTGGTCATACTTTTGGTAAATGCCATGGCGCAGGAGATCCAACTTTAGTTGGCGCTGAACCAGAAGCCGCTCCACTGGAAGAAATGGGCTTAGGTTGGAAAAATGCCTTTGGCACTGGGAAAGGTGTTCATACCACCACCAGCGGTATTGAAGGCGCCTGGACTCCAACGCCAACCCAGTGGGATAACAGCTATTTCGACACCTTATTTGGTTATGATTGGAAACTGGTGAAAAGCCCTGCTGGTGCTCATCAGTGGATCCCAACAGACGAATCTGCCGCAACTGCAGTACCTGATGCTCACGACCCGGCTATTCGCCATGCGCCAATGATGACAACTGCTGATTTAGCGCTGAAAATGGACCCGGCTTACGAGGCCATTTCACGACGTTTCCATCAGAACCCAGAAGTGTTCGCTGATGTGTTTGCCCGTGCCTGGTATAAATTAACTCACCGTGACATGGGGCCTTTGGCTCGTTATTTAGGCCCTGAAGTCCCGTCAGAAGAGTTAATTTGGCAAGATCCTGTGCCTGCAGTGAGCCATGAGTTGGTGAACTCTGCAGATATAGCCGTACTGAAAAGCAAGATTCTCTCTTCAGGCTTGTCCATTTCAGAACTGGTGTCAGTCGCCTGGGCTAGCGCTTCAACCTTCCGTGGTTCAGATAAACGGGGTGGTGCTAATGGTGCCCGTATTCGCCTGGCTCCACAAAAAGACTGGGCTGTGAATCAACCGGCGCAGCTGAGTAAAGTGCTGGCTGTATTAGAACAAATTCAGGCCTCTTTTAATAACCAGTCAGAAAGCCGTAAGGTGTCACTGGCGGATATTATTGTGCTGGCAGGAGCTGCAGCTATAGAGCAAGCGGCTAAAAATGCCGGTGTCACCATTGATGTACCTTTTAGCCCGGGCCGCACTGATGCAACACAAGAGCAAACAGATGTTGAGTCTTTTACGGTGATGGAGCCTATAGCTGATGGCTTCCGTAATTATGTGAAAGGCCGTTATTCAGTCAAAGCTGAGGAGTTGTTGCTGGATAAAGCTCAGTTGCTGACGTTAACAGCGCCGCAAATGACAGCTTTGATCGGTGGTCTGCGAGTATTAAATATCAACGCGGATAAAACTTCGCACGGTGTTTTCACTAAACAAGCCGACACATTAAGCACCGACTTTTTTGTCAATCTGTTGGATATGAACACAGCCTGGACTCCGGTGTCAGCAGAGGCAGAACTGTTTGAAGGCAAAGACCGCAAAACTGGTGCTGTGAAATGGACTGCCAGCCGTGTTGATTTAGTTTTTGGCTCCAACTCTCAGCTGCGTGCTTTGGCTGAAGTTTATGCGCAGCATGACAACAAACAAAAATTTGTCCGAGACTTTGTAGCCGCATGGAACAAAGTAATGAACGCTGATCGCTTTGACTTAAAGTAAAAGCAGTATTTTTGAACTGAGTGATACAAAGGCGGCTTTTTTTTATCAGCTGCCTTTTTACTTTTGGATCAGTTGTTTTGAGAAAAAATGATTGAAGCAGAGGGGCTTTGGCGTTAGCGTAAAGCTATTAGTTCAATCACATTCCCAAGAATTTAAGCATGTAAATCATCACCATAAGAAAGGGTGATTTGCCTGAATTCATGGGTCCAGCTTAACCAATCGCTTCGCCTTATCTGCGCCAGTTTTCGTTCTATCATTTGTAGGGCAAGTAGGCATAACTCAGCACAGTCCTGTGTCGAGTTGTGTTTGCCTAGATGTGTCGGTGAAGCTTGCACTCGCTCCTGATAATCCTATAAATATCAGTAAGGTATCAGCTAGGAGTGCCTGTCAGAACTAACACAGCTAAACCATTGGGACAGTTGCAGCTTTGCGGCTCAAGGCTTAATCCATAAAAAGCTGATTTGTTGTCACAGAAGTTATCTTCTATTTGCATGCGTGACCGATAAGCGGATATAACGGTAATCATCCCATTTTTAATGGACGCTTGAAGTAGAAGCCTGTGTTACTAAGTTGTCCTTGTACTTCGGTGGTATGCCACCCAAAGCTTTGTTTGGCCGTTCATTGTTATAAAACCACAGCCATTCTGTCGCATAGTCCTGAACTTCGGCAATACTGCTGAATAAATATTGGTTTAGCCAGTCGTAGCGAACTGTACGGTTATATCGCTCCACATAGGCATTTTGCTGCGGATTGCCTGGCTGAATATACTTCAGGGCCACTCCGTTTGATTCTGCCCAGTTTTTGAGGACAGAACCAATGTATTCAGGGCCGTTGTCGCTACGGATTTCCTTGGGTTTGCCTCGCCACTCAATGACTTGATTGAGCACTCTGACTACCCGTTCTGCCGGTAGCGAGAAGTCGACCTCAATGGCTAAGCCTTCCCGGTTAAAATCATCAATGATATTCAGCAGCCGGAAACTGCGGCCATCCTCGAGCTGGTCATGCATAAAATCCATCGACCAGCATTGGTTCTTCATCTCTGGCACCGCCAGCGGTTCAGGCTTTTCACGGGTGAGCCGTTTCTTGGGTTTTATCCTTAAGTTCAGCTCCAGCTCGCGGTAAATCCGCAGCACACGTTTATGGTTCCAGCCAAAGCGTTTCACATTACGCAGGTAATAGAAACACATGCCAAAGCCCCAACTCCGGTAAGTGGAGGTTAAGCGCAGCAGCCAGTCCGCAATTTCCGCGTTCTCATCCCTCAGACGGGCCTGATAGCGGTAGCAGGTTTCACTGATGCTAAACACCGCACAGGCCAATGTGACAGAAATGGATTTCTCGCGCACCGCCTTTTGCGCCAATTCCCGTCGGCGCGACGGCTTTACCACTTTTTTTCGATGGCCTCTTTGAGGATTTCGGCTTTGAGCCGTTCTTCGGCGTACATCTTTTTCAGCCGGGCATTTTCCGCCTCCAGCTCTTTAAGCCGGGCCATCATGGATGCATCCATGCCGCCAAATTTGGCGCGCCATTTGTAAAAGGTGGCCGAACTCATACCGTGCTCACGGCAGAGTTCGGGAACCGGAGCTCCAGCTTCCGCTTGTTTTAAAATTGCCAGGATTTGGCTGTCACTAAATTTTGATGTTTTCATGCAGAATCTCCTGCGTTTATATTACGAGAAAATTCTACTTTTAGCGTCAGTTAATTTAAGGGATGATTACCACAGGACTTAAAACATTCTGAATTTAATCCGCAGCAAACAGATAAACAATTTTGGGAAATGTATCATCGTTTCTTTGAAATTTACCGCCAGTTGAGTGACAAGAAAAGCAAGGTTGATTTTACACTTGGTTTTATCGCAGAAGTCTCAAAGATACATCAAGTTGGAATTACGAAGAGTATTTATGGAAGATATGCCCTTCGCTTTGGTTTTAAATTTAATAAAAAGACTGTGACCGGATTGATGTTTATAACAAGCACTGAGAAAAATGGCTATGGTTTGACAGAAGCAGATTATGAAAACTTTGGTGACACTATAATAGTATCTGATGCACTAGAAAGTAGCATTCATTATGTTATTCATGGAAAAAAACTTTCCCCCTAATTTAAGACCGTAACATTGATGAGCGCTTTCCAAGCTTTAAGCCGGTAATTACCAAGGCAGCCATCTAAATCAGACCATTCCAATCTAATACCTTTGTGGACGACCCTAAAGGTCGCCCATAAAGGTAATTTGGGTACCAAGTTGCTACATCATGTCTGAATAGGGTAGGCGTATTCAGTCAAACCCAAATCCGCCAATACTTTATCTAAATGAGCATAAGCCTCTTTAGTCGGGCCAGGATAATCACCGCCTATAGGCACATTACCCACATAACCTATGTCTTTTGTGCCTTCAGGCGTACAGAAAAAGGCGGCCAGAACCAGACTGCGGAAACGGCCAAAGGCTGAGGCTATGCGTTTAAACTGAGCCGGAGTTTCGGCTGTGTCAAAGGCGATGTCATCCATTATGGCTTTTTGCTGCACTTTAGTGAGCGCGACAAAAGTTTTACTAAAACGCATCTGCGCTTCGTCGTCTATCCAGGCCAGAGCCGACAAAATAGTAACTCTGTCTTGTTGCTGACGCTCGTAAGGCGCACTGACCCATTCATCGACCACCGCAGGCACATGCACTTCAGAAGCACTGGGCACAGCGCCTTCACGGGGTACCAGAATATCTGCAAGCACGGCCACTAAAGTCAGTTGCGCCTGAGTTAAGGTCAAAGGCCATGGTGATGCGGGTGGCAGAATTAAGTTTGGATCTTTGCCATAACCAGTTGCTGTGATAGGGGATAACTTCAGTTCAGGCCAATGTTCAGAGGTCGTTTTGGCCGCTTCTGCGCCGGTATCCGTCTTGCTGACCGGCGCGCTGTCACAGCCAGTTAATACTGCAGGTAACAGAGTACTGGCGGCTAAGGCCATCATTAGTTTTAACGAATCCCGTCTGGTCATGCCTGATTTGTACTGTATCTGCTGTTGATCCACGGCGTTGTTGATTTGATCCTTAGCCATCAAATCGCTCCTTGTTTTAGCTGGGCTGAAAGCCAGGACGAGTTGCGCATCGCCAGCGTCATAATAGTCAGGGTGCAGTTTTTATGGGGGTTAGAGGCAAAGACGCCGCCGTCCATCACAAAAAGGTTAGGGCAGTCCCAGCTCTGTCCCCACTGATTGGTGACTGAGTCTTTGGGCGATGCGCCCATACGGGTGGTGCCCACTTCATGAATAATTTCGCCGCCTTTTAAGATGGCTTGCTCTGGTGTTGGCAACTCGCCAACATCGGCTCCCATTTCAGCAAAAATAGCTTTGGCGGTTTTTAAGCCATGCGCCACTTGGTTTAATTCATGCTCGGACCATTTCCAGTGAAAACGCGCCACAGGAATACCCCATTTGTCTTTGACTTCCGGATCTATATCCATATAACAATGCTCGTTAGGCACCATTTCACCACGTAAAGCAAAACCTATATAAGCACCGTAGTTTTGTTTCACCTGACGTTTTAAATCGGGGCCATAGCCCTGAACATAGCCAGCTATACCTGAATTTGGCTCACTAAAACGGCCACCAATTTCAAAGTGATAACCACGAGGGAAGTCCAGTTCTTTACGTTCCTGCGCTTTATGGCCCCACCATGGGATAAACAAGTGATTGGCCGTATGGCCATCTTCGTTATAAATAGGCCGGCCTTGTAAAGCAGGAACCAGAGCGCCAATGTTAGCGCCTGTGGAGTCCATCAGGTTTTTACCCACCTGACCACTGGAATTGGCCAGACCCTGCGGAAAACGGGCTGATTTTGAATTGAGCAACAAACGCGCCGATTCACAGGCACTGGCGGCCAGAATCACTACTTTGGCTTTGAGTTGATGCACAGTGGAAGTTTTTTTATCGACATAACTGACACCTGTCACTTTGCCGTTTTCGTCTGTGTCTACAGATTTCACCATTGCGTCTGTGATCACCTGCAAATTACCAGTGGCTTTGGCCATTGGAATAAGCGATGTGGTGGTCTGGAAAGCTGCACCTATAGAACAACCATGGCCACAAGGGGTCGCATAAAAACAGGCGGCTCTGTTATCCAAAGGACGTGTTAATACAGCCCGGTGCATAGGAGCCAGCGGAATACCTAACTTTTTCGCTGCGGCTGCTATTAACAGCTCTGTAATACGTGGCTTTGGCGGAGGCTGCAAAATTCCATCCGAAGAAGGCGGCATATCATCCAGCCCTGTATTGGTGCCACATACGCCCACCAATGCTTCAGTTTTGTCGTACCATGGCGCTATATCTTCATAGTCAAAAGGCCAGTCGGCGCCTAAACCATCCCGGCTTTTGCCTTTAAAATCATGCTCGCTGAAGCGCAATGAATAACGGCCCCAGTGATTGGTGCGGCCACCCAACATCCGCGCGCGCCACCAGAGAAATTCAGAGCCATCTGCCGCTGTATAAGGTTCGTTTGGCACGTTCCAGCCACCGTCTACTGTGGCGTCATAATAACCAAAGTCTTTATCTATAGTGCCTGCACCCATTAAAGGTGCTTCGCCGTTGCGTTTAAACATGGGGGTTTCTGTTTTTGGGTCGTAATCCCGCCCGGCTTCGAGCATCAACACTTTATGCCCGGCTTTGGTCAGCTCATAGGCCGCCATGGAACCACCAGCGCCGGACCCAACCACCAGCACTTCAAAGTCAAAATCTTTCATTAGTTCAGCTCTTTAATTTTGATGTTTTTGAACCAGACCTTATCGCCATGATCCTGTAAACCTATGTGGCCTTCTGTGGCTTCAGCAAAACCAGGCCAACTGGCAAATTTACTTTTAGCAATCAGGTTTTTCCATTCGTCGCTGCCAATAGTCACTTTTGCCGTTTGCACTTCATTTTGCCAAATGGTCAAAGTGGAGTTGTCCAAACGAACTTTAGTGCTGTTCCACTCTCCGGCTTTTTTATGGGAAGCAGCAGGTGAGGCGATCATGTCGTACAAGGAACCAGAGAGGTGAGTGTCGAGCTTGTTGTCCGGGTGGCGCTCGTTATCCAGAATTTGAATTTCCGGCGCGTGGGAGTAAATGTATTTCCCTTTTTCATCAGCAAGAATCAAAATGCCGCTATTGCCTACTTCGGCAATTTTCCAGTCGAGCGTCAGCTCAAAGTTTTTGTAACTTTCTTTGCTGATTAAATCGCCGCCACCGCCTGCAGTCAGAGCTATAGCGTTATCTTCAATTTGCCATTTCTCGTTCACTGTTGGCTGTTTAAAAGTACGCCACTGCGACATGTCTTTGCCGTTAAACAATAACTGCCAGCCGTCTGCTTTTTCCTGTGCTGTCAGTTGATTGTCATTTGCGAAAACTGGTTGGCTGAGCACCGAAAGCAGCGTCATGGCTGCTAAGGCTTTATGTTTTATTGATAAAGTCAATTCGTCCCCCTGTCTGTTGTTCAATGCTCTGACGGCATTATTTGTTGATTTTAAGTAGTGTAATCGGTTTCATTACTGCTCTATAAAAACAACTAAAGCCAGTAGAAAGCAAGATCTGTTTTTAATTTTTGAGTTGCAACAGCCTTAGTCCGCGCTGAATTGAGGTTGGTCTTTACCGCCGTCACAAGATGTCGCAAATCTACAAGGCAAAAGCCACAGCTCCTGTCACACTAAGGTTGGTCTTTTTAAGGAGCTTTGTTATGCCTCAATTGATTCGTTTTCTACTGCCTTTAGTGGCTTGTCTGGTGTTTTCTGTTTGGGCCCAGCCCGACTATAGAACAGTGCAACTACAGCAGTTTAATACCCTGCAGCCTTTTACTTTAGCCAGTCTAGGGCAGAATAAACCCACTTACCTAAAGTTTTGGGCCAGCTGGTGCAAGCCTTGTATGGAACAAATGCCACACTTTGAAAAGCTGTATCAGGACTATGGGGATAAAGTGAATTTTGTCGCTGTGAATATCAATATCAACGAAAAACGGCAGGAGATCAGCAAGGTGCAGCAAGGCTTTCAACTGACTATGCCTATTTATCTGGATCAGCAAGGGCAATTGGCTTTAGCTTTGGGTTTAGCCGGCACCCCTTATTCTGTGCTGTTAAATGCCAAAGGTGAAAAGCTGTACAGTACGCATGAATCAGACTCTGTTTTGGATGGATTTATCAGCCGGTTGGCACAAGGGCAGCAGTTACCTACAGAAACGGCCGGCTCCGATCTGAGTGCCGCAGAGCAACAACAACTTTTAGCTAAGGTTCAAAGCGGCGAACAACTGCTGTTTTTTACTGCCACCTGGTGTGACTGGTATCTGGCTGAATCCCGACCAGAGATGGCGAAACAATGTAAGGATGCGCAAGCAGGTTTAAACCAACTAGCGGCTTTACTGCCGGAGAAAAACTGGGGCGGGGTGGTGAACCATTTATGGACAGACGATAAAGCGCTGGCTGAATTCAATACTTTGTATCAGATGAAAGTTCCATTTCAGATAGACAACTACGGCCTGTTGTTTCAACACTTTAATGTGCGGACTATTCCTGTGTTATTGAAAATAAAAGAGGGCAAAAAAGTGGCTGAGATCAGCGATTTTTCAAACCCGCAGCAGATAGTAAAACAACTGCAGTAAACTTAGTGTTGGCAGAGGGCGGCACAGTATTGCAGTGCCACCTTCTATCCTGTGTTTAGTTGAAAACTGTAGCAAGAAACTTAATCATGTCATCCAAAGTGGGGGTGGCTAAGTCTTTAAAGCAGCCCTTGGTGTAGTCGTTACAACCGCTGTCGAGAAAACCATGGCCTTTGCCTTCATAAATTTTGAATTCCACTTGCTGTCCGGCCGCTTTGAGCGAACTGACATAACTACTTGCCACTTCAGGTGTGGTCAGGCCATCTTCACTGCCCACCAACACAAACTGAGGCGGTAGTTTGTATCCATCTTGCGGCAATAAATACAGAGGCGATACCGCTTTGTAATACTGCTCATGGCTATCAACACTAATGCCTTCACCAAACAAACTTCGAGGACTGGCGTTACCCCATTTCCAGAACGGGTTCTGTGCTGTCTCAAAGCCTCCTTTTGCGCTTTGCACTAAATCAAATGCGGTGTAACTCAGGATCACCGCCTGTACTTTGACGCCATCTGCAGCTGCCACTTGCTCAGCTGTTTTGCCTTTAGGCAGGTAAGAGGGAGTAAATTTCTGGCTTTGCGGGGTAAAACCTTTCGAATCCAAAGAGCGGCCTGCCAGCATCACCATCGAAGCTAAATGACCACCGGCACTGTCGCCCGTGATGGCTATTTTAGCCGGGTCGCCGCCATAGCTTTGAATATGATCTTTCACCCAAAGCACTGCACCCAAAGCATCTTCGACTATCTCGTTCACTGTGGTGCTGTTGTTGTTATCACCAAGCAGGCGGTAGTTCATATTCACCACCACCAAATCGGCGTTCGTCGCCATATACAAGGCCATATCATTCATTATGGATTTGTTATTTACCAGCCAGCCGCCGCCATGAAAAATCACCAGTACAGGCAAAGGCTTAGTCGCCTTTTGCGGACTGTAGATGTCAGTGGTCAGCGAAAAGCCCTTCATTTTTGCCCATTCAATATCCTGATGTAACTTCACTGCATGGACTGCCAGTACCTGCTGGCTAAAGAGTGAAGCGATAACAAAGAGGATATAAAAAACAGCAACTTGCCCCTTGCGCATAAAAACTCCTGATTAGTCTTGCTGGCAATTAGAACTGCCAGTCTTTATTGAGTGAGTTGAGGATTTATAAAAACACGATTTTTATGCTGGCACCATGGCAATTTATTGCTGGATGCTGTTGTACGAAAAAACGTTAAGCGGATAAATAAATTATGAAAGGGTTGAATCGCCACCAATAAACTAGACACTTCCCAGCCGTTCTTGGTAACGGTTTTCATACTCTACCGGTGACAGCAGATTATTGGAACCATGTTTCCGTTTACTGTTGTAAAACATTTCAATGTAATCAAACACATCACTTCTGGCCTCATCACGCGTCGTGTAGACTTTCCGCTTGATCCGCTCTCGCTTTAACAACTGGAAGAAGCTTTCTGCCACTGCATTGTCATGACAGTTTCCGCGTCTGCTCATGCTGCCTTGTAAGCCATGAGTTTTCAGGAATGCCTGCCAGTCATGGCTGGTGTATTGGCTCCCTTGGTCGGAGTGAACCATCACCTGTTTTTTAGGCTGACGTCGCCACACGGCCATCAGCAATGCGTTCAGCACAATATCTTTGCTGATTTGGGAATGCATCGACCAGCCAACAACCTTGCGCGAGAACAAATCCACAACCACAGCCAAATACAGCCACCCCTCATGCGTGCGGATGTACGTGATATCAGTTACCCATACCTCGTCAGGCACTAACGGATTAAACTGCCGCTGCAAGCGGTTCGGCGTAATGATATGGCTGTCCCCCTTACGTGATCTGGGTTTGCGATATCCAACCTGTGCTTTAAGCCCTTCGGATTGCATCAACCGGTATACCCGGTTAATGCCGCAAGACTCGCCGAAATCACGTAAATCAGAATGAATTTTACGGTAGCCATACACACAACCAGACTCCAGCCAAAACTGTTTTATTAATCCTGTCAGCCGCCGGTTTGCTTTATCGCGTTTCGACAGCGATGCCTTACTCCACGCATAGTATCCACTGGGATGCACATCCAACATGTTACAAAGCCAGCGCACCGGCCAGCTGTCGCAGTGTTCTTTAATGAAGGCGTATCTTAGTCGGACAGCTTTGCGAAGTACGCCGCGGCTTTTTTTAGAATGTCGCGCTCTTCGGTGGCTCGCTTCAGCTCTTTTTGCAGTCGCTTAATCTCGGCCTGAGCGTCAGCCAAATCATTATGCTGTTGTTTGTCAGGACCGTACTTTTTAATCCAGGCGTACAGGCTGTGCGTGGTGATATCGAGCCGTTTGGCAACATCCGCAACTGAATGGCCGCGATCAACGACCTGCTTAACTGCTTCGATTCTGAATTCTTCGGGGTAACGTTTACTGCTCATAGGCACCTCTCTTTGAGTTAGTTTATCTAACTGAAAGGTGTCTAGGAAATTAGTGGCGATTCATTTTGTATTTTTTCTGTTTGCGATCTTTGCTGCTTTTCCTGTAACAGCGAGCGAGATCAGTATGGGTAAAAAAGTGGTTTTGCACTCGGATCTTATTGGTGAAGACAGACCCATTTGGATCTATACGCCTGAGCATGAAAATGATGAACAACTTCATGTGATCTACCTGCTGGACGGTGCAGAACATTTTCATACAGTCACAGGTGTGGTGAAATCACTGACCGATTATGCTTTGATGCCAAAAACTATGGTGGTTGGTATTGAAACCATTAATAGACCCAGGGATTACCTGCCAAAAATTGTTGGGGAACCGCAAAATGAGCTTCAAGCCTTTATATCCACTAAGTGGCCAAACTCAGGACAAACCGATAACTTTTTGAAGTTTATTCGCACTGAGCTTATTCCATACATTGATAAACATTATCCAACTTATCCGCATCGCACCCTGATCGGACATTCTAATGCTGGTACTTTGGCGCTTTATAGCCTGTTCAATCAGCCTGGTCTTTTTACTAACTATTTGGCCATGAGTCCAAATGGCTGGTGGAGTCATGCCGAAATTGAATCGAATGTAGCAAAACTAGCGGGCGCAAAGCGGCCTTATGAGCATTTGTTTATCAGTGTTGGCGGTGAGGGCGGGCGTTTTTATACCGGAACTTTGGATCTACTGGCGGAAATGGAACGGAACAAACCGTCGCAGCTAGTGTGGAAATTTCAGCAGTATCCAAACCGTGGCCACATGAGTGGGATCTTGCCAGCTTTGGCAGATGGACTTGAGTATTTGTTTAGCAGTCTAAATTTCACTATCACACCAGAGATAGCGAAGTATGCAGAAGTTACAGCCCTCACTCAGCATTACGCGGATCTTTCCAAAAAAGTTGGATTTATCATGGCTCCGCCGGTGCACAGTTATGTGGAGTTCGCAGAAGCTCAAGCGGCGCAGCAACGCTATGCAGCTGCAGTGACAACCAGTCAAACCTTGGTTCAGGCATACCCAAATCTGCCTTACGCTCATATGGTGTTGGGCCAGCGTCTGTTGGATGCTGGTCAATCTAAAGAGGCTGTAGCGAGTTTTGACAAAGCGCTAATGCTTGGCAAAGCGCAGAAACTGGACGAACAGGTGTTGGATGCTCTGACGGATATGCGTAAAAAGGCCGCTGAGCAACCAAATCAGTAAAATTACATGGAAGAAAAAACTTTGGGGGCGACTTCAGGAGCAGATAAAGATTAACGAGGTTCGAAGACCGTTGTTCATATCCCAGTGATCAGGAAATCAATAGCAGCAATAATATCGTTTCTGAAAGCTTGTAAGTTGGTCACAGGGTTTATCAAAAGTTTGGTTGGGACGCTGGTCATTTGGTGAGTCAGAATTACAAAATCACCAGCGTCTAAATGAATTTTTGGGCATAGATGCGCAGGTGCCTTTTTATCCATAAGATCCAATGGTGTGAGTGGTACAACAAGACGAGTATTCAGCGACTCAAGTAAATCACTTTGAACATCAATAAAGTACGGGTATGTTTCGGCTGTACTTTTGTCTGTGTTTCGGTAGACGGTGAATTGCGACATCAGAACACACGGAACGAATCAGAGAATAGCCCATGCTTTTCTGTCAGTTCGTTACAGGCAGCGATAGCATCAGCATTTTGTTCAAGCCACTCTGCTTTCAATCGTTGACTGACTTCGAGTTCCAGAGCTTTTTCCATAGTCGCTGACAGGTTTATATCCAGCCTTTTCGCTTCAGCTAATAACTCGCTGTTTAAGCTAAGGTTGGTCGCTTTTTTTGGGGCTTGTGCGCTGTATGTTGTTTTCATACGATTACCGATGCGTATTGTTGATGCGCATTGAGTATAGGCCTAACTAAACCACTGAACAAGTAATCGAAGTGCTGAGTTTTGTTGCCTCTCTTAGTTCAGAAGATAAAGGCTCTAAAAAACCTCCTCCACACCATCCTTTTTCTTCTCTGGCACAGGCGGGGTGGTCTTTTGTTTGATTTCTTCAGTTAACTCATTCAGTAACTCGTCGGCCGGGGCGCGGCTGTCTTCGACTTTTTTATTGGCTTTGTTTTTAGCCCATTCTTTGGCTTCTTTTTCTAAGGTGGCTTTGTCTTTCACTGTCGACACTGGTTTTTTCTGATTGGCATCAGCTCTGGCCTTCGCATCTTCGACGTATTTTTTTGCCGCTTTTAATTCGTCTGCCGATTTGCCGGTAAATTGTTTCACCACATCATCCTCCGTCGGCACAGCTTCCTGGGTCATTTCGGTAAAACGTTGTTTAGGTGCGCTTAACAGCTCTGCTTTGCCAGCTTCTACTTTTTGTTTAATTTCTTCCACCGGGTCCATGGCTTTTTGTTTTAAGTTTTCTTCCAGCGCGTTTTGCACTGAACCACCGGATAAACCTGTTTCCATCAGCGCTTGCTGCTCTTCCGATAACCCCAGGCCTTCACTGAGCTTACCTGCGGCTGCAGCCACGGCTTTTTGTTTTAACTTCTCAGGGCTGGTGTACTCCACCAGTTCTTTGGGCCAACTTGGCGCTATTTTTCCTGCAGCACCTTCCACCACCTGATTAAATATTTCAGTTTTTCCGCCGGACACCAACAGAATAGCCATTTGGTTATGCTCTGAGTTCCAGACAAAACCGGCTTTTTCGGCCAGATGAGGCAAAGGGGAGTGTTCGGATACTACAAAAAACAGCGGGCCTTGTTGCTGAATAGCAGTGGCAGTATTTAATAAGGTGACGGCGGTGCGGTAGTTTTCTTCGCCCATTAAGGCCACCATAGGATCGCGGATCAGCGGGTTTTCAAACAGCTTGACTTCAAGCGGGTTAAAACCAACCAGAGGACGAAACAACTCACCCAAAAGTTGTGCCTGTGATGTCATTAATATAGCCGGCGCGAAACAGCCGGTTAATAACAAACTACACAACATCACTTTGATTTTTGACCACAACTTCATCACAGACTCCGCACCCAAAAACAACACTGGTTAATTACTGTGCGCAGGCTAGCAGAAGTCTGATCTGAAACATAGAGAGGGAACTGGCGGCTGAACAAAAATAGTTTATAGAGGTGCTGCTTGTAGGGGCCGCGGCTTGTCCCGGCCCGTCAATGGGAGTGGCGGTATAATTAGACGGGCGGGTGCAAGACCCGCCCCTACGGCTCAGAGCTCATAAGCTCTGAGCGTACTGAAATAACGCCTTGAGGATATTCATTTTCTTTACGTCATCACCTGCTTCATGTGCCAGGTTTTCCAGCGCCAAACCAAATTCATCAAAGGTTAAATTGGGTTTATCCAGGCCATGGGTCAGTTTGTCGCTGCGATATCGTTGCCAGCGTTGTTGCTCCTGATCAGTCAGGCTTTGTGGGTAGTTGCGGGCACGGTATAAAAACAGCAGCTGATTTAGCCTGTCTTCGCTAAACAGCACAGGGTTGGACGCCAGTTGGTCAGCACTCATCAAATGCAGCTGCTCCATCCGCTGTTTGTCTTCGTTGGAGACAAAACCGTTATAGAGCTGATAATCCGGATTAGTCTCTACTGTGTAGTCTGTCGGCAACTGATACAGCTCCATCACCTTAGGTTGAATAGCAGAGCGGTTTTGCCGCAGCCAGTCCAGATGCTTCAGGCAAGCGGCTCTGTCGATGCCCAAATCAGCGGCTCGTTGCTCTGACAAGGTTTTAGCCGGAGACAATACAGGGCACTTATTAATATGAATAAGCTTTAAACCAAGCCGCTGCTGGTCTTCGTCTAAATCAGCGGTTTTGGTATACAAAAGTTGCTGCAATGAAGCTAAATCCAGCTCCAGCAAAGGTTTGGGGTCGGCTTGCAGGTTGTAGCAAATCACGGCGTTTTTATTGGTTGGATGCGGTGCTAAAGGCACTATCCAGCTAACACAACCCTGAATAGCGGGGAAGCGCCCCGACACATGCACCAGCGGTGTTAAATTGACCAAGTCAAACAACTTACTGACTTCAGTTTTTTTGCGTAAATCCAGCAGGTACTGAAACAGCTTAGGTTGTTTTTCTTTCACCAGTTTGGCAATGGCGATAGTGGCATACACATCAGATAAGGCATCGTGTGCGCGTTGGTGTGATAAACCATTGGCTTTGGTTAAATCTTCTAATTTAAAGCTTGGGCTGCCATCGGCTTTTTCCGGCCAGATTATGCCTTCAGGGCGCAGCGCATAACAGGCGCGTACTATGTCGATTAAATCCCATCTGCTGTTGCCTTGTTGCCATTCACGGCCATAAGGCTCGTAGAAGTTACGATACAGGCTGTAACGCGTGACTTCATCATCAAAACGTAAGCTGTTGTACCCAAGCACACAAGTATTGGGCTGGCTGAATCTCTCCAGAATACGACGGCAAAATTCGGTTTCAGCCAAACCTTTTTGGTTACACAGCTGTGGCGTCAGGCCAGTAATTAGAGCAGCCACCGGATGAGGTAAATAATCGTTCGCCAACTGGCAATACCACATATCAGGTTCGCCAATAGGGTTTAAATCTAAATCTGTGCGAATACCACCAAACTGGGCCGGACGGTCTTTTTTTGGATCCGCACCCCAGGTTTCAAAGTCGTAGAAATAGAATGTAGGTGTTTGGTTCAAGTTTTTATTCCTGCGCAATTCATGATTAGGTGCTTTCTGGCGCTTGTATTCTCAGCGTCTGTCACTTTTTACTGCGTATTCTGCATTTGCATTTGCCATCCAATGGCAAAAGAAGAAGCTGTGCGTCTTGCTGTAGTGTACCAGCAAGGCGGCTCTGTCGTCGATGCAGCGAAGACCAACTATAAATGCCGCGACCATTACTCACAGAAGCCAATGTGCCGACAGCTACCATAAAAACTATGGCCCCACACCAGAGCATGGCAGATGGATCGGTAGCAACAGGCGCAGTGTTGGCAGGTAGTGGCCAGCACCAAACTACGTTTGCCAAGTGCGTAACTGTATGAAGTTACTGGTCCTATTGTGGATCGGATTTGTCTGATTCTTATTTTCAGCATGCTATTTCACAAAAATTTAGCATTCTGTGATTTTTTACTTGTAGCCCAACTGATATAAAGGTAAAAAGTCGGCCCAATTTTTTGCTACAAGCGGCAGGAACAATGATGAAAGAGCGTATTGGTTTTATTCACCAGCCAGGCAGTGCAGTCACTGTGGAATTACCTGATTGGGTGGCAGATTTTGTCAATTGGCAAAGAACCTACAGTTCAGATGATGAGAAAATGGCGTTAGCTATTGAACTCTCAAAACAAAACGTTGAACGAGGTACTGGTGGTCCTTTTGGTACTGCTATTTTTGACCGGGCGTCTGGCCAGCTGTTAGGTGTTGGCGTGAACCGTGTAGTGCCTTTAACCAATTCCACCTTACACGGCGAAACCGTTGCTATTATGATGGCCGAAAAAGCCTTAGGCTCTTTTACATTGGCCACCGACAGTGGCCGTGAGCTTTTCACTTCTTGTGAGCCTTGCGCCATGTGCATGGGTGCTGTGTTGTGGAGTGGCGTTAATCGTATGGTTTGTGCAGGTACTGCAGAAGATGCTCGTGCTATAGGTTTTGATGAAGGCCCAGTGTTTGAACAGTCTTATCAATATTTAGCAAAGGCCGGTATGGAAGTGGTGCGCCAGTTCAAACGCAGCGATGCCAAAGCTGTGCTGGAACACTACAAAAATTGTGGTGGCCGGATATACAACGGTCGGGAATAAATTTATAACGCAGGAACAAAACTTCAGGTGAAGGACTTAACTCAAGGCTCTGTATACAGGCAGATCATCAGTCAGGCTGTACCTATGACCATAGGCATGTTGGTACAAACTCTTTATATTCTGGTGGATCTTTATTTTGTTGCAGGCCTTGGGACTGATGCGTTGGCTGCAGTGGTCAGCAGCGCCAATTTAATGTTTTTGGTGATAGCGCTGACCCAGGTGTTGAGTGTGGGTTTAGTTGCATTAATGGCTCCGGCTGTTGGTGCAAAAAATCCTGCAGAAGCCAACCGGCTTTTCCATCAGGGCGTCTGGTTAGGTTTAGCCGGTACAGCAGGGCTGTTTTTATTAGGGCCTTTTCTGGTTGAGCCATATCTGCATTCCGTGTCGTCCTCAGAAGCTGTGATCTTATTAAGTCAGCAGTATCTGAACTGGTTTCTGCCTGGCCTTGCATTGCAGTTTGTCTCTGTTGCTTTGGTGGCTGCCTTACGAGCTACAGGTAATGTACAGTCCACGATGAAAATCCAATTGCTGACAGTGGTTCTTAATATTGTGCTGGCTCCGGTTCTTATCAACGGCTGGCTTACCGGGTACGCCATGGGAGTGGCAGGCGCAGGCTTAGCTAGTACTTTGTCAGTGATCGCCGGTTTAGTTTTGTTGCTTTTTTATGTGATCAAACAAGAGCTGTATCTGCATCTGCGGCAGATGCAAAAGCCTGATTTTAAAGTGTGGCGTCGAGTACTGGCTATCGGCTGTCCAGCTGGTGCTGAGTTTTTAATGATGTTTGCGTTCAGTGCTTTGGTGTATATCCTGATCAAAGACTTTGGCTCAGCAGCTCAGGCTGGTTTTGGTGCCGGTATGCGACTGGTTCAGGCTATTTCTTTACCCGGAGTGGCCATTGCTTTTTCACTGCCGGCAGTTTTTGGCCAGAACCTTGGGGCTGGCCGGTTGGACCGTATAACCGCAAGTTTTAGTGCCGCGTTAAAAATGCAACTTGTGGTGATGGGGTTGTTGTTTTTAGTCTGTCAGCTTAATCCTGCCTGGTTGATTGGTTTTTTCAGTGCAGATGCGGATGTTCGCTCTGCAGGAAGCGATTTTATTCAGATCATTTCATGGAATTTTTTCGCTTCCGGAGTGGTGTTAACCTGCTCAGGCTTGTTTCAGGGGCTGGGTAATACCTTGCCCGGTTTGGCGAGCTCAGTCACAAGGTTACTGCTTTTTGCCTTACCTGCTGTATGGTTGAGCCAAACCACAGCCTTTTCATTGCATAACTTATGGCTGATATCAGTCCTTTCTGTGGTGGTGCAGGCCGTATTCAGCTTTGTGCTGGCCAAACGTCAACTGATTAAAACCGGGCGCTTAGCTGGCTCCCCAGAGCTTAACGAAAGTTTACCTTCTTAAGGAGTTTTTAGTGCTATTTGTCGTTATGCTGGGTGGCAAACATCCTAAAGCAAAAATTGAAGTACATGATGTAGTGTTTGTCACGGGCCACAGTATTGAAGACTGCTACCCAGAGTTACGTCAGCAGTGGTTTGGTACTATGGCAGGCATGCATATCGATTCCTGGATGCAGGTGGATGGGGTAGAGGGCTATCAGGTACGGTTTTCTGAGCAAGCACCTGCAGCAGATGAATTGCGATTATTTTTCATCAACTTAGGTGGTTATACTGCAGGCGCTTTTGGTGAAGATCACCACTACCTGTTGGTGACAGCCCCAGACAAAACACAAGCCAAGCAAAAGGGTAAAACCTACTTGCCTGAACGTTGGGATAAACCACATACCGATGCGGTGCTGGATGTGGATGATTGTATTGCTATTGATCAGATCGGTGGTCGTTATGTCCGCCTGATCCAGGGGCAACATAAAGAAACAGTGCATCAGTCGGATTATATTGTGTTGGCTTAAATGGTGTTCAGAGCGGATTGCTCTGAACCTTTACAGTTGGATCTGAGCTAATTCCGGTTGGGTTTTTCTTAAGGTGAGCACGTATTTTTCAAAACGTTCCTGCTCGTTTTTCCCCAGCTGGTTTTGCCGCAGTACCCGTGCAGCGTTACGGGCGTAATGAATGGTTTCGCCTGTTACACCTGCGCTTTTACTCATGGCTTGCAATAAATTCAGCGCTATCACCGGATTGGTGGGCATATAGTCAAAAGTTTCACAAAACAGCATCACCGCACGGCCAAACTGACCCATGCGATAGGCGTCTGTGGCTTCAGTATTAATTTGTTTGATTTGCTGTTTTAGGCTTTGGTGTTTGTCCTGCTCCAGCTGAAGCATAATACGTTGGGTTTCTGTCAGAAAATCGTCGTCGTACAACTTGGTTTTCAGATGGTCGATACACAGCTGGCTGGAGTACAAATCGCCTAGTTCAAAATAAGCTTTGGCGGCGTCCATACAGCTGTCGATACTCAAGTCATCCAGAGGTAAATCCTGAATTTGTTGTATTACTTCACGGCCTTCTTTGATAGCGCCACGGCAACTGCTGATACGGCTGCGTAAAATCACAGTCTCCCGTTTCAGCACATCGATATTAAAACGTTTATGCAGCGCATCCAGCAGTTTGCCGGCGTTTTGCAGGATCACAGCTTTATCCAGCAAATTAGCGCCTTTGGCTTGATCAATCAAAGCACGGGCATGGTTCAGATAATTGTCGGCTGTATCGTCTATTGAATGACGGGCGGCCTGAACTATTTTTCCGGCAATACGGGCCGCTATGTCGGTATGGCCTAACATGGTGCATAAATTACTTAAGGTTTTTTGTCTGCTGATGTTTTTCGGCGATAAAGTGACTGCTTTATTTAAGGTCTCGAAGGCCAGCTGATAACGGCCGTGACGCACATACAAACGGGATAACCAGTCCAGCGCTTCCACTTTGGTATCGGCAAACTGAGTCAGATCAGCCAGTTCCAGTTCGGTATCTTCCCAAAGCTCCAGGTAAAAACAACTTAATGCATGGCCCAGGCGTGCCCAGCTATAAGTTTTTTGCTGCAGCACTTTTTGGTAAAACACCTCAGCTTTGTCGTACTGGCCTAATTTCAGCAGCAATTCGCCTTTTAAGCGCATGGCTTGCAGTGCGTAATCAGGTTTGGTGCGGATCACCAAATCGCATTCACGCGAGGCGTCTGCATAGTCATGTTCAAATAAGCGGAAAAATACTTTGCGCAGTTCTATGCGGTGCCGGATGGCTCTACAGATACGTTCTTCTAATGCGGGAGCTGTAAAAGGTTTTAGCAGGTAGTCGTCAGGCTGTAACTCAATAACACCATGTACGATTTGGCTTTGTGCTTCGGCACTTATCACTATAAAACAGCAGAGTGGGGCCAACAGCTGTTGCTTTTTCAGTGCTTCAAACAACTGATAACCGTCTTTACAGTCACCGAGATTGAAGTCACATAAGATAAAATCAAAGGGCATTTCTATGCATTTGTGCATAGCTTCGCCTGCGTCTTTGGCCAGGTGAATAGCCTCAAACCCCATTTGCTGTAACATTCCTTTTACGGTGGCCCGGACGGGCGCACAGTCATCAATGACCAAGACTTTTTTGCAACGAAAAAATGACTGGTCCATAGCGGATTAACTCTTATTCTGCGCTTAACTGCTGCTTTATAGCGATGAAACTACATTTTGCGTGCTAAATAGTCAAATTAACTTTGATAAAAAAGCTTTCTATTGTTAACCATTGGTAATGTTATTTTCAGTGTAAGGTTGAAGTAAAAGGCTGATAACTGAGGTTAATTCTGCTTAAACCATTATTTTTTATACATTATGAACTGCGTTTATCTGGTGTTGTGCAAGCATTATTCGCATATTTATCCTTGAATAAATGCCTGATTTGTCGTGCTCAGACTTATGGCATAATAAAACTGATCCGCAGGTAGTTTAAGGTTGTACCGCTTTGTTTAAATTCGTATTTTATGTTGTTTTGTTTGTTTTATCTGCAGTTGCCAATGCTGCACCAGCAAATTTTGACTCTGCAAAAACTATCGCAAGTCGTATTTACGCCCCCGAAAAACAAGAATTTTATTGTGGCTGTGCTATTCGCTGGCAAGCAGGCAAAGGTATTCCTGATTTAAAGGGTTGTGGTTACCAAATTCGCAAAAACGGTCCACGTGCCAACAGAATTGAATGGGAGCATGTGATGCCTGCCCAGCAATTTGGCTCGCCTTTAGCGTGCTGGAAAAAGGGTGGCCGTGAGCAATGCGGTAAAACAGACGTTTTGTTTAAGCAAATGGAGGCCGATTTATTTAACCTCAAACCCGCTATAGGTGAAGTGAATGGCGACAGAGCGCATTACCGGTTTGGTATGTTGCCAGCGCAGGCTCCGCAATATGGCTCTTGTGAAGTGAAAGTTGATTTTAAAAGCCGGTTGGTGGAACCTCGCGCTGAAATTCGCGGTGATATAGCCCGTATTCATTTTTATATGGCAGATAAATATCAACTGCCATTGGCCAAAGCGCAGCAGCAGCTTTTTATGGCCTGGCATCAGCAAGACCCAGTGGATGAGACAGAACGTAAATTGCAACAGCGTATTGCACAGCAAATGGGCCATGCCAATGACTTTGTTACAGGTAAAAAGGTTTGGCAGCTCAACTACAAGGTATCGGGTTTTGGTCTAACTACAGCAAAAGAAAGTAGACAAACTGTAGCTGTATCTTCAGGTCAGGTGCTAGGTAATAAACGCAGTAAGCTCTATCACTTAAGTCATTGTAGTGGTTATCGCCAGGTGTCAGAGCGCAATCAGCAATGGTTTGACACAGAGCTGCAGGCGCTGAATGCTGGTTTTAAGCGGGCAGGAAATTGCAGTGCTGAAGCTTCGATAGGCGCTGAAGATTAAACCCTTATTCTTAACGAATTAGCGCAGCGCAACTTGCGTCTTTGATGGAGTTCGCGGTACAACTTGAAGTAACTAATAAAATAATCAGGGTACTTTGTATGCGCCGCACCATGTCTTTTTTAGCCTTAAGCTGCTTTTCTGCTCTGGCTTTTGCCAAACAACCTATAGCTATCGTCATACACGGTGGTGCCGGTACCATCAATAAAAGCCAGATGACAGAGGCTCAGGAGCAGGCCTATCACGCCACATTAAAACATGCGGTGGATACAGGTTATGCGGTGCTGGAGAAAGGCGGCAGCAGTGTGGATGCGGTCACGGCCGCCGTACTGATTATGGAAGATTCTCCGCTTTTTAACGCTGGTAAAGGCGCTGTCTATACCTACGACGAAGGTCACGAGCTGGATGCGTCCATCATGCGGGGGGATAACCTGATGGCGGGCGCAGCTTCAGGTTTAACTCACGTGAAAAACCCTGTGTTATTAGCCCGTGCTGTGATGGAAAAGTCTGAGCATGTGATGCTCTCGGGTGCTGGTGCTGAGCAATTTGCCAAAGAGCAGGGGCTGGCGCTGGTAGAAAACTCTTATTTTGATACAGAGTTTCGATATGAGGCGTTGAAAAAAGCTAAACAAAGTATGCAAAAAGTGCCTCATCAGGCACAAAACTATCGCTTAATTGCGCCATGGCAACCCGAGTGGAATATGGGCACTGTGGGCGCTGTGGCTATGGATCGCAGTGGTTTATTAACAGCGGCAACCTCGACTGGCGGCATGACGGCAAAACGTTATGGACGTATTGGTGATGCACCTATTATTGGCGCTGGTAACTTTGCTGACAATGCCAGCTGTGCGGTTTCTGCCACTGGTCACGGCGAGTTTTTTATCCGTTACCGTGTTGCTTCTGATATTTGTGCCAGAGTGAAATATAAGGGCATCAGCGCCGACAAAGCGGCTGATCAGGTCATTCAGCAGGAGCTGGCGAAAGTAGGTGGCACTGGTGGGGTGATCCTGATTGATCACAAAGGAAAAGTAAGCTGGAGCTTTAATACCGAAGGCATGTATAGAGCAAAACGATCCGAAGGTGAAGCTGCAGTGACTGAAATTTTTAAAGAGAGTTCAGCCAAGTAGTCAGCTCTGGTCTAAGCTTAAGGTGTTGTGAAAATACGACACTTTTGAGGGGCTTATGGACTTATTAAAAATATCCGATCATATGAATCGTCACCCTGTGACCTTTACCGAAGAGATGTCTGTCGAAGAAGCGGTGAATAAACTGATCCTTGCCGAACAACTTGGCGGACCTGTGATCAACAAAGAGAAAAAGGTGATAGGTTTTGTGTCTGAACAGGATTGTCTGTCCAGAATGTTGTCATGCACTTACCATTTACAGCAATCAGCTTCTGTCAAAGACGTGATGCGCACCGAAGTGTTAACGGTTAAGTCCTACCACGGCATAGTAGACTTAGCCCAAACCATGCTGCAGGCCAAGCCTAAAGTGTATCCTGTGGTGGATGATGATGGTTATTTGCTGGGGGTGATTAGCAGAACAGATGTACTAAGAGCGATAGACTTAGAACTACACTCCCATTACAAAGCGGTAAGCTAATCGATTTTACGCTGAGCGGGCGGGTGCGAGACCCGCCCCTACGGGTATTAATATTAAATGTGCAGTAAAAGCACCGTTTTAAGCGGTGCTTTTACTGGATCTAAAGCCCCTGAACTTGGTAGCATGTCGCCCCTATTTATTGAGGGCCTTGTGTTGACCGACTCTACTGCTAAACCCGCTGTTGCTAGCAATCACCTTAATACGGACGCTGAAATTTCTGTTGCCGCGCTTACCAAAGCCATAGCCAATTCTTTATCCAAAGATCAGCACAGGTTCCGTCAGTCTTTACAGAATATAAAAAGGCAACAGGATGAGAGCAAACAGCATCAGTTGATGCAGCAATTGTCGGCAAAAATTACCGCCTCTATGCAGCTACGGGCTCAACGTTTGGCTGCTGTGCCCACTATTGAATACCCGGCTGAACTACCTGTTGTAGGTAAAAAAGACGACATTAAAGCCGCCATCGCCAAACATCAGGTGGTGATTATTGCCGGTGAAACAGGCTCGGGTAAAACCACTCAAATTCCAAAAATTTGTTTAGAGTTAGGCCGTGGTGTGGCTGGCATGATAGGTCATACCCAACCACGTCGTTTAGCGGCGCGCAGTGTATCTGCCCGTTTAGCTGAAGAACTGAAATGTCCTGTGGGTCAGCAGGTCGGTTATAAAATCCGCTTTGGTGATCACACAGCGCCTACGACCTTAGTCAAACTAATGACAGACGGTGTGCTGCTGGCTGAAATTCAGCAAGACAGGTTTTTAAATCAATACGACACACTGATCATCGACGAAGCGCACGAGCGCAGTTTAAATATCGATTTTCTGCTGGGTTATTTAAAGCAGCTGTTACCACGCCGCCCTGATTTAAAAGTCATTATTACCTCGGCCACTATAGATCCAGAACGTTTTTCCAAACACTTTTTTGATGCGCCTATTATCGAAGTCTCAGGCCGCACTTATCCGGTGGAAACCCGTTACCGGCCTGTGGCGGAAATCGACGATAAAGATGCCGATCAGCTGCAATCTATCTTTGATGCAGTCGAAGAGTTATACCGCGAGCCGCCAGGCGATATTCTGATTTTCTTAAACGGTGAGCGCGAAATTCGTGACACAGCAGATGCGCTGGAAAAGCTGAAACTCCCTCATACCGAGATATTGCCTTTGTATGCCCGTTTAAGTGCGGCCGAGCAAAATCGCATATTCCAGACCGGCGTAGGGCGGCGCATCGTCTTATCGACCAACGTGGCAGAAACCTCCTTAACAGTGCCAGGTATCCGTTATGTGATAGACCCTGGCACAGTGCGTATTTCGCGTTACAGCTATCGCTCCAAAGTGCAACAGCTGCCGATTGAAGCCGTCAGTCAGGCCAGCGCCAATCAGCGTAAAGGCCGTTGTGGTCGTGTCGCCGCTGGTATTTGTATTCGCTTATACAGCGAAGAGGATTTTAATGGCAGACCAGAATTTACCGATCCGGAAATTCTGCGCACCAACTTGGCCTCTGTTATTTTACAAATGCTGGCCTTGGGTTTAGGGGATATTCAGGCGTTTCCGTTTTTAGAAAGGCCAGACAGCCGTTTTATTAACGACGGTATTAAGCTGTTGGAAGAACTCGGGGCAGTGAAGCCTCAGTCCAACAGCCATAGTCTGCAAATGACCGACTTAGGTCGTCAAATCAGCCGCTTACCTGTAGATCCCCGTTTAGCCCGTATGGTGTTTGCGGCCACTAAGCACAGTTGTCTGCAGGATGTGCTGGTGATAGTGTCGGCTTTGTCTATTCAAGACCCACGAGAGCGGCCTTTGGATAAACAGCAAAAAGCCGATGAATTGCATGGCCGTTTTGCCGATCCGGATTCAGATTTCAGTGCCTGGCTTAAACTTTGGGCATATCTACAAGAAAAGCAGGACGAGCTGACCAACAACCAGTTCCGCCGTTTATGTAAACAAGAGCTGTTGAACTACCTGCGGGTGCGTGAATGGCAGGATTTGTATGGTCAACTGAGCCAGATTTGCACTGAACAGCAATGGAGCCTGAATTCGCAGGTCGCCTCATACGAGCAAATCCATAGTGCCTTACTGACAGGATTATTAGGCCAAATTGGTAGCCGCGACAGCGACGCCGACTACATGGGCCCACGCCAAAGTCGCTTTTTTGTCTTCCCGGGCAGCAGTTTATTTAAACGAAAACCTAAATGGGTGATGGCGGCTGAACTGGTGGAAACCTCCAAGCTGTATGCCCGCGCTGTCGCCAAGATAGAGCCTGAATGGATAGAACCAGCGGCGGCGCATTTAGTCAGCCGTAGTTATAGCGAGCCACACTGGGAAAAGAAAAAAGGTGCAGTGGTGGCTTATGAGCAGGTGTCTTTGTATGGCCTAATCATTGTGGGCAAACGCCCTGTGCTGTACAGCAAAATTGATCCGGCCACCTGCCATAAAATTTTTATTCGTAGTGCGTTAGTGGAGCAGGAGCTGGGTTTAAACGAAAGTTTTTTGCAGCACAACCAAAAGCTGATCGAGCAGGTCACAGAGCTGGAAGAAAAAGCCAGAAGGCGCGATATTCTGGTGGACGAAGAAACACTAGCCGATTTTTATGCCGAAAAAATTCCACTCTGGGCCAATAACAGAGTGGATTTTGCCAAGTGGTGGAAAGAGGCCAAAGCCAAAGATGCCAAATTGCTGCATCTGGATCTAGACCAGCTGTACAAGAGGGATGCCTCTGAAGTCACAGCCGATAAATTTCCGGAGTTCTGGCGTCAGGGCAATTTAACTTTACCTTTGGATTATCATTTCTCACCTGGGGCGCCGGACGACGGTGTCAGTCTGGTGGTGCCTTTGTCGTTATTAAATCAGCTGGAAGAGCAGGGTTTCGACTGGTTGATCCCGGGCCTGCGGCATGATTTATTGGTCGCATTGATTAAATGCCTGCCCAAACAATACAGACGCAACTTTGTGCCAGCACCTAATTATGCCGATGCCTTATTGCAAAGTATTAAACCCGAAGACGGCCCATTGCTGGATGTGGTCAGTAACAGATTAAAACGTATGTCAGGCGTGACTATTCCGGATGACGCCTGGGAGCTTTCCGGTATTGACACCCATCTGAAGTTTAACTTTAAGGTGGTGGATGACAAAGGTAACACCTTAAAACAAGGTCGTTCTTTAGCACTATTAAAACAAGAGCTGCAAGGCAAAGTGCAACAGAACCTGAGTCAGGTGGCAGAGCGGGGCATTGAGCAGGACAAGCTGACCCAGTGGTCTTTTGGCCAGTTGCCGCGTGAATACATCAAAATGCAGGCCGGTTATCAAATCAAAGCCTATCCAGCTTTGGTGGATAACAAAGATTCGGTGTCTATTAAGCTGTTGGATAACGCCGAACAAGCGGCACAACAAAGCAAACTGGGTTTGCGTCGGTTGGTGCTGTTAAACGTGCCATCACCAGTCAAATACTTGCAGGAGTCCTTGCCTAATAAGGCCAAGCTTGGTTTGTACTTTAATCCATTTGGTAAAGTGCTTGAGCTGATAGACGACTGTATCGCCGCTGGTGTGGATCAACTGATCTGTGAGCAGCCCTGGCCTGAAACCGAAGCTGACTTTACCGCTGTCAAAGAAAAAATCCGTGCAGAGCTGGGTGAAACCGTGCTTCGTATTGCATTAAAAGTGGAGCAAATTTTAACCCTGGGTCATGAAATTCAGAAAAAGCTCAAAGGTAAAGTTGAGTTTAAACATGTGCAAGGTCAGGGGGAAATCAAGCAACATCTCGACTCTTTGTTGTTTAAAGGTTTTGTCAGCACTCATGGTGCGGCACGTTTGGATGCTATTTTGCGTTATTTACAGGCACTACAAAAACGTCAGGAAAAACTACCTGTCGATCCGAATCGTGATCGTTTGATGTCACACGAATATCAAAAAGCAGAAGATGCTTATCAAAGCTTGTTGGGTAAATTTGCCGGGCGTACTATTCCGGAACCTGTACTGGCCATCCGCTGGATGCTGGAAGAACTTAAGGTGTCCTTGCATGCTCAAACTTTAGGAACACCTTATCCAGTGTCGGTAAAACGCATTTTGCTGGCGGTTAGTGAGTTAAAATAACCTGAGTTTTTCAACGGATTTTTTGGCAAATTATTAAATAGGCCATACACTTAAGTGAAACGCATCGATGCGTTTGAATGGAGATCACAAGGATGCAGACAATGGAACTGAAGCAAAAAAAGGTCATGATAGTGGACGACGAGGATTTTATGTTTCGTTTGCTGGAGTTGGCATTATCACCTTTTTATCAGGTCAGTTATGCCAAAAGCGGGGTTGAGGCCTTGCAATTGGTGCTGCAGCAACAGCCTGATCTGGTAATGATGGATATTTGCATGCCAGGTCTGGATGGTCTGGACACTTGCCGCTTGTTAAAAAACGCCCCTGAAACCGGTCATATCCCCATTCTTATAATGTCCGGACTCGATACTCCACGTGACGAAGTGACAGCGCTGGATGCTGGTGCAGACGCTTTTGTCAGTAAACCTATCAGTGCTCGGCATATTCAGATGCTGGTTGACGATTTACTCTGCAGTCATTCCCACAAATAAGGCTTTACAGCTGCTTGTTGCGGATCTATAAAAGAAGTCAATCCCAATAACTGCAGTAATACAGCTTATGTTAGGCCATAGTGATAAACGTAACTACTACCGTATGATGGTGAATGCTCAGGTGGAGTTGATGATCAACGATCCACAATCCGGAAGGGTCATTAATGCGATATGCCGTGACTTAAGCTCTACTGGCATGTCACTGGAAATTGATGAACCATTGGAGATGGGGGTCATGCTGTACATAAAAATGCAAAGCTCCAACCCCAGTATTCCGCCTTTGTCCGCCCACGCTAGGGTGATGCGCTGCGCCCAGGAACAGGAAGATTGTTACCAGTTGGGTGTGCAAATTGTTGAGCTGAATTAAATAGTCTTAGTGGTACTTTGGCTATTTAGTTTTGCAGCTCATCAGTGGTGCTTCGTACCCCCATTGCACAGTAAAAACGCCAGCTTGCTCGGATAACTTTTCATTTCTGCCGGCGTAACTCAGATCGGCTTGTTGGTACATTAGTGATACCCGATCGCCATAATCAGCTATTAAGGTGGCTGGTGTTGTAGGGTAATAACACAATGAAATTTCATGGGCTGGATTGTTTTCACAGCCAAGCACTAATTTTTTACTGCTAGCCACCAGTTCGTAACGCGCCTGTAACTCAGCAATGCGCTGGGTATAATGCACTGAAGCACATGCTTTTTTGTCATCTTCTTTCCAGCACTCAGCTTTACCTTTCACCCAACCCCGCTGTTCAGCTTTTAACACTGGGGGTCTTTCATTGGCCGCTTTTGCTAAAGCTTGCTGATAGACCTCTGCCAGTTGTTGATCTTGTTTGAGGAGCTCCTGGTCTGAACAAATCAGTTGGTCAACGGTTCCTAATTCTTTGGCCTGGCAATTGATTTGGTTGTCTGCTGCTGCCGCCTGAAGCTGGGTTGTGGCGAGTAGGGTGGTTAGTAGCAGTAGTGATTTCATCTTCCTATCCTTTTGAAATTGCTGTGGTAACAGTGTCAGGGAAAGTGGGGCAAATCAAGTTTGGTTACTAAATAATTCATAAATCTAGATCAGCTTTTGAGTTGGTTTATTTCAACGCTTTCGCCGTAGGCGAGATACTTTCTTTTGCTTCGCCTAAAGAAAGTAGCGCAAAGCAGAAAAGTGCAGGAGCACTTTTCAACAGACGAAGTCTGGCCCAGAGGGTGAATTACATGGATGTAATTCATAAAAGGCGACCCTGGCCGCTGCGACAACGCTTGCGTTGAGCAGCTTTAGCTTGCCCCGAAGGGGACGAACGAAGTGAGTATAAAGCCCGCTCAAAAAAGTGCGTCCAAGGCGATTGTGCAACTCGTTCGTCGCTACCGCTCCTCGCTCAAACACTCCTCGTCTTAAAAGCTTGCCCACCCATTTTTGAACGGCTTGCGGCTAAGGGGGGCAGTTTGTAGTTGGTATGGTTGAATACTTCAGAGAGGCTAAATCACAACAAAAAAGCCACCAAGCGGTGGCTGTTTCACAAATCAAACTAAACCAAAAGCTTACTTCGTTAACACCAGACTAAAAGTCGTTGGTACCATTGGGCTGATGGCTTTCAGGCCTGCCAGTTCACGTAGTTTTTCTACGCCAGCATTTAATTCAAACTTGTTTACGTCCAGCATAATTGGCGCCACAGTGGTCACTACCAATTGGCTGTCTGAGGCTTTGGTCACTTTTACTTTAGCCATCAGGCTTTGGGTTTTAGTGAGTAAGGTCAGATCCAGCGCTTGATCCACAACTACGCTGTCACCTGTGTTTAAGCCTGCTAACACTTTACTGTCGACTTTGCCTTTGGCCGTAATAGTGGCGTATTGTTTGGCCGCTAACACATGTTCCAGAATACGTTCGTTACGAATTGGAATAGCCGTGTCCACTGTCAGGGCTGGGATAGTCACCGCAAACTCGCCTGCTTCAGTTAAGCTGCCTGTTAAGTCTTTAAAGCTGTGAGTTTCAGCAACAACGTCATTTTTTACAGACACAAAGTTCAGGCTGGATTGCTGGCTGTTCACTGACCAGTCAGCGGCTGCGGCAAAACTTAATGTGGCTGCCACTACTAAAGCTAATTTTTTCATCGTCATCGAACACTCCTTTTGTGATGGTCTCAGAACAAAATTCTGAGATTAGAATACCTTACAAACTA
Source organism: Rheinheimera mangrovi (assembly GCF_003990335.1). NCBI lineage: Bacteria > Pseudomonadati > Pseudomonadota > Gammaproteobacteria > Chromatiales > Chromatiaceae > Rheinheimera > Rheinheimera mangrovi. Next base: position 2,469,658 of record NZ_CP034683.1, on the reverse strand, counting down.
AACCTTTCAGATAATGACCTTCAGGGTAGAAGCTGGCAATAGGGTGGTCGCTGGATTGACTGAGTTTTTCGATAAACAAACAATCTTTGTTCGCATCCAGCGCAGCATCCGCGACAATTTTTTGGAACAACATTTCGTCCATTAAGCCTGAACAGCTGAAGGTTAGTAATAAACCACCTGGTTTCACCAGCTGCATAGCCACACGGTTGATGTCTTTGTAACCACGGGCGGCTTGCATCAATTGGGCTTTGCTATCGGCAAATTTTGGCGGATCTAAAATCACCATATCAAACAACTTGCCTTGCTCTTTGTATTCGCGCAGCAGTTTAAACACGTCCTGTTTGACGTTGTTGGCTTTATCCAGTTCCATGTTGTTCAGCACTAAATTGCGTTCAGCGGTTTTTAAGGCTAAATCCGACATATCCACGTTAGTGACATGAGCCGCTCCACCTTTTAAACACGACAATGCAAAAGTGCCGGTGTAGCTAAAGCAGTTCAGCACAGTTTTGCCTTTCGCCAGACGGCCTGCTGCAGCGCGTGAATCGCGTTGGTCCAGATAAAAACCTGTTTTGTGGCCGTTGATCACATCGACCAGAATTTTCATGCCGTTTTCTAAAATCACCACTTCGCCGCTCTCGCGCGGCAAATGTAACCATCCGGTCACTGGTTTTAAGCCTTCTTTTTTACGCACATCCACATCTGAACGCTCGTAAATACTGACGTCAGGGAAGGTTTGCTTTAATGCTTCAACAATCAACTCGCGGTTTGCATCGGCACCAGCGGATAACAGCTGACAAACCAGTACATCGGCGTATAAGTCGATAGTCACGCCAGGTAAACCATCAGATTCAGCTGCTACTACACGTAAACCATTGGTTTGGTTTAGATCGTACATATCCTGACGCACAGACCAAGCGCGCTGAATACGGCGCGTGAAAAAGGCCTGATCAATCTGTTCTTTTTCGTTAAAAGTCCAGGCGCGTACGCGGATTTGCGAGTCGGCTGAATAAGCTCCGCGGCATAACCATTTCCCGTCGTGGGTTAATACATCTACAGTTTCACCCGACTCTGGTTTGCCTTTAACCTGCAATACCGCTTTAGAGAACACCCAAGGGTGGCGGCGTCTTAAGGATTTTTCGCGTTCGGGTTGTAAAATGATACTGTGAGACATACATGAACTCTGTAGATGGGCAAGGGGCGCTATTTTAGTGAAGAGCGCGCAAAAGCTAAAGCAAAACTATAGCAAGTTAAAGGTAAATAGATGCAAAACTATCAGATCCCAGCGCAAATGACCGCTATTGAGGTGATCAATCCAGGCAATCAAAGCCAGTTGCAGCAGGTCACGGTGGCAGTTCCGGGGTTAAAAGCCGGGCAGGTGCTGGTCAAAGTCGCAGCTGCAGGTATCAACAGAGCGGACTTATTGCAGCGTTCGGGTTTGTATCCACCACCGCCGGGAGAATCCGATATTTTAGGTTTGGAGGTTGCGGGCACTGTGGTGGCTGTGGCTGAGGACGTATCTTCGGATTGGCTGGGTGAAGCTGTTTTTGCTTTAGTACCTGGTGGTGGTTATGCCCAGTATGTGGCTTTACCCGCTGAGCATTTAATTAAAAAGCCTGCAGCTTTAGGTATGGCTCAAGCTGCGGCTTGCGCTGAAGTGTTTTTAACTGCTTTTCAGGCCATGCGCGCTGTAGGCAACTTACCAGATCAAGGCGCATTGTTAGTGCATGCAGGGGCCAGCGGGGTAGGCACTGCAGCTATACAGCTGGGAAAAGCCCTGGGCTGTTTTGTTGCTGTGACAGTGGGTTCAGAGGATAAAGCCAAAGCTTGCTTAGCTTTAGGGGCTGACGTTGCTATCAACTACAAAACTCATGATTTTGCCGCTGAATTAAAAGCAGTGAGGCCACAAGGTTTTGATTTAATTATTGATCCTGTGGCGGCGGATTACATTGCCAAAGATATTCAACTGCTGGCACTGGATGGTCAGATCGTAGTGCTTTCCATGCTTGGCGGCCGTATGACGCCAGAACTGGATTTAGGTCTGATGCTGAAAAAGCGCGGTCAATTGCTATGCTCTACGCTTCGAAGCCGCACAGACAGCTACAAAGCGGCCTTAGTCAGCGATTTTAATCAGCAGTTTGGCAGTGCTTTGGCAGCTGGAGACATCAAGCCTGTACTGGCAGAAAGTATCGACTGGTCAGAGGCGGAGCGGGCGCATCAATTGCTCTCTGCGAATGCCGTAGTAGGTAAACTGGTGCTTACCCTGTTTTGAGTTTGGCCATTGCCTAAAAGAACAAACCGGCTTAAACCGGTTTGTTTTCATCTTTGCGTTGATCCTGAACGGGTTCAGGGACGGCTTCAGTTGTATCTATCTGCACTTCTGGCGCAGCTGCAGCGTCCATACTGCTCAGCTCCTGATCTGCTGTTGGCAGTTCAGCATCCGGATGATGGGGGTGAACCATTTGCTCCTGCACCATTTGTTCATCAACCCGTGGGTCTAAGGCTGCGGCTAAAGGCGATGACACCAAATCGCCTGAGGCCATTACATAATCCTGAGACACTTCTTTATCCTGTTGTTTTTGCTGGTAATTGACATGAGTTAACCGTAAAAACAGCAGCAGGGTACAAAGCGCCATAAAACCATACAACATGCTGTTGCCGACCAGTTGCATAAAGCCTGAGGCAATTAAAGGACCGATACAGGCGCCCATACCAAAGGTCAGCAAAATGGTAGCGGATAAAGCCACCCGGTGTTCCTGTTCGACATTTTGATTCGCCAGGGCTGTGGCCAGCGGGTACAAAGTAAAAGCCAGAATGCCAAAAGCAAAAGTGAATATCAGCGCAAAGACGCCGCTTAACGGCAAAATGGCAATGCAAAGCACTACGCCACCTAACAGAACTGTGTTGATACGAATTAGACGACTACGCCGTATCTTGTCAGATAAACGCCCCATAGGCCATTGCGCCAGCAACCCTGCAATCACTGTGGTGGCCATGTAAGCCGCCACTTGTTCTGTACTGGCGCCACTGTGCGCTATATAGGCAGGAGCTAAACCGTAAAAGGAACCCACAATAACGCCCGCCATCGCAATAGTGGTCAGTGACTGTGGTACTTTTTGCCAGAACAGTTTGATTTTAAGTGGAGCTGGTTGCAAAGGCGCCGGGTGAATACGGCGGGTTAAAGCCAAAGGCACAATACAAAGTGCAAAACACATAGCAACAATCAGCAGAGGTTTTAGTGTCAGCTCCGGGTTTAAGCTAATCGCCAACTGGCCCAGCACCAAGCCTAAGTAGGAGACAATCATATAACTGGCAAAGACTGTGCCGCGGTTTTTACTGTCGGCTTGCTCGTTCAGCCAGCTTTCCAGCACCATATACATACACATCATGCCCATACCGACCATCAGACGCAGCACAAGCCAAATGGCTAAATCGTCTATTAAGGCATGACCCAACGCGCTTGCTGTGGTAATGCCGGCGCTGGCAACAAAAGCACGGATATGACCAACTCGGGCTATTAAACGGTGACCAATTTTAGAACCAGCGACTAAACCCAGATAATAAGCCGACATCATGCCGCCTATCCAGATTTGCGCTGCAGAGTCTGCGGCTAGGCGCAAACCTAAATACGTAGTCAGTACCCCAGAGGCGAGTACCATCAATAAGGTGGCAAAATACAACGAAGAAAACGAACGCAGAATGTTAGACATGCTTTTCCTTGTCACAAAAAAGGGTAGTCAACCGGCTACCCTAAGTAATTGGAGTTGCAGCGAGGCGACAAGCGATCGAGACCCCAGGAGCATAGTTCACCTATGTGACTGGGGCGAGGTTGCGTAGTCAACAAAGCTGCAGCTTCAAGAACGACGGGTAGATCTACTTCACTCGCATTCCAGGCGTAGCCCCATCATCTGGCGTCAGCAGGAAAATATCGCTGCCGCCAGGACCTGCGGCCATGACCATACCTTCGGACATGCCAAACCGCATTTTACGAGGTGCTAAGTTGGCAACCATCACAGTCAGACGGCCTATTAACTGCTCCGGCTGGTACGCAGATTTAATGCCGGCGAACACCTGACGTTGCTCGTTGCCTAAATCCAGCTGTAGTTTCACCAGTTTGTCAGCGCCTTCCACATGTTCGGCGTTGATAATGCGGGCAACCCGTAAATCCAGTTTGGCAAAGTCATCAATGCTGATGGTTTCGCCTATTGGTTCAATGGCGATTTCTGCTGAATCGGCAGCAGGGGCTGCTTTTGTTTCCGCAGCGGCTTTAGCCACTGGTGCAGCAGCTGTAGGTTGTAAGTTCTCTTTAGATCCTTCGACCATAGCTTCTACCTTTGTCATTTCTACACGTTGCATCAGTGGCTTAAATACATTGATGCTGTGATTGGTTAAAGCAGTCTGATACGTCGACCAGCTTAATTCGTCGTTTAAAAACAGTTCCACTTCTTTAGCCATGGCCGGCAGCACTGGTTTTAAGTAATGCATTAGTACGCGGAACAGGTTGATGCCCATAGAGCAGACCAAATGCGCTTCGGTTAAGGTCGCTTCATTTTTTGCCAGCACCCAAGGCGCTTTGGCGTCAATGTATTGGTTGGCTTTATCGGCCAGCGCCATAATTTCGCGAATAGCTCGGGCAAATTCACGTTTTTCAAAGCTTTCGGCAATAGTTTCGCCAGCGGCTGTGAACTCTGCTAATAAAGCAGGTTCTGCAATCTCGGCACTTAACTTGCCATCGAATTTTTTGCTGATAAAGCTGGCACAGCGGCTGGCGATATTGACCACTTTGCCAACCAAATCTGCATTCACTTTTTGCGCGAAATCTTCCAGATTTAAGTCTAAGTCTGTGATGTTGCTGGTCAGCTTGGACGCAAAGTAATAACGCAGATACTCCGGGTTTAAATGTTCCAGATAAGTACGGGCTTTGATAAAGGTGCCGCGTGACTTGGACATTTTGGCGCCGTTGACAGTAACAAAACCGTGCGCATAGACAGAGGTCGGTTTACGGTAACCTGCGCCATCTAACATAGCTGGCCAGAACAGACTGTGGAAATAGATAATGTCTTTACCGATAAAGTGGTAAATCTCAGCCTTTGAGTCTTTTTGCCAGAACTGGTCAAAGTTAACGCCGGTTTTATCACAGTAGTTTTTAAAGCTGGCCAGGTAGCCGATAGGGGCGTCTAACCAGACATAAAAAAACTTGCCTGGCGCGCCTGGAATTTCAAAACCAAAATATGGTGCGTCGCGGCTGATATCCCATTGTTGCAGACCTTCGGTAAACCATTCCTGCAGTTTGTTCGCCATTTCGTCCTGCAATGAACCACTGCGGGTCCAGTCTTTTAGCATTTGCTCAAAAGCAGGCAGGTCGAAGAAATAGTGTTCGCTGTCTTTTAACACTGGCGTTGCGCCAGAGACCACAGAACGTGGGTTTTTCAGTTCAGTCGGGCTATAAGTCGCGCCGCAGGAGTCACAGCTGTCGCCGTTTTGATCCAAAGCACCACATTTCGGGCAGTCGCCTTTAACGAAACGGTCCGGCAGGAACATTTGTTTTTCCGGGTCAAACAGCTGGCTGATGGTTTTGCGTTTTATATAACCACCTTGATCCAGCTTGGTGTAAATCTCACTGGCGAACTGCTTGTTCTCTTCACTGTGCGTGCTGTGATAGTTATCAAAACCAATTAAAAATTCAGCAAAATCAGCCTGATGCTCTTTGGCAGTCTGAGCAATCATTTGCTCAGGCGTTAAACCCAGCTGCTGAGCTTTAAGCATAATTGGCGTGCCATGAGCATCGTCCGCACAGACGTAATAACACTGATGACCACGGGCTTTTTGGAAACGGGACCAGATATCAGTCTGAATATATTCCAGCATATGACCTAAGTGAATGGGGCCATTGGCGTAAGGTAAAGCACTGGTGATAAGAATTTTGCGTTGTGTCATCGATAACTCATAGATATATCACTGAAAAAAGTGGCTTAATGATACAATAGCCGGCGTTAAAGCGCACCAGTTCAACAGCAGCAAAGCGCTGAAAAGCTGGCAAAGCTTACAGAAAATACAGTTGGCAGGAATAGAACCCCTTCAGCAACACAGATCGAGTGAGACGATGTGGTTTAAATGGTTTAAAAAAGCAGCAGAGCAGTCAGCTTCGGCACAGATGCCGGAAGCATTAGCCAAAACTTTGGCTGAATTTCAAAGCAACGAATTTCCTATGCCGCTGGATACTTTGATTCAGCAGGCCAGTTTTAATAGCAAATACAATAGCCTGAGCTTAACGCTGAAGTTTCCATGGGCCTCTCTGGCTGATGAGTTATTGCCGGTGCTTCAGCAGGTGCAGCCAGACCTCAGGCTTGAATTAAGCAGCGAAAACACTGCAGAACCTGTCTACCGCAACATCAAACAGGTGATTTTAGTGGCGTCTGGCAAAGGTGGTGTAGGTAAAAGCACCACTGCGGTCAATTTGGCGGTGGCTTTAGGTTTAGAAGGCGCCAAAGTAGGGCTGTTGGATGCCGATATTTATGGTCCTTCCATTCCAACTATGTTGGGGTTAAAAGACGCCAAAGCAGAATCACCGGATGATAAACATTTGTTGCCAAAACAAGCGGCTGGTATTTATCTGCAGTCTATAGGATTTTTAGTCGACCCTACACAAGCATCGGTCTGGCGTGGCCCTATGGCCAGTCAGGCCTTGTTACAGCTTTTAAATGAAACCTTGTGGCCGGATTTAGATTATTTAATTGTCGATATGCCGCCTGGCACAGGCGATATTCAACTGACTATGTCGCAAAAACTTCCGGTGACAGGGGCTTTGATCGTCACAACACCGCAGGATGTGGCGTTGGCTGACGCGCAAAAAGCTATATCTATGTTTCGCAGCGTGAATATTCCTGTGCTTGGACTGGTAGAAAACATGAGTTTTTACCAGTGCAGTCACTGCGGTGAAATCGACGATATTTTTGGTACCAATGGCGGCTTAGAATTAGCTGAACGTTATCAGGTGCCTGTGCTGGGTCAGTTACCCTTACAAAAACAAATACGCCAGTCCTGTGATGCCGGAACGCCTTTAGTGCTGAACCCAGCCGAAAGCGGTACTGGTTTTTACCGGGCTATAGCACGACAACTGAGCTTTGCTTTATATTGGAACTCCCAACATCAGCAAGCAAAGCAACCCGAAATTATTTTTACGGATGATTAACCATGAGATTGTGTGACCGCGACATTGAAGCCTATATCGAAGCAGGCAAGATCCAAATTACGCCACGGCCAACACCAGACATGATCAGCGGTGTCAGTGTGGATATTCGCTTAGGCCATAAATTCCGCACTTTCCGCGCTTACGCAGCACCTTTTATCGATCTGAGTGGCCCACGCGAAGAAGTGGATTTAGCGCTGAATTCAGTGATGAGTGATGAAATTGTATTAACAGATGACGAAGCTTTTTTTCTGCACCCGGGCGAACTGGCTTTGGCTATCACGCTTGAATCTGTCACTTTGCCTGCCGACATTGTAGGCTGGTTAGATGGTCGTTCTTCCTTAGCCCGCCTTGGTTTAATGGTGCATGTGACAGCTCATCGTATCGACCCGGGTTGGTCTGGCAATATAGTGCTGGAGTTTTACAACAGTGGTCGTTTACCGCTGGCGCTTCGGCCTAATATGAAAATTGGCGCACTGAATTTCGAGACCATGACAGGTGAAGCTGCCCGTCCTTACAACAAAAGAGTGGATGCAAAGTATCAACAGCAAACCGGTGCTGTGGCCAGCCGTATTAGTCAGGACGATCCTAAATAAAGAGCTACTGATCCAGAAATGAAAAAGCCCATACAAAATGGTATGGGCTGAAGCAATAAAGCAAAAATGAAGCGGGGTAATTATGCAATATCTCTGCATAGCTTCGCAACCCGGCTTTTTGGGTTTTTTTCATTTTTTTGCGAAAAAACTGAATATCTAGTTAGTAAAACAGAATTTATCCAAAGACTTCCTAGGCCTGGTCATAGCACCACCCTGAGGTTGATTGCGTACAGGAGTATTAAATGCAGGCAGCCAGTTTTATCCGTCTGTTCAGTTTGGCCGCCATCTGGGGGTCTTCATTTTTGTTTATGCGCATTGCAGTCGGAACTTTAGGTCCTGCTGCTTTGATGACGGGCAGGGTGTTATTTGCTGCTTTATTTTTGGGACTGATGGGCTGGTTGCTTAAAAAGCATCAGCTGGATTTAAAAAATAACTGGAAGCACTTTTTTATTCTCGGTTTTTTTAACTCTGCCTTGCCGTTTTTATTGTTTGCCTATGCAGCTCAAACTTTAACAGCTTCGGTGTTATCTGTGCTTAATGCGACAGCTCCTATCTGGGGCGCTTTGATTGGTATTGTGGTGTTCCGGCAAGCTTTAACTTTTCGAATTGCGACGGGTTTAATTCTTGGCATCAGCGGCGTCGCTATACTGGTAGGCTTTGACCCTGTAGTACTGGAACCTGGTGCTTTAGTTGCTGTATTTTGCGCCGCTGGCGCCGCCTTTTGTTATGGCATAGCCACTCACTATACCCGTCTGGCAAAAACTGTAGCCCCTTATACCAATGCGCATGGCAGTATGTGGACATCAGCTTTGATGCTGGCTCCTGTCATGCTGTTATTCCCGATACAGGCAGATATCAGTTTGAATGTGGCTGCAGCTGTATTAGCCCTTGGGGTTATTTGTACAGGCGTAGCTTATTTACTCTTTTTCCGCCTGGTGCAGGACGAAGGCGCGACTCCGGCTTTAACCGTCACTTTTCTTATTCCGGTATTTGGTGTGTTCTGGGGCCATGTGTTTTTAAATGAAGTGTTAGGTTGGCATACTTTTGTGGGGGTTGCCGTGGTGATCACCGGCACTTCGCTGGTCACAGGTTTTAAACCTTCAGCTCTTTTCAGAGTCAAAGCCTAGAAGACAAACAGAGTAAACAAAACCAGCTGCAAGTTAACAGGTTATTCAGAGAATGTTCATGCAGCGGTTGTTATAACTTGATGCAAGCTGGTGGTAAATGCATCAGCCACAGATTTTGGAGTGTTGCGTCGGATCTCGCTACACTTTTACCCATAGATCCGGGTTTTAGCGGCCACAACTGTGGCAGGAGCTTACAATGCGTGCCCTGATGAAATGCTTACCTTTGCTTTCAGCGGCTTTATTTCCAGCCTTGTTAGTTGCCCCTGTGGCAGCACAACAGACCGCCAGTGCCGGTAGCACTGTGCAAAGTTTTAGTCAGGCTGAGCTGGACGCTATGCTTGCTCCTATTGCTCTGTACCCGGATACTGTGTTGTCGCATGTACTGATTGCTTCCACTTATCCATTGGAAATTATTAAAGCCAATCGTTGGGTAGAAGAACATCCAGGTTATAGTGCTGAGCGGGCACTGGATGAAGTGGAAGATTTGGATTGGGATCCAAGTGTAAAAGCTTTAGTCCCTTTCCCGCAACTGCTTGAACGTATGAGTGATGACATCGACTGGACCCAACGTTTGGGCGATGCATTTTTAGGTCAGGAAGCCCAGGTGATGACCAGTATCCAGACCTTGCGTAATAAAGCTTATGCCTCGGGTAATCTGGATAAACAGCAACATATCAAAGTGGTGAGGGAAGAAAAAACCATCATCATTGAATCTGCTTCGCCACAAGTGGTGTATCTGCCATATTATGACCCACAAATTGTGTATGGACCCTGGTGGTGGCGCAGCTATCCGCCAGTGTATTGGCATGTGCCTGTGGGTTATGCGGTGCATCGTGGTTTTTCCTGGGGTGTTGGTATTCAGATTGCACCGGGATTCTATTTCAGCAGCTTTCACTGGCCGCGCCGTCAGATTGTGGTGATCGATCATCATCATCATTGGCGCGACCCCTATTACTATCGCAGCCACCAGATAGTACATCACAAAAATTCGCATCATTGGCGTCACAACCCGCACCACAGACGTGGTGTCAGTTACCACGCCGGTTACCAGCCAACCCGTGAGTTCAGCGGCAATCGTAGCTATCAGAACAGGGATCAGCACCGTGAATGGGCTGCTCAAACACGCGAGAACAAGGGCTATGCTCCGGATCGCAAGTTTAATCATGAGAAAGAACAACGCTTCGCCGACAAAGAGCGTCAGTTTGAACGCAATAAAAAAGGTGATGATCTTATTCGTCGTGCGAAAGAAGAAGGTCCACGAGCTCAGGTTGAACCTGGCAAGTCACGTGAAGTAAGGGATAGGGATCAGGTGTTACGTCAGGAACTGATCAAGAACCGTGAACAACAGAGATTTGAACGGCCGGAGCAACAGCCGAGGCAAGACATAGCGCGCCCTGAACGCTCTTATCAGCCTACGCGCCCTGAGCAAGCTAAATTTGAACGCCCCGTGCAACAGCCAAGGCCAGAACCTAATTACCAGACACCTCGGGTAGAACAACCCAGGGTGGAACGTAGTTACCAGACACCACGGGTAGAACAACCTAGGGTGGAACGTAGTTACCAGACACCACGGGTAGAACAGCCTCGGGTGGAACGTAATTATCAGGCACCTCGTATCGAACAACAGCGAATGGAACGTCCTCGCAGTGAAGCTCCTCGTGTCGAGAGAGCACGGGCTCAGGCTCCGGAAATGCGGAACAGGGAAATCAACTAACAGTATGAAACAAAATACAAAAGGCAGCTGCGGCTGCCTTTTGTACAATCCACTAAAAAAATAACAAGGACAGTCGTATGAATGTCATCACAAAATGTATTTTCACCACTTTTGCTCTGCTGATACTTGGCTTGAGTTCATTTGTAGTATCAGCTCAGTCTCCTTTGTTAAAAGAGCAGATTGAAACCATAGTGACGGGTAAAAAGGCCACTGTAGGTGTAGCAGTGTGGGGGCCTGACGATCTGGAACCTTTGTTGCTGAATCCATTTGAAAAGTTTCCGATGCAAAGTGTATTTAAACTGCATTTGGCCATGTTAGTTCTGCATCAGGTCGATCAGGGGAAACTGAGTTTAAATCAGTCTGTTACTGTTAATCGTGCTGCAGTATTACAAAATACCTGGGCGCCTATAATGAAAGAATATCAAGGCGATGAATTTGCTGTTCCGCTGCAACAACTGCTGCAGTACTCGGTATCCCACAGTGATAACGTAGCCTGCGATTTGTTATTTGAACTGGTGGGCGGGCCGCAAGCTTTGCATGCTTATATTCAGTCTTTAGGCGTTAAGGAAGTTGCCGTGGTAGCAAATGAAGCGCAAATGCATGCGGATGATCAGGTGCAATATCAAAACTGGACGTCGATGAAAGCAGTGGCTCAACTTTTGAAAAAGTTTGAACAAAAAAAGCAGTTATCTGAAACCTCTCAGGCTTTATTGTGGAAATGGATGGTTGAAACCACCACAGGACCACAGCGGTTAAAAGGCTTATTGCCGGTGGGTACTATTGTGGCGCATAAAACCGGCACTTCGGGCATCAGAGCCGGTAAAACCGCTGCGACGAATGATGCGGGAGTCATTATGTTGCCTGATGGGAGGCCATTATTGGTGGCGGTATTTGTCAAGGATTCGGCTGAATCAGAACGAATCAATGAAGCTATTATTGCGCAGGTTGCCCAAGCGGCTTATCAGTTTGAACTGAAAAAAATCTCTGCAGTGAGCCCGGATTGAACAAAAATCAGCACTATCTAAACGACTTATTAAAGGTATAAACTGCAGTCATGATCTAAAAATGGAGTAGGTTATGCAGTTATTAGGTTCGGTCGCTTCGCCTTTTGTGCGTCGTTTACGTTTAGTGCTGGCTGGTCAGCCTTATCAGTTTGTAGCTTTGAATATTTTTGAATCCGAAGGCCGTTCTGTGCTGGTAAAACACAACCCGGCCCGTAAAGTGCCGGTGTTGGTGGATAATGAACAGGTTATTTTTGATTCCGGTGTGATTTACCGTTATCTGACGCAAAAGTTAAAACTACCGCCTTTGAGCTGGGATCAGGAAAACAGCCTGACGACGATCAACGCCTGCACAGATTCGCTGGTTGAACTATTGCTTTGTAAACGTTCAGGTTTCGATGTGACTGAAGATAAGTTGTTTTTTAATCTACAGCATGAGCGTATTCAGGCAACTCTGGAAGCCTTAGAGCAACAGATCAGGGCAGGGCAATTTGGTCAATGGGACTACACGGCTATTAGCCTGTATACATTAATTGACTGGATTTTATTCCGTGATCTGGTTGATTTAAAGCCTTTTCCAGTGTTATTGCAGTTCAGAACTGAGCACTTAAAACAGCCTATGGTGGCTGAAACTGATCCGCGTTTAAGCTAAAGGCAGGGGCAGAGCTGTTAGCTCTGACCCAGTGACTATTCCACACCAATAAAACCACCGGTTTGATGCGCCCATAACTGCGCATAAATACCACCTTTGGCGATCAGTTCCTGATGGCTGCCTTGCTCAACGATACGACCCTGGTCCAGCACTATCAGCCTGTCCATGGCAGCTATAGTAGATAAACGGTGTGCTATCGCTATCACAGTTTTTCCTATCATCAGCTGAGTCAGACTGTGCTGAATGGCCGCCTCCACTTCTGAATCCAGTGCTGAGGTTGCTTCATCCAGAATAAGGATAGGAGCGTTTTTCAATAACACCCGTGCTATAGCAATACGCTGACGTTGACCACCTGATAGTTTTACACCACGTTCGCCGACCTGAGCGTCGTAGCCACTATTGCCTTTAGGGTCGGTCAGTTCCTGAATAAAAGCATCGGCTTCGGCCAAGCGAGCTGCTTCAATCATTTCTGCTTCGGTAGCACCAGGGCGACCATATAGAATGTTTTCACGCACAGTGCGGTGCAGCAAAGAGGTATCCTGCGTCACCATTGCGATATGAGCACGTAAGCTTTCCTGTGATACGGTTTTTATGTCCTGGCCATCTATTAAAATCTGGCCGGAATTAACATCATAAAAACGCAGTAACAAGTTCACCAGCGTCGATTTACCTGCACCAGAGCGACCCACTAATCCTACTTTTTCACCCGGTTTAATCGATAATTCAAGGCCATCAATGACGGGGCCATGTTCGCCTGCGGCTTTACCGTAGTTAAAGTTAAGTTGTTTAAATTCAATCTGTCCCTCTGGTACTTCGATAGGCTTAGCCGTTGCTATGTCAACGATTTGCTGAGGCTGAGACAAAGTGGCAATGCCATCAGCCACAGTACCTATATTTTCAAACAGCGCACTGACTTCCCACATGATCCATTGCGACATACCGTTTAAACGCAACGCCAGACTGACGGCTATGGCAATAGAACCCACAGTGACAGCATTGACCGACCATAACCATATCGCCAGAGTAGCGATAGAGAATACCAACAGATAATTCAGGCCCTGCACACAAATATTCAGCCAGGTGGCTAGACGCATTTGTTTGTATACAGGCACCAGAAACAGCTGCATGCTGTCGCGGGCATAATCAGATTCACGTGCTGTGTGAGAAAACAGTTTAATGGTACTGATATTGGTGTAGCTGTCGACAATACGGCCTGTCATTTCTGAGCGAGCGTCGGCCTGTTCAGTAGCAACCTGTTTTAGGCGCGGCACAAAATAGAACTGTAAGCCGGTGTAGATAACTAACCATGCAAGCATAGGCAGTACCAAGCGCCAGTCAGCATCTGCTATCAGATACACCATAGAACCAAAATAAACCACTACATACACCATTACATCCAGCAGCTTGGTGGCGGTTTCGCGCACAGCCAGAGCCGTTTGCATAACCTTAGTGGCGATACGGCCGGCGAATTCATTCTGATAAAAGCCAAGGCTTTGTTTTAATAAATAACGGTGCGCTAACCAGCGAATCGACATAGGGTAGTTACCCAATATCGTCTGGTGGATCAATGCTGAGTGGAAAAATACTAAAGCGGGTAGCACTACCAGCATCACGACTGCCATGGTGATTAAGGTATCTTGCTCTTCCTGCCAGAAGGTGTCCGGGTTTTTATTCACCAGCCAATCCACCAATTGGCCCATATAACCAAATAATGAGACTTCCAGCGCAGCCAGCAGCGCTGTTGCAATAGACATCAGGATCAGCGGCAGCACCATACCTTTGCTGTAGTGCAAACAAAACGCAAATAAGCCTTGAGGCGGCTGAGTTGGCTCGTCATCAGGGAAAGGTTTGGTTAATCGTTCAAAAAAGCCCAGCATAAAATTCCTCAGAGGCGACGAAAAAGTCGGTTATTGTACGTCAAAGTTTAAAAAACAGATGTAACTATTTGATGAACGACTGTTTTACAGCGGTCACTTTATTCGATGCGCAGTGGTGTCAGATCTGCAGAATTACCCAATTAAGCCGCAGATAGTTGAAAATAAATACAAAAAAATATGAAAAAACCAAAAGAGTTGATATCACGATAACTCAGCAGCTTAGATTTACCAGCAAACCTGAAATAGGTAATTATCGAAAAATCTATAACTTAGCGTTATTTTAGCTGGCTTGCAAAGCCCTTGATGCTTTCTACACTCAACACATAGAGTACCCGATTAAGGGTGTTGTCTCGTCTTACAGGAGTGTTGAAATGGATGCCAAAGAAATACTGCTACATATAAAACAAGCTGAGCTGCAATCAGAGTTAATCCTTGAAGCCGGACAGGAGCTGGACCGGGCCATTAAACAATTGCATGATTGGTCTGAAGACTGGGATTGTCAACGGAGGGCTTGTGAAGATATGTACGACGCCGTACATCTTATTTTGATCCATACCTACCAATTATCCCGGATATTCTGGCCCGCCAAATGCTGCGGAGAGCAGGGGCTGGAACTATGTCACAGGGCTATGGCGCTGCGTGGTGAAATTAACTTACCTGATCTTAATCATGCACTTCGTAATCAAGCCTTGTGGCGACATGCAGATGAGTTGGATCATTCAGTTCGGGATAGTAGTAATAATAAACTGCGTCGTTACAACGCTCATCACTTAACCAGTTTTAATCAGGTGATTACGTGGATGGACAACGAAGCTATGTTTTGCTGGCTTGAGCCTGCCAGTAAAACCTTTGTGTTCCATACCGAGGAGTTTAATCTGGCAGAGTTGTTGGATGCAGTGCGTCAGGTTCAACTGGCGATCCAGCATTACTTAAAAAAGCAGCATCTGCCAAACCTAAGTCTGGCCAGACCTGCGTTTTATCAGTATCAGAAACAATGGGCTAACTAAATGCTGCGGCAGATCAAAGGTCGCTATTTAGTCAGCCTGATAAAGCCATAACTCTCAATATCCAGCACTTTGTTTTGTTTTAAGCTTTCTGCTACTTCTGCCTGGAAGTCTTCTACATACAGATGCAAGTCGTCTTGAAACTGTTCGTCTAGTTGACTGCGCTCTTCAGCTTCGCTGGTTCTTTGCACATCAAAGGCTTGCATACAAAGTTTGTGCGCTCTGAGTTCCATTTGCTGTGAAACCCGCTGTTCTATTTCTTTCACTGTTAAGTGGCGACAAGTTTTTTTATACCAAAAGAGGCCACTTAACATCAGTACAGCCAGCACGATCAGTGATAAAAATTCAATCATAAGACGACTCCTTTTCTTAGAGTTTGTATATCCTGAACAAACCAGAAGATAGCGAATGGCACTACAGAAATATTAATAGAAACAATGGTATATTTGTACATTTCAGATAACAAGTTTGTATCAAAAATCATTCTGTCGGCGTATCGCATAAACTGCAAAGCACATAAGCTTAACAAGCAGACCATGATATAGCGGGTCAGTTTACTAGCTGGAATATCGTGTACTATATGTAATTTGTAAATACACCAAACACACAATACATCAACAGCACTCCAAGTGATGTACCAAAACGATGGCCCTGTATCTTCATAGACAGTTGCGAGATCCATTACAAAGGGTTGTGCTTTATCCATAACCAAATTGCCTATAACCCATACGGTTAAGGCTATTCTTGAGGAAATATCTAGCTTATAGACCATGGATACAATCAACAACAGAAAACAAATCAACCACAATACATGGTCAATTCTGTAAGCAAATTCGCCCATTTTTATTAAACCACACCGTTGTCCTCTTCCTTTTCTTTATCTTTATCCTTGATTGGTGGTTCGTTACCAGAACCATTCCCTAAGGTGGTCATAGGTGGCTCGTTGCCCCAGCCTCCACCTAAAGTTTTGATTGGAGGCTCATTGCCCGACCCATTGCCTAAGGCTTCTGCCTCCAAATCTGCAGCAAATTTAGCCTTTGCTTCAGCAGATAATGTCACTGTATCTGCAGTAGAAGGTGCAGTTGTAGTATTGGTTTTAGTCTGGGCTGCAGGAGCAACAGTCTGTGGTGTTGGTGTAGCTACTGTGCTTGGTGTATTTAAATTGACTTGCATAGCTGTTCCTTATTTTTGTCACTAAATCAGAAAATGAATGTACACGAACTGTCTATAAAAAAGCCAATAAATTTTTTGAAAAATTAGATTTTTCTGAAAAAGGTCATTATTTAATGGAATCAAATGTCAGGCATAAAAAATCCGTCCAGATATTAGATACTATACCGTAACATCTTAGAACTGTTACCTCGTTGATACTTAACTCTGAATCGATACGCCACTACTCTTGAAATCGCGATCACACAGTTGTTTTGCGTCAGTTAAGGGAATAGTCCGGCGATTCGAAAGATACAGTGCGAGGTAACGAAGTTCGTCAGCACCAAATGCTATTCCCCACTACCGCAATAACAGTTCGTCCAGTACTACAGATCTCACACAAGTAGCGGATTTACAGGATAAATAACATGATTGGTGTTTCACTCGAATACATTCGAAAAGTATTGGATCAAAGCCTGATGACGCATTTTGGGATGGAAGCAAGTGTCGTCGTATTAAACAATCTGGTTGATATGAATGGTAATTCACCGCAAAAAAATCAAAACAAACTGGTAGTCACTCTGGTTAATCTGGAATACGAGATCAATAAGCAGTTTTATGGCGGACAACGGCAGGACGCTGCGCAAATAAGTCGCACCAATCCGGCGGTCTGTTTTAATCTTGATATTCTGGTCTCTGCAAACTTCGACGAATATAGCGAAGCACTAAAGTTTCTGACCGCTACTATTGGTTTTTTTCAAGAAAATCTCTCTTTTACACGTGCCAATCATCCGGCTCTTCCTGAAGGGATCTCAGCTCTACAGTTTGAGATAGAAAATTCTCCTTCAGGCAAAACTCATAATTTATGGACAGCTTTGGGGGCGAAGTATTTGCCTTCGATGATTTATAAAATCAGACATGTGAGCGTGCTCTCCGGCCAAATTAAGGGCGCTTTCGCTGCAGTACAAGATACATCAGCTGTGGCACAGCCATGAATAAGCAACTCTTTCAAATACAGCTGTTGCATGGCTATTTTGCGGATGGTTTATATCAATACTGCAAAGTCCTGGTAGATAGCGACACTAAAAAACTGATGGACCGATACAAACTTCTGACCAGAATGCGCGATGGAATATTTAGTGTGTATATGACATGCCAGGATGGTGCGGTGGCTTTTGTCAGTTACCTGAATGACCAGCTGCAGGGCGAGCCGCTGAGGTTTTTATTGGCGGCTAATGAGGAGCAGTTTGTATCTATAACCGATGTACCATTCGATTGGTGTGGTCAGATGGGGTTCAGTTCAAAACTCACAATCCCGGAAAACACACCGAGTGGTACACCACTTCAACTGAAAGCTGAGTTGGGCAACAGGACTGTTAGCCAACAAAACGTGATTGGTGTGATCTGCATTTATCTGGACGATCTGTTGGTGATGGGCTGTAACAGCATTTGCTATGTCATTGAGTTCAAGGCCAGAGCTATGCATTGGGTGTATTACCTGATCAATCGCAGCCAAACGAAATTAAATAACCCGATGATCTGTAATAAAGAACGTTATTTTTTCGATGGTCCTGAGTCTGTAGTTCTGTCGAATGGAGAAAAGGGTCTGAGTTTCAACTCAGGAGACAGGCTTTTTCCTTTGGAGCAGGTCCCCACTAAATTGTTCGATTTAGTGGATCGGTTGCCAGCATCAATGCACACAGAATTTCAGCCTGTTGAACACTGTTTGATCCAAGGTTTACCTACACCAAATGCAGGGCAATTTTCAGTCAGACAGAAAGATACGAAAAAGTATATGTGCAGTGAAATGTATATCTATTTGTAGTGGGCGAGCGATACCAACTTAAACAAGAATTCTCATCTGAAAGAAAGGGCGATAAACAAAATGAGCACTACCTTTGCAACCCCAGGCGTATATATTAATGAGATTAATGGATTTCCTAATTCTGTAGTTCCAGTGGCTACCGCTGTCCCTGCATTTATTGGTTATACACCAACTGCAGAATACCAGGGTAAATCTTATTACAATAAACCTTTTAAGATCAGTTCTTTCGCTGAGTTTCAGGCGATTTTCATGCTGCCGAATCCACCACCACCTGCTGATCCTGCCAGGCAATACAGTCCACAGTATTATCTGGTTGCGCAAAAAACAGTACCTACGGCAGGTGAGTATTTGTCATTGGGCGGACAGTATTATTCGATATTGCCAGACCCGAATACCATTTACTATTTGTACAACAGCATTCGATTGTTTTATCAAAATGGCGGGGGCGACGCCTACATAGTCGCTGTCGGTTCTTATGGCCCGGCCAGCGGAAAACCAATGACAGATCCGGCAGTGAGTGTGGTCAACCCGAATGTACAATTAGCCGATTTGCAGCGTGGTTTGGCTTTGTTAACGAAAGAGCCTGAACCGACTATGTATATATGTCCGGAAGCGACACTGTTGTCGCTAGACGACAATACCACCTTGATGGAAACCATGTTGTTGCAGGCAGAAACCATGCAAACAGCTGTATGTATCTTCGATGTGATTGGTGGCGCAAATCCCGACCCGATTTTATACACCAACGACATCCAGAATTTCCGCAACAGTACAGGCAGTGCAGGTCTTAACTACGGCATTAGTTATTACCCCTTTATTGGCACTACGATTATGCAGTCCACTGATATCGATTTCACCAACTTGTTTGGTGGCGATACAAAGCAGCTTGCAGCCATTCTGAACCCGCCGTCAGCACCAAATCCGGTTGCGGCGCAAATTCTTAGCATGATCCAGACACCTCCTGTCAAGCCTTTGACAAACAGTCAGCTGCAGGCAGCCCTTTTGGTCGCAAGCCCAGTCTATGGGCAGATCATTAATCATGTGCTGACCGAGGCAAATATTCTGCCGCCAAGTGGCGCTATGGCAGGTGTTTACACGGTAAATGATCAAGAGGCCGGCGTCTGGAACTCTCCTGCGAACACCTCAATTGTTGGCGCTGTGTCGTTACCCATACGTTTGAGCGACAGTGATCAGGAAAATCTGAACATTGATGCAGTTTCAGGAAAATCCATCAACGCCATCCGTTTCTTTAACGGCCAGGGCATATTGATTTGGGGCGCCAGAACACTGGATGGCAATAGCCAGGACTGGCGCTATATTTCCGTGCGCAGAACCATGACCTTTCTGGAGCAATCGATCAAGTTGGCCGCTCGGGCTTACGTCTTTTCACCCAATAACGCAAACACCTGGGCAGCACTGCAAAGCATGATCAGTAGTTTTCTGACGGGAGTCTGGCAGGACGGTGGTTTACAAGGTGCTTCTCCGGCTGCCGCTTTTAGTGTCAGTGTCGGCTTGGGTACCACCATGACTGCAGATGATTTGCTTAACGGCTATATGCGGATATCGGTCAAAGTGGCTGTGGTTCATCCTGCTGAATTTATAGTTATTTCGTTTGAGCAACAACAGGCCACATCCGGTTAATTTGGGCTTGGTAGCCTGTGAGTGATTCATTAAGCAGACCGTTTTTATTTTAATTTTAATCGAGGATTTATCATGGCTGATACAGGTGTAAAAGAAGGCTCAACCTGGCCAATGCCCAAATTTCGTTTTGACGTTGACTTCGGTACTGAGTTGACAGGGATCTCGTTCCAGGAAGTCTCAGGGATGGATAAAGAGGTTCAGGTTATTGAATACCGTGCCAGTAACAATCCGTTGTTCTCCACCATAAAAATGCCCGGCATTGTGAAATATGGCAACGTCACGATGAAACGCGGGATTTTTGTTGGTGACAATACCTTCTGGAACTGGATGTCGGAAATCACGATGAACACCATAGCGCGCCGCACTGTCATCATCAGGCTGCTGAATGAGGCGGGTAAGGTGACCATGCAATGGAGTTTAGCCAATGCCTGGCCAACAAAAATCACCAGCACTGACTTGAAGTCTGATGGCAATGAAGTGGCAGTGGACACGATAGAAATTGCCTATGAGTCTTTGACTATTACCAATACAAATAATGCTTGATTTAAAAACAGGTTTTTATTTTGGCTTAGCAATTTCCCGCAGCACTGGCAGCGATGTTGGCTTTCAGGAAGTTTCAGGTTTGAGTGCTGAAATTGGCGTTGAGGAGGTGGTGAGTGGGGGCGAGAATCGTTTTAAGTATCGGTTACCCGGTATCACCACCTACCCAAATCTGGTTTTAAAACGGGGTATCGCATCGGAAGCATCACCGCTTATTAAGTGGTGCCAGCTTACCCTTGATTCAGGTCTTGCGAAGCCAATTATTGTCAAAGATATTTCATTGAATTTGCTGAATGAACATGGCGAGTCCTGCATGAGTTGGGATTTTGTCAGGGCTTACCCGATCAAATGGTCGGTAAGCGATTTGAAGGCGCAGGAAAGCAGCATTCTGATTGAGACCATTGAGTTGGCTTATCAATATTTTACGGTGAACGATAGCCGGAATAAAAAATGATTTGCCGATTCAGAATTTATAAAAATGAATTAGTGGGTGAATAGAAATGCCAGTAGAAATTCGTGAACTCATCATCAAAACCCATATCGCAAGCCATGCGGTGCGGGAAGAAAAAAGCCGTGCTGTGGAACAATCCGCATTGAGTCAGAAAATCGTCCAGGATTGTTTAAAGAAGCTGAAAAAACAATCGCCAAAAACCAGTTTTGATCGTTAAACGGAGCTTGGTTTCTCTATGAGCAATATGAAAATAGTGGCGTATAGCGATGGAACCTTCACGACCAAAGTGGCCAAAGGCGACTACGAAGTCATGCTCAATCCTGAAAAACTGCAATGGAACCGCAGTATTCAATACAACGAAGAAACCAGTATCGATAGCAGTGCTCCTGCGTCCAAATACAGCAAGACGTTAAGTGAAAAGTTGAGTTTCGATCTGGTGATCGACTGCACTGGCGTGGTTGATAGCAAAAGGGTGAATTTACCAAATGAAGTGAGCAAGCTATCGAAAGTGATTTACGACTATAACGGTGACATTCACCGCCCTAATTACGTCATTATTAATTGGGGCAGTGGCCTGGCCTTTAAATGTGTATTAACCAGCTTCAATTTGTCCTACACATTTTTTAAGCCCGATGGTACTCCGCTCAGAGCGAAGATTTCGCTTGAATTCTCGTCGTCTATTGATGCGGCCACTTTGGCGAAAAAAGATGATAAAAAATCCCCTGATATGAGCCATTTGGTCAGCATTGTTGAAGGCGACAATTTGCCGCAAATCTCTAATCAGATTTACCTCTCGCCCAATTACTATCTGCAAATCGCGCAGTTTAATAGCCTGAATAAGTTCAGACGTTTGCATCCCGGAGTGGTATTGACAGTGCCGCCTCTGAAGCCAGGAAATACGACAAATGCCTAATACAAAACCTGGCGGTGTTGTGACATGTAGCATCAAGACGGCTGGCTCCGCCATACCGGATGCCTATCAGGTGTATGCCATACATATTGAGCAGACGATTAACCGTATTGCAACTGCCACTATTTCCTTGTTGGACGGCGACGCCGCCAAAGAATCTTTTGTCATCAGCGCTTCGGCTGTTTTTGTGCCGGGCAACGAGATCAGTATCGAAGTGGGCTACGACAGTAAAAACACACTGCTCTTTAGTGGCATAGTAACGAAACAATCACTGCGTGTAGCCAACACCAGCGGCCCCATACTTGAGATCGAATGCAAAGATAAAGCGGTAAAAATGACTGTCGGGCGCAAAAGCGCTGCCTTTAGCAAAACTAAGGACAGTGATGTGATCAGTACGCTGATCCAGGCTCAGGCAGGGTTAACTGCGTCTGTCACAGCTACTTCAAACCAATTAGCCGAATTGGTGCAATATTATGTGACTGATTGGGACTTCATGTTGGCGCGTGCTGAAGTGAACAGCATGCTGGTCAGCACCATCAATAATAAAGTGACGGTGTTTAATCCTGTCACAGAGACCTCTTCTGTTCTGACTTTGACCTACGGCAACAATCTATTTGAATTTAATGCCGACCTGAACGCCATCACTCAGTTGGCACAGGTCACCGCGAGCGCCTGGGATTACCCCAATCAAAAATTAACCACAGCGCAGGCTGCTAATAATCTGGCAGGCCCTGGGAATTTAAGCAGCAAAACGCTTTCTGAAGTGGTGGGGTTAGCCAACTACGAGCTGCAAACAACGGCCGCAGAGAGCACTGATGAACTCCAAAGTTGGGCCAAAGCACAGATGTTAAAAAGTGAATTGTCCAAAATAACAGGAGATGCGCGCTTTCAGGGTACAGCTGTGGTTGTGCCCGGAAATTATGTGACCCTGGCCGGCATGGGCGCTCGTTTTGATGGCGATCATTTCGTGTCTTCGGTGCGGCATGACATTTCTGATGGTAACTGGGCTACTGAAGTCAATATTGGCTTGTCGCAAGAATGGTTTGTGCAAGAACATGAAGTGGAAGCGCCGTCTGCAGCTGGATTAGTACCCGGCATTGCAGGCTTGTTTAACGCAACTGTTGTCAAAATAAACGCCGATCCGGATAGCGAATATCGGATCCTGGTTGAGGTCGCGTTGTTTAACGACCAAGGGGCAGGCTTATGGGCAAGGCTGGCCAATTTTTATTCAACCCAAGGGCAAGGCGCATTCTTTTTACCTGAAGTTGGCGACGAAGTCATTCTGGGTTTTTTGAACCAGGACCCGCGTTATCCGGTGATCCTCGGTAGTGTTTACAGTCAAAAAAACAAGCCATATTCCGATTTTACTCCAAATGAAAAAAACAGCATGAAAGGCATAGTCACTAAAAGTGAGCTGCGCATCATGTTTGATGACGAAAACAAAATACTGACGCTGACCACGCCGGGGCAAAACACAGTTGTATTGGATGACAAAAATAAGCAGATCGAAGTGAAAGACGAGAATGGCAACTCACTGCTGATGACCTCGTCAGGTATCACCATCAAAAGCGATAAAGACATTAACTTACAGGCAGGGCAAAAGGTCAGTATCAAGGGCAATACCGGCATTGATATTCAAAGCTCTGGTGGCGATGTCAGCACAACAGGGAACAATATTAAGGATACGGCCCAGCTGCAGTATTCGGCAAAAGGCAACATGACAGCTCAGGTTCAGGGGGGCACAGAGCTAACCCTGAAAGCCGCTATGGTCATGATTAATTGAGTGTTAGGGAGAGAACCTATGCCACCTGCAGCCCGCTTAACAGATTTTCATGTGTGCCCTATGGTGACGCCTGGATTGCCACCTATCCCTCATGTCGGAGGTCCAGTCTCTGCGCCTGGTGCACCTACAGTTCTGATTGGTAAATTGCCGGCTGCCAAAGTCGGTGATATGGCGGTTTGCGTTGGCCCACCGGATTCGATAGTGAAAGGATCGTCCACTGTCATGATTAATAATATGCCTGCAGCCAGAATGGGGGATTCTACGGCGCATGGTGGTTCTATTGTGTTGGGTTGTTTTACCGTCATCATTGGAGGCTAAGTGATCAAGCATGAATGAAAGTAGCTTCTTAGGAACAGGCTGGTCGTTTCCACCAGTATTTGATAACGCGAATTACCAACTGCAGCTGAGTTCTGGTGAAAGCAACATCAATCAGTCGATTGACTTGCTGATGAAAACGCCACGAGGCAGCCGCAGTTTGATGCCCAATTACGGCTGCGATTTAATCCGGTACTTGTTTTGCCGTCTCGATGCGACCTTGCAGGAAGAAATTATTCAATCGGTTAAGACAACCTTGTTGAATAGTGAACCGAGGATCAGCGTTGAGGAAGTTGATATTTCGTTGTCTGAGGACGGGAGTGTCGCGACTCTGTCTATTTCGTACAAAATCAAGCAGACGAATACACGCCACAACCATGTATTCCCATTCTCACTGCTTGAAGGCACTCACTTGCCGGTCAACCCGATATGAATGCAGATGCCATTGCGGAAAATCGCTACAGTCAACTTGCCCGGGCGCTGGACCCCGGCAGTATCAAAGTTGACGGGCGAAACAACCGTGATCGGCTGGCTTTTGTTGCCGCATTTTCCCAATTGATTTTGTATTACGATCAAAACAATCAACCTGCTGGTCATTGGCAGTCTTTTTTTGTGAAAGACCCCTGCATTTTGCTTGCTGCGATCAGTAAAACGGATTACAGCTTTTATCATGCAGAATTCATGCTGTTAGAAGGAGGGAAATTAAAATCGCCAACCGGTGACGCTGACTATGTCAACCGGTTGATCCCCTTGCTGCAAACCCTGTTTGCCACCATTAATAAATGGTTTTATTTCATGGGGTTAAATGCAAGCAGCAACACTGACAGCTTGCATCTTTTTCTAAAAAAAATGATAGAAGAAACACTGGCCGGCCAACTCTCGTCAATGCTTGCATTGCAGCAACGCATCTGTGTTGCGACTAAGGGAATGGTTAATGCGCCTGACACTGCATTTTATCGCAGCTTCGGGCCAGTTTGGTTCAACGGCCACAACAGCCAGCATGGTTTGTCTGCAACGGCTGAAACAGAGCCCGTTACAATTGGGTCTCTGGCTAACAATTGCAGCCGCATTTTTCACAGCGTATTTGATGTCTTTGTGCAGGTTATTGAGCACGCGACACAGGCTTTTTATCAACAGGAAAATCAACCCACTCCTTACCCCGATACAGCCTTGTTGATGGCTTTTAGCCGGTTAATGGAAACGCAACAAAAGGTCATTAACCAGTTCAGCACAAAGCATCTCGATTTTTATTATGACCATATTTTGCAGCAATCTTTGCAGAGCGCGCAGGCCGATCAGGTATTTGTCTGCCTGAAGCTGGCGGACAAAGTTCAGCCACTGAACCTGCCTGCCGGCACCTTATTCAAGGCGGGGAGCTATCCGGATCAGAGCGGAATAGTGTTTGCTAATCAGGCCGACACTGAAATCAACCATGCTGTGATTTCATCAGTGCAGACACTTTATTATGATCAAACTCACCCGGACGCCAGGGTTTTGTATCTGAACACCATAGCTAAACCGGCTCAGGTTTCACGCAACTCGTTAGAAGAAATAATCAGTTGGGATGGCTTTGGCAATAATGAAGGGCTGCCGGTGCAACAAGGCTTTGCTTTGGCATCTCCGCTGTTGTTTTTGCAGGGCGGGCTGAGGACTATCAGTGTTACCTTAACCTTTCAAAGCGATGCTTCATTGTCTCCCTGCGCTGCGCTTACTGATTTTATCCAGGCTTTCCCAACTAACCAGTTTTACTTAAGCACAGAAAAAAACTGGTTTGCGCTGAACCAGGGGGATATCAAGATCCTTCCAGCTCCTGATGCAGTAGAGATAAAGATCACGCTGCCACTTGAAGCACCCGCCATAGCTGCCTTTATTAAAAGCCCGGATGGTTTTAGCAGTGCCTGGCCCATGCTCAAAATAATGCTGAGTCCGTCGGTCGACTTAAGCCAGCCTCCCAGTCTGGTGAAGGCCAGTATTCAGGTTCAGGTCGACCAGTTCAGTCATTTCTCATTAGCAAACCATAGTTCGCCTTTAGCAAATAGCGGGTCACAACAATTATTCGGGCCGGTGCCCGAAGTGGGGGATAGTTTTTATGTTGGCAGCAATGAGTGCTTCGCCAAGCCGCTCGACTCGCTTAGGCTGACTATTAACTGGGATAAACTGCCCACCAATTTTTGCGATTATTACGCTCAGTACAATCAGTACTTATTTACCCAGGGAGCTGCGGAAATACTATCGCTGGTTACGGCAGCAGTAACTGCAGCGACCAGCGCGCTCAGTGATGTTAAAGCAGCGGCAAGCCAAGCCAAAGGAACATCAGCTGAAACTCAAGCTGCAGCATCAAAGGATGCCATGATAGCGGCACAGGCCGCAGTGACCGAGGCAAACACAGCAGTAAAGGCAGCAAAGGCGACAGTAGACGCAGCATCTCCGCCTCCAGGTTCAGCAGAGGCAATAGCATCGGCGGCTGCGGCCATAGCTTCAGCGTCCGTTGCTGTGGCATCAGCATCAGTTGCGGCGACAAAAGCAACAGAGGCTGCAGCTGTAACTACTGCAGCCGCAGCAACTGCTAAAGCGCAAAATACAGTATTGGCTTTAGTTGCCGCCACAGAGGCTGTAGCTGTTTTGACTGCCGCATCAGTATTTACGAATACATCATTTACCGGCCAGTGGAGTTTACTGACGTCAAAAAGCTGGCAAGGGTTGACCCCTGAGGCTGGTGACAGTCCATTACCGCCGGTCAAGCCAAAAAATCGTCCCTCTATTTTTGAGCGAATAGTAAACGTGATTGTAGGGTGGATTGCGTTATTAAGCCCGATGCTGCCACCATTCTTCCGTCCTATGTTGCCAGTGGGCAGCCCAACCGGCGAGTCGTCTCAGCTAACTGCAGAGCCACAAGTGGACTCGCCAGCGCCAACACCAATGGCATTCACTCCAGATGTTGTCTGCTTGTTTCAACAGTCATCCACTCCGCCTGATCTTAATCTGCAAAGTAGCAGCTTTACTTTTACATTCAACCCCATGAGTACCGTCATACCGCAGCTAGCGCTATCGCCTTTGCCCGGGGTCAGTGATGCGAGCAATGGTTATCTGCGGTTTGATTTGGAAACACCTGATGATGCTTTTGGTAATAGTCTGTACGCTCAGGTGATTTCATACATCAGTTTTAACAACGCACAGGCGCTGATCAGCAAAGACCCTAAAGCAAAACCTCTACCTATCCCTAACCCGCCTTATAGCCCAAAGCTGTCCGGCTTACTGGGCAGTTATAGCGCCAGTGCGGTGACAGACATTTCTCCTGAGCAGAACATCGATCCGCAAGCCTATCCGCTGGCGCTGTACCACTATGGTTCGTTTAAACCTTATCTCGCTTACGATGCGACGAACACTGATCAAGCTTATGGTTTTTGCAATCTGACGCCGCAAGATGCTGTTTCTCCCGGGTTGCCTCTGTTTGCCGGTGTGGGAGGGCAAGGTTGTTTGTATCTGTCGCTCAGTGGGGTTGTCGCGCCTTGCAACTTGACCTTGTTTGCCGAAATAAGCGCGGATGACAATCAAATTTCAGCTCAGAGTGATTGTATTGGCTATTACTACTGGACAAATAAAGGTTGGCAACCAATTAAGGTGTTGCAAAACGATACCAACAACCTGACTTGTCCGGGCATTATCACCTTTGCTGTTCCGTCATTGACGTCCGCCGATCTTAGGCTGACCGCTGCCGAACAGCAGCTTAGTGTGCTTCAGCAGGTAAACATCGAACAAGCGGAGCTAGACCAGTCTTACCTTGCGTCACCTATCATGCCCAATGCTGATTTCTGGCTGGCGATAGCGACCAAAGGCTATGGCCAGGCCATCAACATCAAATTCAGCTATCTGGATACTCAGGCAGTGAAGTTGACTCGCGTTTCAACAGTAGGTTTACCTGCAGGTGAAATACCGCAAATCGATGCAAACAGCATTAGCGCTACGCAAAACAAATGGCCACAAATTGCCGGCATTACGCAGCCATTTCCTTCATTTGGTGGATTGCCCGCTGAAAACAGAAATAGCTATGGCGGGTACAGCAGTTTTTATCGGCGTGTCAGTGAGCGGCTGAACAATAAAGACAGATGTGTCACCGCCATCGATTTGGTAGATATGGCTCACAGCGCCTGTATGAATTTGTTTTATGCCAAAGCTATCAGTGGAAAGGGCGGTGCTGTCCGCATTGGCTTAGTCAAAGGCTACTCCAATGCACAACAACCTAACGCGTTCAGGCCTGTGGTTGACGCTTTAGACCAGGCCGCAATAGTGCAGCATATCGCATGCCGAACCTCGGCCATGACGAAGCTCAGTGTTTTTAACCTAAAACATCAGATCGTGAGGATTAGCACCACATTACTTATTGATCCACAGGTCAATGCAAATGCAATGGAAAAGGCCATAAATCAGCAATTAAGAGTCTACTTATCGCCCTGGATCCACAGTGATTTACCGCAAAGAAGTCTGACGCAGGACATTAATCAATCTGAATTAATCCGGTTTTTATCTGCTCAGGCTGGTGTGGTCTCAGTGTCAGGTTTAAGCATGATGGTTTGTGTTGAAGGTGATAATGACGATGAGTCGGTATTGGTGTCACACCAGCAGCATGCAATAACACTGGTGACAGTTGCCGGAGGCCAGGCATGACGGGCGATGATTATTATATTGTCGATGAACCGCTTCCCGATGCGCTCAATTTTGCAGTGTTGAAGCGGGACGGAATAAAACAACTGCAGGCCTTGTCCGGAAAGGTGTGGACCAATTATAACGAGAGTGATCCGGGTATCACTATTCTCGATCAACTCTGTTATGCCCTGACTGAATTAGGCTATTGCGCACAATTTCCGATAGCCGATGTGCTGACACAAGCAGACGGAACTATTCATTTTCAGGATCAGTTCTTTGAGCCACAAAATATTCTGACATCGAGCCCTGTTACACCCGATGATTATCGCAAGCTGGTACTGGCTCATGTGCCGCAAGTGCGGGTGATTTATATTGAACCAGAGGCTGTTTCCGTGCCTGCACCAGAGGGCGACAGCCGCCAGAAGCTATATACGGGGCGCTACAAAAGTTATCTGAGTTTAAAGGATAACTCCGGACAAACGGATGTCGAGCAGATCATCAACGCTGTGCATGTCCTGTTGAACCAGCACCGCAATCTTGCTGAGTGGTTCCTGCGTCCTAAAAGTCTGACACCGGTAGATATTCGACTGGCAGGCACTGTGTGGATCACTCCATCTGCGAATGCTGCGAAAGTAGAGAGTCTGATAGCGCAAGTGTTACTTAACTATGCGGCTCCTGCTGCAGTTCAATCCGGCTATAAAGAGCTTTTAGCCCAGGGTCTTAACCCAGAAGATATTTTTAATGGGCCCAAAACCTCTAACGGCTGGATCGCGGGGAAAGATGCGCTTAAAGCGCAATGCCTGAGTGTCAGTCTGTCTGACTTGACCGGTCTGATTGCTGCTATAGATGGCGTGTGGTACGTGGAAAGTCTGAGCTTTAGCGGCTATGCCAACACCAATACCATCGCAATCAAAAAAAACGAACTGCCGAATGTTACGCTCTCTGACACATTCAAATTAGTGCGAAATGGCATACAGCTGAATACGGAGCCAAATCAGTCTGGGCAGCCGTATTTAGCGGCACTGAGCTCCAAGCATCAGGCCGCAAGTGTGGAAGCGAAAATTGATTTATTTCCCGAATTGCCCCAAGGCAACTATCGCAACATTGAAGACTATTACTCAGTACAAAACACCTTCCCGGATGTTTATGGCATAGGCTATAACTCGCTTCAGTCCGAAGCAGGTTCTGATGTCGGGAATTATAGGGTTGCGCAGTCGCGCCAGTTGAAAGGCTATCTGATGGCTTTTGATCAATTACTGGCCAATCAATTTTCTCAGGTTGCGCATATAGGCGATCTGTTTTCGTTCGGGACCCCTTACTGCAAACCAGAGCAGACCGGCTTACCCAATCCGGGCCTTCCCTACAAAAAATTCACCACCACATACCATTGTCAGCCGCTGTATGACATTCCACAAGTTAAGCCATTGTTGCGGGGGCATGACGCATTTCATTATCAGATCGATCCGGGTAAACCAGACGGTCAAGTTGAAAATGAAGCCTGGAAAAAATACAAAAATTTTCAATTTAATGAATACATATACGGTTTGCGCCAACACATGGAAAACGAGTTAGAGGCAACAACCCGGCGGGACGCCATGTTGTCTCATCTGATGGCCCGTCATGGCGATGACGCAATTTTGTATGATGAGATGATCGAGACATGCCAATGGTTTGGTAGCAAGCTCAAGACGCGCATTATCGTAAAGACCATCTGGCTGCAAAATTTTGAATTGTTGTCCTATAACCGCACTCGCGCCTTCAATGTTAGTGCAGTCAAGCTGTTACCAATGCCAGGTGACGCCTCTATTATCAATGAGATTTGTATGCATCAAGCCGCCAGTTCCAATACGGTTGACGCCAAAGGCGGTAGCAATGCAGAAAAACAACAGTGGTGGCACAGGCCAGTTTTTCCAACACTGGATGGAGAAGTGGATCAGGCAAAGGTTTTTTCCGACGCTAGGTTAAAACCCTCTGATTTTGAACATTTTTCGGCCTTTGAGCATAAAGCAGGTATTTTGCTCGGTCTGCCTGGGCGCTGGCGATCTCTTGCCGGAAAATTGTATGCCTTGCTTGATGCCCCTGATTTCCACGACTGGTTAAACAATTGCGAGCCAGGTTATCGCTTAGCAGATTCGGATATTTCGGTTATTCGTGGTCAAGGGCAAGATAAAAAACATCAATTGGTTGAGGGTAATCAATGCTTGATGGATATCGTCTGTTCTTCCGCTGCCACCGCTGAAGATTACCAACAGTACGCGGACCAATTGCTCTGGCTGTCGACCCAGCGAAAAGGCTTTTTGCTGATTGAATCCATACTGCTGGTGGGCAACCCACAACCCCAGGTTGTAGCGCCATATTTTTTAACAGCCAGCCTGATTTTTCCAGATTACGTGACGCTGATCCAGCAGCCAAAATTTCAGAACTTTATCGATACATTGGTGAGTTTGCATTGGCCGGCTTATGTTGAGATGCACTATGTACCAACCCCCTTTGATGCGATGAAGGACATCATTTCAAACTATGTGGACTGGAAAAATAACAGAGATAACTGTAATTCCCTCCTTCATGTTTTGAGCCAAAAGAAAGCCGACGATCCAACTGTATCCGTGACCAGAAAAGCAGCAAAGGAGGCTTTTGATTTGTGTAACGCGTCAAAAGGTGAACTCGCATTAAAGCTTGGCTTATCAGCGGAAAAAGCGGAGGCGGTACAAGCATGACGACCAGCCACCTGATAGCCCAATGCTGCTGGCAAACCGGCTTTGATCAAGAAGCCAAAGTGCAGGAGCTACAGGATTTCATCAGCCTGTGGAGCAATACAGCGCTCACCGAACTGCTGGAGCAATCTTTCAATGAACTTTGTCCCACCACACAAACCTGGCGTATTACCAGCTTGGAGCTGGATTTGGGAGATATGCTGTTCGACGATTTGGCGTACCAGCTACCCAGACGATTAACTGCATGTGTACATAAAGCTTTAGAAAAAATGCTCGCCCATGAGCAGATAGCTGTGGCATTGAATGATGGCGGCACGTTGCGGATTATGGACCATGTTGAATCAATGCAAGACTTTGTGACCTGGTTTTTACAACATGGAACAGCGCCCTGGTGGTTTAGCGGAACTGAAAGTGCGTTGCAAATACTGGATCGACAACTGGAGCATAACCCGCGCGCTACCATAGATATCATCCGATATTTAGGCCGTTCACAGAGAGTGCGGCAACGCCTTGTCTGGCAATTAGGTGAGGCCCGTATTCGCAGCATCATCCGGCTACTGGAACCCTGGCAGGGGGATTTCATTTGTATTTTTGCAGACGATCTTTTCACCCTGCAACAGGAGCGGCACTTGCCAGCAGCCGGAGCCTCTGCATTCAGAGAATCTGTCTGGCTGACTATTCTGAAGCACCTGCTGGTGGACAGAGGCACTTTGTTTAACACCACCAGCTTTGTTCGCGCCAACCTATGGCAAGTTGCCCAGCACTATCAAATCGATTACCAGAGGCTGCTTGATCAAATGTTTCAGGCTGTAGCTGCGCTTGAATCATTGGGAGCCGTCTCCCTGACTTTTTTCAACGCCATTAAAATGATTTACCGTCAGGATCACGGCACTAGTCCGATTGCAGTAGTTCAATCTGCGGAACCACCAGATCTCTGGCTGGCATTACAAAAGATGTTGCACTACGGACTCAGACGACAGGCTGTCGGAGCAGACACAGTACAAGTGGACGAATTGTTTTCAGTACTGGCACGCCAGGACGCTGCACGTATGGCGAAGCTGTTGCTCCTTGAAGGTCACTCAGTTAAAGCCCGCCAAGGCATATTGAAACATTTTTCTTTCACCGAATTGGCCTTGCTGGTGCAAGTCGCAGAGCCACAACAGCATTCCTTTATTCTGGCGCACGTTCAGCAAACACAAGCACAGGTCAGAAAACAGAATTGGAACAAGGAAACGGTTTGGCAAGTCGTACTGGCTTACCTTTTGACGGCGCGCAGCTCGAAATTTAATCGTCGCCAATTAGTTCATAAAACCTTGCTGGAGCTCTGCAAGCTACATGGATTTGAATTGGCCGTATTTTTAGATCTGTTAATTCATAGTGTGCAAACAGAGCATCCAAATTATCAGCATTTTGAACTCTTGGGAATTTTCAAAGAGTTAAGGCGTGAACAAAACAGACGGCATAGTGCTGCCGGCGTCAGAACATCCTATTGGCAGGCGGCTCTGCACTATCTGAAAACGGGAACTGATGGCGGTTATGGCCTGGTGGCCGGAACGCAGGGTCAACTGATACTCGATAGCCTGAGTGGTGCAGAGCAATCACTTGCCATGCTGTTAGGTGCCGCAGAATTACACAGAACCAGCAATGAACTGCTTAGCCTGAGATTGCTCAGGTTGGTGGGGGCCGCCGATCTGTCTCGACTGATAGATCTGCTGGAACCTGACGCGACAGAGTTTTGTGTATCACTGATCGACAGTCTGCTGTTTTGGCAAAAGCGAGCTGAATTGCCTGCCCTGGATGGTGTTGATCTGGCGCATCAGGTCCCGGCCTTGTTAATACAGGCGTTAGTTGGAGTTTCTAAGGGCAGACAAGGCGCTCAGACTGGGTTTGATCTGGCTGTTTTTTGGCATGACTTCGTTGCGCTACTGAAGCAAAAGTGTGGGGTGAATAGTTCTGCACTTTCTCAGCAGATTGCACAATGCCTGGTTCAGGATCTGTGTTGGCCCAACCTGAATGCAGCATCTGCCCGGGGCTTCGCTTTACAGCATGCCTCGGTTCATAGCTCGATTCAGTATTTATCGAACTCATTATTGTCAGTTATACATGCAGGAATAGGGGGAGCAGGCGCGGCAGCTTCTTCCCGGCATTTATTGGCTCAGCTCAAGACTGGCCATGATGTTTTCAGTGTTGTGCCGGACAGGAATTGGAGCCCTGCCGAACTCTTGTCTGCACTACGACATCGCTTAATCCCACAAGGTGCTGGCTCGGTCAGTTCTTTGTCAGAGGGACTTGATGCTGCACCACCGGGGCTTGACGCGGTGCCGCTGGCCGTACTCTGGCGACAACTGGAACAAGAGGACAGGCATAGTATCTCTGACTGGCTGGAGCGCCAGCCTGATAAATATCTTCTGCTGAACATACTCAGCCACAAGAGTGATAGTCAGCCTATTGGCCACTGGCTATCGAAGCAACTTCCTGACGAACTGAAACCAGCGAAAGACACAATTAAACACTGGGCCTTGCTGTGGCAGAACGCAGGCTATTGGCAAGGTGCCAGCGCGGTGTTGGAGAAACATCTGGCCGAAATATTCTGGACTCTGAGCTTTGATGCCAGAGCACATCATCTATCGGCCAGTGAATTGCTTGTCAGAATGATCGCCAGTGCCTGTTTACGGCTCAATGTACCTCTGTCTGACTGCGTTGAAAGTTTCGGGCAACAAAAGCATCTGTTACAGAAAACGCATTGGAATAATGCCTACAGGCTATTGATTGACCGGACATCGAAAAAAGCAGAGCAGGGCCTAAAGTTATCCGTTCAGCCAGATATTCCAACTCCGGCAGATGCAGATAAAGACAAAACCGCGGCTACTGGCTATTTCAGTCAAGACTATCTGGCCGGGTATTTAAATCATCCAGCTTTTATTGACATCGCCCGTTGCATGTTACAGCAGGGGCAACCGCCTTCCTGGCTCAAGATCGCCCGGCCAATAGATTTGAATCGCTTGTTATTTGACGTATGTACAGTGAAACCCAAACTGTTACCAGCTCTGCTGCATGACTTACAGCATCAGCATGGGGTGATGCTTCGACTGCTCAGTATTGTGCCATTTGCCTGGCTTATAGATGCGATGCGTATCGCCGACCCACAGCAACAGACTGCTATTCTGCTGTTGGATAAGTTCCAGCGCTGTCTGCAGAGGCTTGAAATACCCCATTCAACTGCACGGCAGCGTGACGCATTGTTATTTCAGCTGGTTTTGAAACATTGGCTTACTAATGATTGGGCCGCATTAACACCTGATCAATTCGTCAGCAATTTTTTATACCAGTTGATGCGTCAACAGCAGATCGACATTGCTGTACTACAAACCGCTTTTGCCCCACAACTGAAGTTATTAGCAAAACCTTTGCAGCTTGCAACGACAAAAGTGCTGAATAACACCGAAGCGCTCTCTGCTAAAAAATCATCTCATGCCAATACAGTCAATGAGACGAAGAACCTTGAGGCAAGATTGGCGGACGCCATAAAAGCCGCTAAAAATCCAGTTGCCAACAGCTCTCCAATGCGAATAACCAATGCAGGCTTAGTCATTTTGCAGGGTTTTATCACTATGTTGTTTTCCCGACTGGGGCTGGTTGAAAACGAGCAATTCGTCACCCCCCTGGCTCAGCGACGCGCCGTGCATTACTTACAGTTTTTAGCAACAGGGTGCAGTGAAACTGCGGAACAGCACTTGCTGCTGAATAAATTGCTCTGCGGTTTAGCACTGCATGAGCCTGTAGAAATCGGCATCGATATTTCCACCGATGAGGCCGATCTTTGTCACAGCCTGCTGAATTCGGTGATCGGCCATTGGGAGGCTATAGGCAGTAGTTCGGTGGATGGATGCCGGGGTGACTGGTTAGTGAGAGAGGGGTCGTTAACGGATGCAAATGATCATTGGGATTTGGTGGTGGACAGGCGTGCCTATGACGTGCTGTTGGCGCGTGCTCCTTTTTCATATTCCGTGATCAAGTTGCCCTGGATGGAAAAAGCGATTTATGTGACATGGCCAACCTAACGGATGTCCGGCTTTTGGAGCAATGAAACAACGTCATTAATGTTTGAATAATCGGATAAAAATGAGGAACTTATGAATACTTACAATGAAAACCTTCAACAGACAGTGGTCAATACCTTGTCGGCTCTGGCGCTTAATCAGTCCAATTTGGATTCATTAAAAACTGTGGCCGAATACACGCTTTATTATGCGCAAGGAGCGGAAATCACCGCTCGGGACAAATTGGAGGGGACGGAAGATGACGTTACCACCTGGCAAAATATCAATAATCAAAGCCTGATCAACGCGAACCAGGTGTTCAATTTACTCACCTCGACCACAGAGGCAAATACCGATGTTGCAGTGAGCATCACCAATACGGCTACTGCTGCTGCCAATGTGCAGATCGCTTCCAATGCCATTTCGGTACTGGCTTCAGATATAGGCGCTGCATTTAATATTGCAACTGCAGCTCTATACCAAACCGATGTGTACGAAAAAATTCAGAGCGCCAACAGCCTGATCAATGAAGTGGCGAATGAAGCAAAACGGATCTCAAAAAGTGCGATGAACGCCTCTGGCTCTACCGCTGAAATTACCATCAGCGAGGTTTTAGCTCAAACGACAAGTGTGAAATCGAAAATAGATAACTTGTTTACATCGACCCAGGCCGAACTGGATAAATTCACCAAACAGGGCATTGCAGAAAATGCACAAATAACCACAGCCAGCAAAGCAGAGCGGCAGGCCGAGGGAGAACTTGCTGACGCCAGAAGAGAAGTGTCTGCCATTAATACGGCATACGACAACAGCAACAACCAACTCAATCAGTGCCTGAGTATAAGTGTCGTGTCCGGGTCTGAAATAACAGCATCCTTTGCGGCGCTGCCGTTACCAGCTTTTTATTCGCCCCAAGCTGCTGATGTGACCATTCCGGACGCGGATCCTGTCTACTACTTGACGCTAGTGCCGGCGCAAAATCAGACTACCTTTTCGATTGATCAGGTTGAGCAATTATTTTCACAACGACCTGCGGGCGACAATAGCCTTTTTGTGAGTATTACTCCGGATGCAAGCATCGACGTGACAGGTGCGGTGAAAAGATCACCGACCAGCATACAGCTTGGCTCTGATGCGTTTGGCAATCCTGTTCTGGCTGGCTCAAGCTACGTTGCCTTTTTGTATATCGAGCTATCCAAAGCATACAAACAGTACATTAATAACTATTCGGAGTTACTGTCTGCACCAAGCCAGCCATTTACTCCGGCAACCATTTTGCCATTAGCGCAAAAGCTGGAAGTTACTCCAAATAGCGCCCCGGATGCTGCAGGCGTGACCTGGTCGACCGCCAGTTTCACATTTACGCCATTAGGCTCATCTGCTGATACTGGGACAGTGCAACAAAATACGACTACCGCTGCCCCAGGTAAAGGCAAGGCGAAATCTGTTGCCGCGCAGGCTGATACAGCTGCTTCTGTACAGCAGATTGTCTCAGGCGAACAACCTGCTGCGACCTCATCGGCTGCCGAAGCACTGGCAGCTGGCTCGTCCACAGCGATCCTTGCTTATGAATTCCGTTGCATTCTTGTTGAACAAGGCGGAATGCCGGACCTCAATCTATTGCGTTGTCCTGAGAACCTAAACTTGCCTCCCATCTATTTTAATCAGGCCATCGCAGGGCAGGTTTCACCTGCGAATTATATCGCAGTGCCAGCAGCAGTATCAGGCCGCTGTACCTTTAATTTTCCGCCGACTGCAACTGACAACTTCGGCAATGTGATCAAGCCAAACACCAGTTATCAGCTTTACATACTGACGGTTGCCACTGGGGATCCCAGCGATCAGGCTCAGTATACCAACGTAATGGCGAATACACTGCCAGCTATCACTGTTTGCACTCAGGCTTAACAATAAAACACAACGGCTCTATGGAGAGTAAAAATGAATAACATGACAATTAATTCGCTCGCAGTCGGCATTGTTTACAAAGAAAAAGCCCAGCTCGACTGGCTGGCAATGCAAGTGGCAGAAGCCCAGTACGAGGTCGATCAATACCAAGCCATTGTTGATGCTGAGACCGCCAAATCCATTCAGTTTAATGCTTATTTAACCGCAGCTGAGCTCAATAAAGCCGCAGCTTTGACGAACTTCAATCTGGCCATTGACATAGATTCCAGTGTTAACGCCTTGTGCACCAGCACAGGCTTGGCATTGAAACAAACTGGAACAGCGACCAGAGAAATCAAGCGGGTGTCAGGCGAAATGGCAACACTCATCAATAAATTGATTTTTACGGTTGAGCTGATAGACAGGTTTGGCCAACTGGTGAATAAGCAAAAATTAAGTAATCCACTGGTACCTGATACTTTAATCAGCTTTATGGCGAAGGCGACGGCTGACGCCAACAATGCTGTAGCTCTTACACTCGCAGCATTACAAAGCTGTTATGTGGCTGAGGCGACCTCCTTGCGTTCAGAGCAGATCATCACACTTGAAAACGATCAGGTGACAAGGCTTAAAAGCACAATTGAACGGCAGACACTGGTCTCAGGAACGCAGAATGTGGCTGGTTTGGTTGTTGATGGCAACTTTGTCGTTGGCTTTACACCAGATTGCACCGGTGTTTTAGCGTTGGTGCAGCAGGCGTACGACAAAGCGAGCGAAAAATATAACCAGGCTCTGACTAACGTCAATATCGTAAATCAGCAACTGGCTTATGCCCAAAGCGCGTTGGCGACGGCCACCACCAGCCTGAACTCCTACAAAGCAGGTTTGGCGGCTGCAACAGCTGCAGCTTACGCAGCATAACGGTTAAGGCGGGGGGCCGGCTAGTGCTGGCCTGCCTTGCAGCGGGAGGGGTAATCATGTCTAAAAAAGTGTTTTACAGCCATTGCTATCAGCAAACGGCTTGGCTGCCGATGCACCCTTTCACGCGCAGGCTGGCGCTGGGTGATCTGTGCCAGCTGAGGCAGGGCCGCTTTCAGCCTTTGCTTAATATTGGCGATGCTCATTTAGTAGAAAATTTGCTGGTGAGCCGAGAGATCCCGCTGGATCAGAACGACTGGGAATTAAGCAGCGGGGTAAAGCAACTGCTGTGCGAGACCCAGTCTGAACAGGGACGCGATAGTGAAGACTATTATTGGACCAGACAGGTACTCGAATTCTCACATACTGGCGATTTTATCTTTCATGCAAGCAAGCCAAAAGCAAGCCTGCTGCTGAACTGGGCCCAAATCAGAGATGACCTGACCTTAAAGTTAACCCAGCTGCATTATGGCTTCAGGCAGGTATACGTTATTACCGGTGTGGCAACGGCGGAAGACTGGGGGCTGGCTGTGGCGGGACAGGCCGATGCCCGTCTGGAAATGTCGGCAGCACTTTCTGAAAGCAATAGCTTTAGGCTGCTCAGTCACAGTTCGGCCAGAGCAGAACGATGCACGGGCATAGCCTGCTATGAAAAAACCAACGACCAGGCTGCATATTTTTTTAAGGCCAAAAAATTGGTGATGAGTGATGCGATGACTGACCGCTACCTGAGTCTGATTGTCGAAAACAAAGCTGAATTGGGAGGAGGGGAAATAGCCAACTGGCTCCAAACCGATTTGCTTGATCTGGTCAAAGTCAACGAGCTGAATCTGACCACCAGCATTGGTTTTTTTAACTGGGTGGATATGTCGCTTGACGATGTAGCCCTGTTGAGTGATTAGCCTTATGCCGACGCCTGAACAAAATCTACAAGCGCTGTATCGCGAGCTCGACTGGCTGAATGCCGTGATCCAGCAGGTGATTGCCAGCTATCTGAAACACGAGGGGCACCAGGATCACTGGTTGGATATAGCGCCGCCCGAACTGGTGCCCGAGCAGAGTGAATATGCGCGGCAGGCCTCAGATTGGCAGCTCGACACTTTTGAACGCCTGGCCTTAGCGCTGGCTCTGGCACCCCATGTTCGGCCCGAATATCTGGATGTGTTTTTAAGTGTAAACGGCACGACCGAGCGGTGC
This sequence comes from Rheinheimera mangrovi, assembly GCF_003990335.1. NCBI lineage: Bacteria > Pseudomonadati > Pseudomonadota > Gammaproteobacteria > Chromatiales > Chromatiaceae > Rheinheimera > Rheinheimera mangrovi. The sequence goes on along the minus strand of NZ_CP034683.1, from coordinate 2,430,487 downwards.
TTTAGTGAATTTGGCGGATACAGCGATAAAGCCTTCAGCGGTTTTTTACCTACAGGGCAGACGCTGGCATTTCTGCTGAGCGCCAACAACTCGGAGTTGCGGCTGGAGGCCATGCGCATTCTCGCGCCCAGCCATCGCTTTGCTGCAGAAATGGTGATTACACTGGAGCAATCGGACGACAAACTTCCACTGTTATCCGGAGTGTGGAGTTTGTCGCAGCAGTGGCTACAGCTGTTGTTGACCGGAGAAAAAATTCGCCCAGAGTTAAGCCCGGCCTTTCCCGCCAGCCCAATTGTCACCGCACTGACATGGAGTGATTTGGTGCTGGATCATCACGTGATGTCGCAAGTGCAGGAGATACGGGCCTGGATCACCCATGGCCACAGCCTGATGCGCGACTGGGGCCTGGCCCGTAAGGTCAAGCCAGGTTTTCGTGCTGTGTTTTACGGCCCTCCCGGTACGGGAAAAACCCTGACGGCTGCTTTACTGGGCAAATCCACCGGGCGTGAGGTGTATAGGGTGGATTTGTCGATGATCGTATCGAAGTACATAGGCGAAACGGAGAAAAACCTCGGCAAAGTATTTGATGCAGCCAGTTATAAAGACTGGATTCTATTTTTTGATGAGGCTGATGCGCTGTTTGGCAAGCGTACTGCTGCCAGCAGTTCTAACGACCGGCATGCCAACCAGCAAACCGGTTATTTATTGCAACGCATTGAGGACTTTCCTGGCACCGTTATTCTCGCCACCAACCTCAAAGCGAACATGGACGAGGCTTTCACCCGCCGTTTCCAATCCATGATCCACTTTAACATGCCGGGTGCAACGCAGCGCTTACAGCTATGGCAGAAAGCGTTTGAAGGGGTGTGTGAGTTGGCTGAGGATATTGACCTGACGAAGCTCGCGCAAGACCACGAACTGGCGGGCGGGGCTATTATCAACGTGTTGCGTTACTGCGCACTAAACGCGGTCAGCCGGGGTAAAAAACTGGTAGAACGCTACGATCTGATCCAAGGCATTAAACGCGAATTTCGCAAAGACAACCTGACGGTGCAATTTAACTAGGGGCATAACATGGCTGAGTTTAAGGTTGAACACAAAAAACAGCAGGACACGAAAGGTGGCAATGTGCGTCAGCGTAAAGGTGCAACGGTGCTGCAGGACAATCGCACGCCAGTACAAGCTAAATCCTATGTAAAGAACGAAGGGCAAAATTTTACCTGGGGTAAACATACGACGATTGTCGGCAAGAAGATGGAGGCGTTACTTGACCCCGCTGATCCGGTGCGAGGTGAAAGCGCGAATATCAATGCAGATCAGACACCGATGATGGATGCGTTGAGAAAGCACTACGTTATCAATGGCGGTGATTTAGTAAAGGGACATTTATTGAATGACAATCTGGGTGGCAAAGCTTTAAACAATAATCTTTTTCCAATCACGCGGGCAGCTAATAAGCAGCACTTGATGACGACGGAAAATTATGCAAAAACGCAATTGTGGACTCATCAGTCACCTATTTGGTACACAGTGGAAGTGAGCGGCAGCCCAAATGCAAATCAACATACCCATGAGTTCAATGTAAGTCTGGGGTATTGGGACATGAAGAAAAATGTAAAACACGCTGCCGCGATCCAAGGGTCTATTACTTCGAATATGGGTGATCCACGTGATTATGACGGTGCGAATGGCGATGATCTGGAAACTTACTCAGCCGGAACCCTCAAATCGGCGATGTCAAAGGGCCTGGCACTACACCCGCACACAGCTTTAGGAAGCATGAATGCTCAGGAACAAGATGCCAGAAAGAAAGCGGGGTCAATTACCACGAGCGAACATGGTTCGAAAGGCTATAACTCCTATTGAAGAAGAGAACCTGGGTTCGGATTTGCGGGGCCGTGCCATCATACAATATGTATGGTGACAGTGTATTGATCGCGGTAAACATGGATAAGAACACAACTGAAGCTAGACGATCTGATCCACGGCATTAAACGTGAATTTCACAGAAACATCATGACAGTGCAATTTAATTAGGGGCATAACATGGCTGAGTTTAAGGTTGAACACAAAAAACGGCAGTCCTCCGAACATGGCACAGTGAGTCAACGTAAAGGCGAAACTGTGTTACCAGATAATCGTGGCCAGGTGAGCCAGGCTAGGGCTTTAACAGATAATCGCACTGCACAGTTGGCGTCAGACATCACGCCAAAACCCAACAACACCGGTCTGCCGAACCAGCTTAAAGCAGGTATTGAGTCGCTTTCGGGTATGAGCATGGATCATGTAAAAGTACACTATAACTCATCCCAACCCGCTCAACTCAACGCCCATGCCTATGCGCAGGGTAGCAATATTCATGTTGCGCCGGGGCAGGAAAAACATCTGCCGCACGAAGCCTGGCATGTGGTGCAACAGGCGCAGGGGCGGGTAAAGCCGACGATGCAGATGAAAACCGGTGTCTCGGTTAATGATGATGCCGGGTTGGAGAAAGAAGCGGATATGATGGGGGCAAGAGCTATGAGGGATACGTCAGATTCGAATGTGAATAAGCTGCCCTCATCAGGCAAGTACATTCCGTCAATGGAAGGAGCGCCGATACAACGCCTATCATTTAACGGCGCTTTGGCCCGTACAGGCGTTACAGCACCTCCCAATATTAAAGAAACTGTGGGCGCAGGGAGGCTGGTGCTCGCTGGAGGAGTCCCCGGTGGTGTGAATGGCAAAGCTGATTTAGTGGAAGCGCAGAATATCCCTGAAAAAAAGGGTCGAATCCAGGCTTTGGCTGAAGCAGCTCGGGACTTCAGCCTGGTTGGTAATGCAGTGAGAGAGATTCAGGCTTCGGCCGCAGCGCCTACACCGCTGGTTTGGGTTTGGGCAAGAGGTCAAACCCCTGCGGTCCTAGAGCCCTTTATCTACAAAATTGTTGTTCCTTATGGCAAATCCAAGAGCATTGAATTGCAGTATCAGGTTGCACCGGGGCTTTTTGGCTATGTCGTTCGCCAAAAGGATCGCGAAGATAGTCAGGTATCCGAAATAAGCACGGCTGGACCTCAGGAGCCAACTAAGTCGGGCCATTCCGCTACTTTCAACATGGCGCATCACGATACTAAAAATACAGCGTTAAGCAGTTTACTGGAGCAAAACCCCAAGGCGAGTAGAGCTGAGAACGAAGTTAGACTGGATGCTCGGACGAAATTAGCTGGAGAAGGGGCCCGCTGGAACTTAGTTCTGCATAATATGCACAGGATTAGCAATTCATCGAAGATTTGGACAAGGGTTCCAAAAAACAAGATGATCCGATACGTTACATTTGATACTTTGTGGGTTAATTGGGCGGCCGTTTTCTCGAACCAATTTGGCATCGAGGATGCGGAGGTTGCCAAAGCACTCAGAAATAACAGTACCCCATGGAATGGCACAGTACATGAAATTAAGCGGGAACAGTTTACTCCTGGTTCCAGTGATATTGAAGTGAATTAGAACCTAATGTAAAGCATTCTGTGTATCCATTCAACTCGAACCACCTCCTGGACAGGCACTGCAGAAATGTATAACAAATAAGGACAGGCTGATTTTTACGTTGTAAAAATAGGGCCTAGTTTCAAATGGATGTACCTTTTATGGTGATTTTCATAACCAGAGACCGATGTGAGTTCATTAATTTTTAATACAACACCCTATATTCATGTGATATCACGTTGTATTAAAAAAGTTTCCTTGCAGACCAAGACCGCGACACTGGCAAAAACAGTTCTCATCGACGTTAGTGGATTTTGGATAAAATCAGTTTCTTATCAACGATGTTTGCCATTGATATCGCTACCATCAATAGCGCTCATCCTTTGGGCCAGCTAAAGCTGTTCCCATTTTTGTCAGAAAAATGAATGGGGATCAAGTTTTCAATCACAATTCCAGTCGCCTTAAAACTCAAAATCTTGGTGCATAAAACAGACTTTCCACCTATTGGCTTGTCAGTCTGCGGCCTTGGCCTATGTGAGTGATACGGTTTTCTGGCTGCGCTTGCTCTGATAGTGGCGAATCTGATCCGAAATGATCCAGCCCATTTTCGAGCATAAACAGTTTCAATTCCTGGCAGATGGAAAACGCCAGCTCTTCCTGTAGCGATATGTCGTAGCAATTATTGCGATCAAATTGTTTCGACCAACGTATTTGATTATGTTGAAGATCAAGCAGGTGAACGGACGTTCTGACGCGTTGTGAATCGATGCGAACGAATCCTTCAAACAGGTGTTTGGCCGCTGCGTTGGAGGCTTTTTTCGACTCGTTGCTATGACGAACCTTGAAGTCATCTTCTGAGTGTTGGATTAAGGTAATACTGTTAAAGGCCAGAAATAGCTGATGCAGCAGTTCCTCATGTAAGCCCAGAGCAAAACACTGTCCCTTGGTGCATTCTGAAATAGCTCTGATCGGTCTGAAAAGCAGTGTATCTTCGGGGTATGTATTGGCATCTGATGATCGCCTGAAAATAGGCATGTAGCTACCCAGAGGAATGGATATTTCAATCTCGGAAGGTACTGCGGCGTAGTAGTCCTTGAGTTTTTCCCGCAAGCGACCCACCTGGACCCGCACCGCAGGGTCTTCTGTGGTCGAATAGGTTGCCACATTGCGATCAAAAACCTCAATGCCGATAGCGTATTCGCTGGTGTTGCGGCTGTTGCCACAAATTGCGCTCTCAACCAGAAACTGCAACAAACGGCACATGCGCGGTGCATGAACAAATTTATCGCTCGCCAAAACAGCTTTACAGGCTGCCTGAGACTCTGCCGGGGAGATCGGAGTTTGAAAATTTTGTTTCTTCAAGGTTGATCCCTTTCCATGCCCTTGGTGTCTGGTCGTAAATAAGCCACCACGTTTTTGATCCCGTCAGTAATTGATAGTTGGAGTCAGAATATGATTACGGCGCAGATCTAACCTTCAAACTCATCCAGTTTTAACTAAAAGATGAAATCCCTATTTTGGAGACCTAATTAAAGATTACCCCCTGTATTTGTCAACTGAAAATTGAAATTTTTCTACTATTATCGGAACTAAGCTTTGGTACTTTGATGAAGGGGAGCAGCGGCCGTTCCTGACTCTTGCATTTAGATGAAATCGCGGTGTGTTCACAAAGAGAGGGGATTCTATCAAAGTGAGTGACAGGCTACAGCAGGAGCAAAGCTGCTCTGGAAAAGACAATATATTGGGCGCTTAAAATCGGAGAATTTCAGGTATAAAAAAACCTGCTGTAAAAGCAGGTTAATTTAATGGTCGGTACGAGAGGATTCGAACCTCCGACCCCTTCACCCCCAGCGAAGTGCGCTACCAAGCTGCGCTACGTACCGACGTTGGGCCTTATACTACTGCTTTAACTCACAAATGCAATGCCCCTTGGTGTGACTGCTTTTTTTTTGTTCGCTTTAACAGAGCCTTAGCTTATTTTCCAACCGCAAGTTCAACCCAATGCTGATACACAGGGATGGCCAACAGCACATTGACCGGGAAGGTGATGCCTAAGGATGCCAGCATGGCCAGGCCTATATTGGCATCCGGGATACTGGCGCGCACAGCGGCTGGCGCTGCTATATAAGAAGCACTGGCAGCTAAAGTGGTCAGAACCAGTAACGAACCCTGGGGTAAATCCAGTACTAAACCAAAAACCAAACCTAAAGCACCTAAAGCAAATGGGGCTAAGGCTGCAAACAGCATCAGGCGCCAATGCTGTATCGGCAGGGGATTACATACTTTGGCGGTACACAGGCCCATTTCCAGTAAAAACAGCGCCAGCATGGTTTTGAAGCCACCAATAAGGGCAGGAGCAATAGGCTCTAAACCTTCAGGACCATACAGATAACCAATCAATACGCCGCCACCTAATAACAATACACCACGGCTGGTTAAGGCTTCACGCCAGATGTGAGCTTGTTTGCCCTGACCTTTGAGTGCTCCATATAAACCCAGCATGATAACGATGGCCGGTAGCTCCAGCATGACCAGATAAAGCGTAGTTTCAGGCAGTAGAGGCAGACCTGATTTTTCGGCAAGAGCCAATACCACGGCAAAAGTACCTGCACTGACTGAACCATAATGAGCGGCGATACTGACCGAATCCGAGTTGCTTAGTTTAATCAGGTAACGCAAAACCGGATAAGACAGCAGCGGAATAATCAAACCTAACGCAGCAACGGCCAGCAGATCTGTCACCATGCCGCTGTGAGCCTGGCCATGCAGCGCCATACCGCCTTTGAGGCCCAGCACCAGCATCAGCAAAATAGACAAGGTTTCGTAAATAGACTGAGGAACTTTTAAATCTGACTTTAATAAGCCTGCAACAAGGCCAAAGGCAAAAAACGCAATCACAATATCAGGCATGACTCAACTCCGTAGCTGTTATTGGGTGGCGATTGTGCCCGTCTTTGGGTATATTGGATAATTAATTGTTTGCCACTTAACTATTGATGATTATCTATGGATGTACGGCATTTAAGTTTCAGGTTATTGCAGGTCTATGTACAAGTGGTGCGACTGGCATCGGTGTCTGCGGCAGCTCGGCTATTGCATTTAACTCAGCCGACAGTATCTTTGCAGCTAAAAAAGCTGGCGGATGAAGTTGGGCAACCACTGCTGGAATACCGGGAGGGCAAAGTTCACACCACTTATATTGGTGATGCGTTGTTTCAGGCCGCGTCTGATGTGCTGAGTCGTTTTGATGATTTTTCATCTTTATTGGAAGAAGCCAAAGGCGGGCGCAGTGGCACTTTGAGTTTAGGTATTGTTACGACAGCCAAATACGTGATGCCCACCATTCTTGGCGCATTTGATAAAGCCAACCCGAAAATTGAAGTGACATTAAATGTAGGCAACAGGGCACATATTCTGAATCGGTTTGCGCATCAGGATGATGATTTATATTTGTTTAGCCAGCCACCAAGCGGCGAGCTGGTACAGGCCTGTCGTATCATCAAAAACCCGCTGCAATTAATAGCCCCAGCGGATCATTGGGCATCGCGTTATTGTGCTGAAGGCGGTGAACTTGAATTTTCCCAGTTAAAAAACGAGCGTTTTCTGATGCGTGAACCGGGATCTGCGACTCGTATGCAGTTTGAATCATGGTTAAGCAGTCAGGGTGTTGAGCTTTCTAAGACCATGCAAATTGAAAGCAATGAAGCGATACGCTTAAGTGTCGCCAGTGGATTGGGGCTGGCGGTGTTGTCAACCTACACACTGGGACAAAGCTCTGAGCAATTTAAGGTATTGAAGGTGAAGGGGTTTCCACTGAATAGCCATTGGTATCTGGTGGCGCGCAAGGACAAAAGATTAGGCGCGGCTGCAAGGCGTTTAATCCAGTTTATGGCGGCCCATTTAACAGACTGCATTGAAGCTCAGTGGGTGGTTGATGAAGTAGCTCAGTTGCCGCAGCAGTTTTTTCGTGCCGCTGAATAGTAAAAAGCTTGATCTCGTAGTTACAGCTGAGCTGTAAAGCACAAATCCAAACTCAGGTTATAGCGCTTCTGGCAATAAAATATGCGGAAAATTGACAATGATCAGAAGCCGCTACCAATTTCATATTGCACCACAGCTAAAGCCACTGCATGATGCTGTTTACTATTCGGGGTGGATGTCTACATGTCTTTATGGATCCCATTTACGTTGTTTGCCGCTTTTATGCAGGCAATACGTAATGCGCTGCAAAAACAATTAAGCAAAGACGTGTCTGTGATGGGAGTAACGCTGGCCAGATTTATTTATGCCGGCCCCTTTGCTTTATTGTATTTAATCGGCCTGTATCTCTGGCAGGACTACAGTATTCCGCATTTTAGCGCCAGCTTTGTGTTTTATGTGCTGGCGACTTCTTTGATGCAAATTCTTGCTACCGCCCTGATGATCCTGTTGTTCCGGTTGCGTAATTATGCAATAGGGGCTGGGCTTGCCAAAAGCGAGGCAATTCTGACTGCTGTTTTAGGTGTGATGTTTTTTGGTACCCACATTAGTCCTTTTGGTTGGGTGGGGGTGTTTATTGGTGGTATTGCCGTGTTTCTGTTAACCGGTGCCAGAAGCATAGAATCCTTATCAATAAAAACCTTGCTGCTGGGTCTGGGCTGTGGTTTAGCTTTTGCAGTAGCCTCTTTGTGGATCCGGGAAGCCAGCCTGGCGCTACACTTGCCTTTTTTACCTGCGGCTGCCTGGGTACTGTTTTTAGTGATCTCTACCCAAACTCTAATTTTGCTGGCGTATCTGGCTTTGAAAGATAAGGATAATTTAGTGAAATTATGGCAGCGGCCACAACTGACTCTGGCAACCAGTCTTACCAGCTGCTTGGGATCCTTAGGCTGGTTTACGGCTTCCAGTTTGCAGGCGGTTGCTTATGTGAAAACCCTTGGCCAGATCGAAATAGTATTCACATTGCTTATTTCAGTGCTGGTGCTTAAAGAAAAATTAAGACGCCAGAGTTTGCTCGGCTTAGCGCTGATTGTGCTGGCGGCTGCTTTGGTGATCTGGGCTTAATGTCTGGGCTTAATGTAGGCTAAATTAAAAGTAAATATTATGTATATTAGTTAAGTGAATTGTCACAAACCTGGGTTAATCTTGTGCTGCTTTGACACAGATGCAGAGCTACATGGGGGAGCATAAAGCCTACCTCCACAGCATAACAAGAACTCACAGGGTTTATAATGAAACAAATCATACACCTATCGCTGCTTGCTGCAGCGCTCTACAGCAGTACCAGCTTTGCCAATCTACTGATCACTGAAGTGTTGTACGATGCTCCAACTAATGACAACACTGAAGAATTTGTCGAACTTTATAATAACAGCTGTACTGCCATTAATTTGCAGGGCTATAGCCTGCAGGATAATGGCGGCAGCTTTAATTTGTCTGGCACTGTAGCGCCGCGCAGCTACTTTTTGGTGGCAAAAAACAGTGCGGCTATGCAAAGCCTGTATGGCAAAACACCGGAGCTCGCTGGTTTAACACTGGCGTTTGGTAACAGTGGTGATTACGTCAAATTAAGAAATGGCAGCACAGAAGTCGATGCTGTGGGCTGGGAAAATGGCTTATCCGGCTGGTCCATCAATGCTGTGGATAAATCCATTAGCCGCAATAAAACCACTGATAATAATCTGGCCTCAGATTGGGTGGTGTCTGCTAATTATGGTAATCCGGGCACCGGCGTATTCACTACAACCTGCAGTGGCGGTGGCGATACAGGAGGAGGCACTCCACCTGTTGTTAATCAGCCTACTTATTACGCTGCTGCTGTGGGTAAATCAGGCACTGAGCTAAAAGCTGCGTTAAATAACATATTGCGTGGTCATGTGCGTTTAACCTATAGCCAGGTGTGGGACGCGCTTTCCTATTCAGATGAAGATCCAAACAACAGCAATAACGTGATTCTGCTATACGCAGGCCGCTCTGAAGCTAAAACATTCCGCGCCGGCCAGACCAATTCGTTGGATGCCTGGAACCGCGAGCATGTCTGGGCGAAAAGTCATGGTTTCCCCAGTGAAAGCCAATACGCCTATACAGATATTCATCACCTGCGACCTGCTGATGTATCTATTAACTCCAGTCGAGGCAATAAAGACTTTGATCTAGGTGGCACAGCCTTAGCCGAATCGCCGGAAAACAAAACGGACAGTGACAGCTTCGAGCCACGCAACGCTGTCAAAGGCGACGTCGCCCGTATGATGTTTTATATGGATGTGCGCTATGAAGGCGGCGATGAAACTATTACGCCAAACCTGATTTTACGTAATTTTGCACCTACAGGCAGTTCAGCGCCTGAAATGGGCAAACTCTGTGTCCTGTTGCAATGGCATCTACAAGATCCGGTGGACAGTTTCGAGATCCGTCGCAATAACCGCATTTACGAATGGCAACAAAACCGCAATCCCTTTATCGATAACCCACAATGGGCGCAGTCGATTTATGGCGCAAGTTGCGGTCTTTAATAGCGGCTTCTGCCTCAAGCTGCTTTTCGAAAGAAAAGCAGCTTGGACTGTGACAGGGGGCAAGCTAGAATAGGGCAACTTATAAAAGCGTTTAAGCGCTAGCCTACGGAGCATCTATGAAGCCTGAAGAGTTGTTGCAGCAATTGCAGCAGACCCCTGATTTTCTAAAACTCAGCTTAGCCAACCCCGATTTTTTACCTTTCGCCAACTACTCACTTCCAAATGGTACTGAAATTCAAATCTGGGATACCGGAGTGATCTATTGTCAGCCTCAGCGCTTTGGTCAACAGGACATAGTGCTCAGCAGTGGTATACACGGCAATGAAACCGCGCCGGTAGAGCTTTGTTCTGAACTTTTAAATCAGGTATTGACTGGCACACTCTTGCTTACTGAGCGGGTACTGTTTTTATTTGGCAATCCACCTGCTATCAATGCCGGTGTGCGGGAAATCCAGGATAACCTCAATCGCTTATTCTCTGGTCATCACAGCAAAGAGCCAGGCGTATATAGCGCTGAACGCGAGCGGGCTAAAAAGTTAGAAACTTATGTGCTGAAGTTTTTTGAAGAAGCACCGCAAGGTTTACGTGAGCGTAAACTATATGATTTGCACACAGCTATTCGCGGCTCACGTTTTGAAAAGTTTGCTGTGTATCCGTTTTTACATGGTGCGGATTGGAGCAAGCAACAGTTTGAGTTTTTAAAAGCCTGTGGCGCCAATACAGTGTTATTGATGCAAACCCCGGCCAGTACCTTTAGCTATTTTGCCGCCCAAAGCTGTAAGGCGCATGGTTTTACTATAGAGCTTGGTAAAGTCAGGCCTTTTGGTCAGAACGACATGAGCCGTTTTGCAGAAGCGCAGGCGGCGCTCAGGGCTTTAATTTCAGGCGGCGAGCTTCACACCACAGAGTTTAATGAAGCCGATTTTAATCTCTATGAAGTGCGCCGTTCTATTAATAAAACCACGGACGCCTTCAAGTTGCATTTTGCCGATAACATTGAGAATTTCACTACTTTTGATGTCGGTACTCTTCTTGCCAGTGACGAGGGCGTTGAGTACAAAGTGGAAGTGGAAGGTGAAGCTATTATTTTCCCTAACCCTAAAGTGGCTATTGGTCAACGCGCTATGCTGATGGTAAAACCTGTTTGTGTGGCTGGAAAAGTGAGTTAAGCCACTGCCGAATGCTTTAGCAGAGTACAAAAACTCTGACAGCTGGCCACACTTTAGTGCATGGACCAGCTGTTTTTATTTCTGCCTCTGGTTGCAATGCAGTTTACGTAAAGGTAAAGTTGCGGCCGAAAAATACAAGAAAATAGCCATACTGTATAAAACACGTAAAACAAAAATAATGGTCAGGGCAAACGGGGAAACGCAATTTAGTTACCAAGAGTGGTCACCAAGCCACCGTATACCCAAAGTAATAGATGTTGTGGTTAGGCGACAAGCTATAGAGGCACCATGAGCATAGATAAACTATGTGATTGGGGCGAGAAAGCGCAGTCAACAACGCCAAAGCTTCAAGTACCAAGGGGATTGCGCCGATGTTTGTCACAGTCTGACGGATACAACCAAAAGAGACACCTATGACTAACCCCAATAACGCAACCATCTCTACAGTGCACACAGCTGAGTTTACCAGCGGTCACGCGTTACAAATTCCCACGCTGCGTATCTTGCAGGATGACGGCTCATTGTACCCGGGTGCCGAAGCGCCGCAACTTGATAAAGCCACAGCTCTTAAGATGTACGACAGCATGCAGTTTATCCGCATCCTGGACGAACGTATGCTGGCCGCTCAGCGTCAGGGCCGTATCAGTTTTTACATGCAGTGCTTAGGCGAAGAAGCCGCCACTGTCGGCAGTGCTGCTGCTTTGGATGATAAAGACATGATTATGGCGCAGTACCGTGAACAAGGCGCTTTGCGTTATCGTGGTTTTAGTCTGGAACAGTTTATGAATCAGCTGTTCTCCAACGAAAAAGATTTAGGTAAAGGCCGCCAGATGCCCGTGCATTACGGCAGCAAAGATATTTACTACATGACGATCTCATCACCGCTGGGCACCCAAATTCCTCAGGCCAGCGGTTATGCGTATGCGCAAAAGTTACGCGGACTGAAAAACACCACCATTTGTTATTTTGGTGAAGGCGCCGCCTCTGAAGGTGACTTCCACGCCGGTTTGAATATGGCGGCTGTGCACAAAGCGCCAGTGATTTTCTTCTGCCGTAATAACGGTTATGCCATTTCAACCCCTGCCAACGAACAATTTAAAGGCGATGGTATTGCCTGTCGTGGTGTGGGTTATGGCATGAAAGCCATTCGTGTCGACGGTGCTGATATTCTGGCTGTGTACAAAGCCACGCAAATGGCGCGTGACTATGCGCTGGAACATGAAGAGCCAATTCTCATTGAATCTATTGCCTACCGTTTAGGCGCACACTCGTCGTCTGATGACCCAAGTGGTTACCGCTCGAAAGAAGAAGAAGAGCTGTGGCGTAAAAACGATCCGATTTCCCGTTTCCGGTTATGGCTGGTGAAACAAGGCTGGCTGGATGAAGAAGCTGATAAAGCCAAGTCCGATGCGCTGCGTCAGGAAATTCTGGATGCATTAAAAGTGGCAGAAAAAGTGGCCAAACCTGGTATCGAACATCTGATGAGTGATGTGTACGAAACACCAATTCCACTTTTAAACGAACAATTAGAAGAATTAAAAGCACATATCAGAAAGTACCCGGATGCTTATCCGGTGACGGCGGGGAGATTTGAATAATGGCTAAGATGAATATGTTACAGGCGATCAACAACGCCTTAGATTTAGCCATGGCCAAAGATGACGGTGTAGTCTGTTTTGGTGAAGACGTTGGCCACTTTGGTGGTGTATTCCGTGCCACCAGCAAGTTACAGGAAAAATACGGCAAAGCCCGTTGTTTCAACACCCCTTTAACTGAACAAGGCATAGCGGGTTTTGCTAACGGTATGGCAGCTCAGGGCATGAAACCAGTGGCTGAAATTCAGTTTGCTGATTATATCTTCCCGGCCTTTGACCAGATTGTGAATGAAACGGCGAAGTTCCGTTACCGCTCAGGCAATGAGTTTAACGTCGGTGGTTTAGTATTCCGTACTCCATACGGTGGTGGTATAGCCGGTGGTCATTACCACAGCCAGTCGCCTGAAGCATATTTTGCTCATACACCAGGTTTAAAAATTGTGGTGCCACGCGACCCGGCTCAGGCTAAAGGTTTGTTATTAGCTGCGATTAACTGCCCGGATCCGGTGATTTTCTTTGAACCAAAGAAACTGTACCGCGCCTCTGTCGGCGAAGTATCAGAAGAGTATTACGAAATTCCACTGGGCAAAGCAGAAGTGCTGCAACAGGGCAAAGACGTGACTGTATTAGCCTGGGGCGCGCAGATGGAAATTATCCAAAAAGCTGTGGATATGGCACAAGCTGAAGGCATTTCCTGTGAAGTCATTGACCTTCGTAGCATTCAGCCATGGGATGTTGACACTGTGGCCGAATCAGTGATGAAAACCGGCCGTTTAGTTATCAACCATGAAGCACCATTAACAGGTGGTTTTGCCGCTGAAATCGCATCGACTATTCAGAAGAAATGCTTCCTGCATCTGGAAAGCCCGATAGAACGGGTCTGTGGCTTAGATATTCCGTACCCGCTGGCACTGGAAAAAGAATATGTGCCCGATCATCTGAAAACTTACGAAGCGATAAAACGCTCGGTGAACTTCTAAGGACAGCCAGATGAAAAAAGATTTTATTCTGCCGGACATTGGCGAAGGCATAGTCGAGTGTGAAATCGTGGAATGGCTGGTGAAAGAAGGTGATCGTATCACTGAAGACCAGCCGGTTTGTGACGTAATGACCGACAAAGCTTTAGTGCAAATCCCCGCTGTGTACGACGGTGTAGTGACCAAACTTTATTACGCCAAAGGTGATATCGCCAAAGTTCATGCACCTTTGTTTGAAATGGATACAGTCGGCGCTGCGCCTGTTGTTGCGGCTCCATCTGCTCCAGCTCAAGCAACTCCAGTTCAGGCAGCAGCTGCAGCCACGGGTAAACAGCTGGAAGACTTTATCCTGCCTGATATAGGTGAAGGTATTGTTGAATGTGAAATTGTTGAGTGGCTGATTAAAGAAGGCGATGTATTGGCCGAAGATCAACCCGTCTGCGATGTCATGACCGACAAAGCTCTGGTGCAAATACCTGCAAAATACGCTGGTAAAGTGGTGAAGCTACATTACGCCAAAGGTGAAATTGCCAAAGTGCATAGCCCGCTGTTTCAGCAGGAAATTGCTGGTGCTTCGACTTCTGTTGTGGCTGTTGTTGCAACGCCCGTTGCTGCTCCGGTCTGTGCGGCCAAAGCAGCCTCTGTTACTGCAGCATCCACTGCAGCTCCAGCCGGCAATGGCAAAGCCTTAGCCAGCCCAGCAGTGCGTCGTTTAGCCCGTGAACTTAGCATCGACTTATCCTTAGTGCCTGGCTCTGGCGACAAAGGCCGGGTCTATAAAGAAGATGTCAAAGCTTATGCCAATGGCGGAGCTACTTCTGCTGTAGCCAAAGCTGAAGCGACGCCGGTTAAAGCTGCTGCAACCGCAGCTGTTGTTTCCAGCTCTGGTGGCAGTCGTGTGGAGCCTATCAAAGGTATTAAAGCGGCTATGGCGCGCCAGATGCAGGATTCGGTCTCGACTATTCCGCATTTTACCTACTGTGAAGAAATTGATTTAACAGAGCTGATTGCACTTCGCAGCCAACTGAAAGATCAATATGCCAAGCAGGGTATTAAGCTGACATTGATGCCGTTTTTTATGAAAGCCATGTCGCTGGCGATTAAGCAGTTCCCCATTATGAACAGCCAGGTCAATAGCGACTGTTCAGAGCTGACCTATTTTGATGACCACAATATTGGTATAGCAGTGGACTCTAAAGTGGGTTTACTGGTGCCGAATATCAAAGGTTGTCAGAACAAATCCATAGTGCAAATCGCTCAGGAACTGACCAAGCTGACAGACGCAGCCCGTGAAGGCCGTGTCAGCCCGGCAGAACTCAAAGGTGGCACTATCACCATCTCCAACATTGGCGCTATTGGTGGCACTGTGGCGACACCTATTATCAACAAGCCGGAAGTGGCGATAGTAGCGCTGGGTAAAACCCAGTTGTTACCACGCTTTAATGCCAAAGGTGAAGTGGAAGGCCGCTCTTTGATGCAAATCAGCTGGTCTGGTGATCACCGTGTCATAGACGGTGGCACCATAGCCCGTTTCACTAACTTGTGGAAAAGCTATCTGGAACAACCGTCTTCCATGTTGTTATCTATGGTCTAAACCATTGATAAATAGCTGGTCATTGACTTAGTTCTTTGCTACAAAACCCGGATGATCGAAACTCATCCGGGTTTTTCGTTTTAAGGGTATTTGTCTGAAACTAGTGCAGACCCAAGTAATTGGAACTGCAGCGAGGCGACAAGTCATTGAGTCCCCATGAACATAGATCACTATGTGATTGGGGCGAAAGCACGCAGTCAACAATGCTGCGGTTTCAAGTACGCTGGGTAATGCATGGATAAACATCAGCTTCGTAACTTCTATATCCCCGAAGAGCAATCGGTTTACTTGCTCAACGCCAATGACGCTAAAAAGCTTAAAGACTGGGTGGCGCTCTGTATTTCTGAACTGGAGAAACTGGGTTACCGTCAAATCGAGCTGGTCGGCAAGGGCGCTTATGGTTTTGTCTTTGCCGGTCTTGATCAGAAACAGCAGGATGTGGTGTTTAAATTCTCCCGTATTAATCTGCCGCCTCATATTCAGGAACGTTTAGCCGACGAAGGCTATATGTTGTCACAGGCGGCTCATCCGAACGTGCCGCCATTTTTTACTTATCAGCTGGTAAAAAAGCAGGGTATTTTAATGATGGGCCGCGCCAAAGGTGTGGATCTGGAGCAATACAGCCTGAAACAGGGCCGTATGCCGGTGCGGTTATTACTGGATATTGCTACTCAGCTTGCGAGTTTATTGCTGGCACTGCGGCGTCATAAAAAAGACGGCGAAATTGCGCCTATAGTGCATGGTGATATTAAGCCATCCAATATCGTCTACGATGAGAGCACCAATCAAATCAGTCTGGTCGATTGGGGCTCGTCGGTGTTTGCTCAGCTCGACAGTGAAGGTCATTATATTGGCACCAACGTGATGCAACTGATGTCAGCCGATTTGCAAACATCCAACGCCCGTTTAGGTGATGTGTATTTTATTGGCCCGGAGCAGCGAACCGGTGCTTTATCCAGCCCACGTTTTGATGAGCAGGGAGTGGCCAGTACTTTGTATGCCTTAGCGTCGGGCCAATCCTGTCGTTTTGGTCGCAAAGCGATACCTGCACGAAGCCTGGGTTTACCGATGGAATTTGCCACTATGCTCGACAGCATGCTGGCGGATGATTTGCTGTTGCGCCAGCAAGCCGGTGATTATTTCTTAAAAGCTATGCCTCGCTTAAACCATCTGGTGACGCCAGATTTGCCGCTGTTAAGCACTGAATCTGTATTGCCGGTCTGGATCAGCGAGAAAGCACAGGAGCTGGATACTGTGGTCTATTCATCGCGTAAATCCTTTTTGCGGGAGCACAGCGACGAAGAAGGCATTCAGTACATAGACGATGTGCAGCTGGAGCGTTACTACAAAAACTACCTTGAAGGTATGGGCGAAACCGAAAAAGCTTTTGTGGCTGCTGTCAGTCGTTTAGGCCGTTATCCAGTGGTCGGTGGTATAGCTATTCATTGGCAAAGCACAGGGGTTTATATCGACTCCAGCCTTAATTTGTTTGACGAGCGCCTGCAAAAAGCCTTTGCTGTGGCTGTGAACAACGTGGTGCAACTAGCGCGATCCATTGCCAAAGTCGGTATTTTTAAAGCCTGTTTATTTGACGCCCGCCAGACCATCCATATAGCGCGCGACAGCATAGATTTGCCTTTTGTGGTGCCAGTAGGCACAACGCTGAAGTACGAGCTGGGCCAGAGCCAACTAGACGATAGCAGCGCTCAGCACAGTTATTTTGAAGATGGTAAAGATCCAGACGAACAACTGGTGTTGCCGGATAGCATTATGGACGACCTGGCTGCGCTAAATTTAATCCGCCATACCGGCTGTATTATTTTTGAAGTGACGCCTTTGTATATGAAAATACACAACTATTACCGTTTGCTTGAGCCCGCAGCTGAAGCGCAATTTGCCGACTTGTTGCAAAGTATTCTGGCCAAGGTGCCTTTGATCAGTGGCGAAGGGGTCGGTGGTTTTATGAAACTACCGCACAAAGACACCCGGCATTTCAGTCACCAGAGCCAGCAGGAACTTTGTTATTATCCTGCCAATCCTATGAATTATCGTAAGAATTAGTTTCGGAGAAAAAAATGCGTGTTGTTCTATTGTTGCTGTTTATCCTCGCTGCCAAAGTTCAGGCAGGCGATCCTCATAGTTTCAGCAACTTTGCCTTAGTCAGTCACCCACAACTAACGCTGGATTTAACTGCTGATTTTGAAAAGCAGCAACTCTCTGGTTTTGTTGAGCTGCAACTGGACTGGCATCATCCGGATGTGCGAGAGCTTATTCTGGATAGCCGGGATTTGAGTATTGAAAAAGTTGTAGGGCAATCTGCTGAAGGCCGATGGTTGAAACTAACTCATAGCTTTGGGGAGAAATCGCCTGCTCACGGCCAGGCGCTACGCATAGAGTTTCCGGCCCAATTTCCCAAGGTGCGTATTTATTACCACACCAGCCCACAAGCCTCCGGCTTGCAGTGGCTGACCAAAGAGCAAACCAGCGAAAAACAACAGCCTTTTATGTATAGCCAGTCGCAGTCTATTCATGCCCGTAGCTGGATCCCATTGCAGGATACACCTGCAGTGCGGCTGAATTATCAAGCCCGTATTCATACACCCAAAGAGTTACTGGCCGTGATGGGTGCAGATAATAGTGCCAATACTGACAAAGACGGCGATTATTTTTTCCGTATGCCTCAGGCCATTCCTGCTTATCTGATAGCTCTTGCGATAGGGGATTTAGAATTCAAAGCCATGTCGGAACGCACCGGAATCTATGCCGAAAAAGTATGGCTGGATAAAGCAGTCACCGAGTTTTCGGATACAGAGCAGATGATGCAAGTGGCAAGCGCTATGTATGGCGAATACCCTTGGGGCCGCTACGACTTGCTGATTTTACCGGCCAGTTTTCCTTTTGGTGGTATGGAAAACCCGCGTTTGTCTTTTATTACGCCTACTGTGATAGCAGGTGACAAAAGTCTGGTTAGTTTAATAGCGCATGAGCTGGCACATTCCTGGTCCGGTAATTTAGTCACCAATGGCAGCTGGCACGAACTCTGGCTGAATGAAGGTTTTACTAACTATGTAGAAAACCGCATTATGGAGCAGGTATTTGGCCCAGAACGTGCCTTGCTGGAGCGTCAACTGTCGGTACAGGACTTAGAAAACGATCTCGACCAGCTAGAGCCAAAAGACACCTTATTGGTGACCGACTACACAGGCCGTGATCCTGACGACGCTTTTACTCAGGTGCCTTATGTCAAAGGTATGTTATTCCTGCAGTTTTTAGAGCAACGTTTTGGCCGCGCTGTGTTTGATCCGTTCTTAAAGAACTATTTCCAGACCTTTGCGTTTCAAAGTATGGATACCGAAAAATTCCTGCGTTATATGCGTAAAACCCTGCTGAATGACCCAGATATTGTTTCTATGGGAGAAGTACTGGAATGGTTGTATCAACCGGGTCTCGCCAGCACTTTTGTAGCGCCAGAGTCTGATGCTTTTAAACAGGTGGATCAACAACTGGCTTTATGGAAAAAAAGCGGCAAGCTGACGGATTTACAAACAAACAGCTGGAGTATTCACCATTGGTTACATTTTATTGGGCAATTGGCTGCTACTGTCGACACCACCCAGCTACAACAGCTGGACCAAGGCTTTGGTTTAAGCCAGAGTCAAAATGCGGAAGTAGCAACAGCCTGGTTTAAAGTGGCGCTGGCAAAAAACTATACAGAAGCTCAACCTGCGCTGGAGCAGTTTTTAATCAGAGTAGGACGGCGTAAGTTTGTAGTGCCTTTGTATCAGCAACTCAGTCAAAGTCCAAAAACTTTCGACTGGGCTAAAGTGGTGTATCAGAAAGCCCGGGCTGGTTATCACCCTTTAACTCAGTCGGCTGTTGATAAGGTACTGAAGCTTCATTAATTTTTAAGTAGCCGTTCAGCTAGCTAGGTTAATCTGTGCTGGATTGATAGTGTTTAACAGGATTAAAAAATGAAAACAAAATTAGTAGCTTTTCTGGTTTGTAGTCTGAGCTTTGTCGCTTTAGCCGATACGCCAGCGGTAAAAACCGTCACTGTATCCGGCTCTGCCGTGATGCAAGCCAAACCTGATGCGGTGCGTTTGAGCATGCAAATTCAGCAGACCTCAGAGAAAGTAAGTGATGCGAAACAAAAAGTCGATGATCAGGTGGCCGCATTAACGAAAGCTTTGCGTAAACTGGGTATAAAAGAGGAGCAACTGAACAATGCACCTTTGCGTATTCAACCTGATTATCAGCACGACCCTGAGCGCAAATTACCACAACGTTATGTGGTCAGCCGCGATATCACGGTGTCTTTAAATGACTTATCGCTGTACAGCACAGTGCTGCAACAAGCGGCTGATTTAGGCGTGACTCAGATGAATCAGGCTGAATTTTTAGTCAGCGAGTCCGATGAGTTGTATCAAAAAGCGCTGCAACAGGCTTTTACTCATGCCAAAACCAAGGCTGCTTTGTTAGCAAAAGCCAACGGTTTAAAACTTGGTTCTGCGCAAAAAATCAATGAACAGGGTTATGCTCCGGCGCCTGTGATGAAGATGGCCAGAGCCATGGCTGATGGTGCTGAAGTCAGCTTTGGTCAGACCGATATCAGAGCCGAAGTGTCAGTTGAGTTTGAAATGAACAGTCATTGATTGTTTATTAGACAAAAGTGGTTAAATCTTTTTGTGGCAGAGGTTTAAATTTCGCGACAAAACAAGTAATGTAGGGGCCTTCGTTGTAATGGTAGAACCTATATTTCATGCGTGAGCAAAAATCAGAATTTTATCAGCTGCTGCAACAGCAAGCTCAGTCTCTGATCGAAGACGAAACAGACCTGATTGCTAACATGGCAAATCTGAGTGCGTTGCTCTTTAATGAAATGCCTGATCTGAATTGGTCAGGCTTTTATATTTTAAGGGACGACGTTTTAGTGTTAGGACCCTTTCAGGGCAAAGTGGCCTGCGTACGTATTCCGGTCGGTAAGGGCGTTTGTGGCACAGCTGTGGCCAGTGGTGAAATCCAGTTGGTGAAAGATGTCCACGAATTTCCGGGCCATATTGCCTGCGATGCAGCCAGTAACTCAGAAATTGTGTTACCTGTACGCCATAACGGCAAGATTATTGCGGTGCTGGATATTGACAGTCCAAGCCTGGCTCGTTTTGATCTGGATGACCAACAAGGTTTAGCTGGGTTGGTTCAGCTGTTTGAACAGCATCTGGCGCGGACTTTATGAAAGATTTAGTTAATATTCAGGATTATTTATTCCAGGTTGCGGATGTTGGCGACTGGGAAGGTGAAGAAGAGATCGTCGCTGATCGGATCAACGCCATTTATCACGCAGTCTGGCGCCGTTTTCCAGATGATATCTTGTCGGCCGAAATTGACCATTTACTCAATGCAATCTGGAACGAACTACGAGGTAGTTTAGTTCTGTTAGAAGCAGATGAAGATGAACTGGTCGACTGGGCTATCTGTTACGTTAATAACCAAATAGAAGAAGGCATTAAGTTAGACGATGCCGCTGATGAAGAAGAGTAATTTTGCATGACAACCCCAACTGAACAAATCCAAGCTCAACCTGCAGGCAAAGATGTGAAACAAATCCTCGCCGAACTTAGCGAAAAGTTTCCTCTGTGTTTTAGCCAAAGCGGTGAAGCTAAACCTCTGAAAATTGGTATTTTTCAGGACTTAGCACAGCGGTTGTCTGAAGAAGATGGCATCAGCAAAACCCAAATCCGTCATGCTTTACGTCTGTATACCTCCAGCTGGCGTTATTTGTCTGGAGTCAAAGTGGGTGTAGCCCGCGTTGATTTGGACGGTCAGGCCGGTGATTTGATTGACGAACAACAGGCAACTCACGCTGCTGAAACTTTAGAGCAAAGCAAAGCCAAGGCTGCAGAAGTTCGCAAAGCTAAAGCTGCAGCAGAACGCGCTAAACACAAAGAGCAGCAAAAAGACCAGCCTAAGGCTCCGGCCTCAGACAAACCTGCTTACAAAAAATCTCCGTCAAATAAAGCCACTGTCTCAGCAAAAGCGGCCAGACTTCACTCTAAGCCTCAGACCACAGAAAAAGTGGTTACGGAGCAAGCGGTTGAACTTATTGCATTAAATACAGCCACATTAAAAGTTGGCAGTGCTGTGCAGTTAAAAGTAGGGCTGAAACCAGTGCCTGCAACTGTACTTGAAGTAGTTAAAAATGATGTTGTGGTGCAGCTTGCCTCAGGTATGGTGATTAAAACCCAAGGGGATAAGCTGTTCCAGGCTTAACAGAGATGAGTGTTCAATGAAAAAAATTTCCAGCTTAGCGGCATTTTTTCTGGTGATCGGTAGCAGCGTTGCTGCGCCGGTGATTTCTCCTGTACCAAATCTGGCACAGGAACCACAGCATGCAACCGCCAGTAAACGAGTGACCAACTATTTTACCCGCGAGCACTATTTAGGCTTGCGTATTGACGACGAGTTATCGTCAAAAGTTTTTGACCGCTACTTAAAAAGTCTGGATTTTTTCCGTAACGTTTTACTGAAATCAGACGTTGACGGCTTTGAAAAATACCGTAACGAGTTTGATAACGGTTTGGCGAAAGGGCAATTTGATTTCGCTTATCAAATGTTTAATTTGAGCATGACCCGCCGTCTTGAGCGTTATGATTATGCAATCAGCTTGCTGGATAAACCTTTTGATTTCACAGCAAAAGATAGCTATGAGTTTGAGCGTGAAGACGCACCTTGGGCTGCTGATGTAGCCCAGCTAAACGAGCTGTGGCGTCAAAAAGTGAAGTTTGATGCGCTGAATCTGAAGTTAGCTGGTAAAACAGCAGAAGAGACGACCAAGCTGCTGAAAAAACGCTACGAAAATGCCAAGAAGCGTTTGTTACAAACAGAAAGTGAAGATGTTTTCCAGATTGTGATGAACTCCTACGCCCGCAGCATCGAAGCGCACACTTCCTATTTATCACCACGCAACGCTGAGCGTTTCCAACAAGAAATGAACCTGTCGCTGGAAGGTATAGGGGCAGTGCTGCAAAGTGACGATGATTTCACTGTGATTATGAGTCTGGTGCCAGGTGGCCCGGCCGATATGACAAAAAAAATCAAACCAAAAGATAAAATTATTGGTGTTGCTCAGGGCGAAGAAGAATTTGTTGATGTAGTTGGCTGGCGTCTGGATGATGTCGTGGATCTGATCAAAGGTCCGAAAGGCTCGACTGTGCGTCTTCAGGTATTAGTAGGTGGCGATGCGTCCAAAGGGGTGCCTACTCAGATTTCTATTGTCCGCGATAAAATCCGTTTAGAAGACAGAGCGGCAAAAGCCGAAATTCTTGAACCTAAACTGAGTCCGTTGGGTAAAAAGATTGGCGTCATTAATATTCCAAGCTTTTACAATAATCTGACAGAAGATGTGAAGAAAGAAATAGCCAGCTTAAAGCAGCAGAATGTTGACGGTATTATTGTTGACTTACGTGGCAATGGCGGTGGTTCTTTACCTGAGGCTGTCACCTTAACTGGCTTATTTATTGATAAAGGCCCTGTGGTGCAGATCCGTGAAGCGGGTAACCGTATCAGCATCAGCCAGGATCAGGACGGTAGCGTATTCTACAATGGCCCTCTGACTGTGATGGTCGATCGCTACAGCGCATCAGCTTCGGAGATTTTCGCTGCTGCTATGCAGGACTATGGTCGAGCTTTGATTGTCGGCGAACATACCTTTGGTAAAGGGACTGTGCAACAGCACCGCGGTTTAGGCCGGGTTTACGATATGTTTGAAGAGTCTTTAGGTTCAGTGCAGTTTACCATTGCTAAGTTCTATCGCATCGATGGTGGCAGTACTCAGCACAAAGGTGTGATCCCTGATATTTTATTCCCATCGCCAATAGAACCGGGCGAGTGGGGCGAAAGCAAAGAAGAAAACGCCTTGCCGTGGGATAGCATCCCGGCTGCTCAGTACACAGCATCGGATGACATTAAAAAGGCTGTGCCGCTGTTACAGAAAAAGCATCAGGAACGTTTCAGTAAGGAAACTGAGTACAAATACCTGATGGACGATATTGCTCTGTATAACAAAGAAAAAGATGAAAAAACTATTTCATTAAATGAGCAGGAACGCCTGAAGAAAAAAGACGAAAACACTGCCCGCGATTTACAACGTGTCAATGAGCGTTTAACACGATTGAAGTTGCCAACAGTGAAAAACCTGGATGATTTACCAGAAGTGTTGGAGAAGCTGGATCCTCTGCTGGAAGAGACAGCTCAGATCACCGCAGATATGTTAAGTCTGGGGCATTTGGCAAAACGCGCTGACTAGATGAAGCTTAAGGGGTCAGAGTCAATGAACTGCAACAGCGTTCATTGACTCTGGCCCCTTTTTATAACAACAGAATTGGTGCTAACCAATCGTGATGAGAACAGATCCATGGAACAACTACCTGTAACACGCCAAATTAAAGCGCCGAGCTTTTTAGATGCCAGCATCCCTCTGATTGTGCTGGTCGTTTTACTTAGTCTGTCGGTTTATTTATATGGCAGCGATTCGTCTTATGGTGCCAATCAGATCGCTCTTTTTGTTGCGGCTTTTATTGGCGTGGTGATAGGTCTGAAAAATGGCTATAGCTGGGCTGATATAGAACAAGCTATGGTCAAAGGTATTTCTTTGTCATTAGGTGCCTTACTGATCCTTTTTTCTGTAGGTGCCTTAATTGGAACATGGTTACTGGCTGGTACTGTTCCTTCATTGATCTATTTTGGTCTGCAGTTGCTCGATCCCTCCTGGTTCTACGCAGCCAGCTGTTTGTTGTGTGCTGTAGTGGCGATCAGTATAGGTAGCAGCTGGACTACAGCGGCCACTATAGGTGTAGCGCTGATTGGTGTTGCCGCAGGCTTAGGAATGTCACCTGCTGTGACTGCCGGAGCTATAGTTTCAGGCGCTTATTTTGGCGACAAAATGTCACCGGTTAGTGAAACTACCAACCTTGCCCCTGCCGTTGCCGGTTCGAACTTATTTGACCATATCCGGCATATGACCTGGACCACTATTCCAAGTCTGTTAATCGCTCTGATTATTTTTGCCGTAATGGGGTTTAATGCCGATGCTTCAGCGGACGACTCACAAATTCGTGCGATCAGCGAAGCCTTGCAGCAGCATTTTGTCATCAGCCCAATGATGTTAGTGCCGTTGCTGGTATTGATGGCGATGGCTGTAAAAAAAGTGCCGGCTTTTCCTACCGTATTTATTGGTGCTATTTTAGGAGGTGTCTGGGCTGTGTTATTTCAGCCGCAATTGGTTGCAAAAATGGCGGATCCGCAACTCAACGGCGTACTGGCAACTTTGAAAGTGGTATGGTCTACCTTGCACGGCGGTTTTGTGATCGAGACCCAGAATGTCGAATTAGATAAGCTGTTGAACGGTGGCGGCATGGTAAAAATGCTCAACACCTGTTGGCTGATTTTTTCCGCCATGATGTTTGGTGCCGTGTTGGAACACACAGGTTTGTTACGCAAATTTGTTGAGGCTATTTTGCACAAGGCGCACAGTACGGGCTCATTAATTACCAGCACTATAGCTACTTGTATCGCGACCAATATTTTAACCGCTGATCAGTATATGGCGATCGTTATGCCGGGCCGTATGTTTAAAGAAGAGTACGAGCGTCGTGGTTTAGCGCCGGTGAATCTGTCACGCACTTTAGAAGATGGCGGTACTATTACAAGCCCATTGATCCCATGGAATACCTGTGGTGCTTATATGCATGGTGTACTGAACGTGAATCCGCTGGATTACGCCATGTATGCATTTTTTAACCTGATTAATCCGGTCTTGGCTGTTATTTATGCCTATATGGGTATTAAGGTGTTAAAGCTAACACCTCCAGACACGCCAATTACAGCGGCCGTACAAGGTAACAAATAATAATTAAGGCCAGTTTTAACTGGCCTTAATTTTGATGATTAAAAAGCTTGTGTTAAAAGAGAGATTTTTTGATGAGCCAGATAACAAGCCGTCAGGCAAAAAAGTTAAGTGACTATAAAGCTCCGGAATTTACTATTACCGACGTTGAGCTGAGTTTTGAGTTAAACCCTGAAACGACGGTGTTGACTGCTGTATACCAGCTGCAATCTGCCAGTGGCAGAGCAGGTACTTTAGCTCTGGATGGGCAAGAGCTGAAGCTGTTAGCTGTGTCTGTGGATGGTCAGTTATTAAATGCTGATGCTTATCAGGTTACTCCTGAGCAACTTATCTTGTCAGCTATACCAGCCAAAGCACAACTTGAACTTAAAATTGAGCTTAACCCTCAGGCCAATACGGCGCTGGAAGGTTTGTATTTATCCAATGGTGCCTATTGTACTCAGTGCGAAGCTGAAGGCTTCCGTCGTATCAGCTATTACCTTGACAGACCAGACGTCTTAGCCCGTTTTACCACTCATATTATTGCAGATGATAAAGCCTATCCTGCGCTGTTAAGTAATGGCAATCTGGTGCACTCAGAGTTGCTGCCCGACGGTCGTCGCCATGTCACCTGGGTAGACCCTTTTCCAAAACCAAGTTACTTGTTTGCCTTAGTGGCGGGGGATTTTGATTGCCTAAAAGGCAGCTATACCACAGGCTCTGGCCGTGAAGTTGCGCTGGAGTTTTATGTCGATAAAGGCAATAAAAACCGCGCTCAGTTTGCATTGGAATCGTTAAAACGTGCCATGTTGTGGGACGAGCAGACCTTTGGTCTGGAGTACGATCTGGATATTTATATGGTGGTTGCGGTCGACTTTTTTAATATGGGCGCGATGGAGAATAAAGGCTTAAATGTCTTTAACAGCAAATATGTGCTGGCCGATCAGGCCTCTGCCACAGACACTGATTTTTTTAATATTGAATCTATTATTGGCCACGAGTATTTCCATAACTGGACGGGCAACAGAGTCACTTGCCGTGACTGGTTTCAGCTGAGTTTAAAAGAAGGCTTAACAGTATTTCGGGATCAGCAATTCAGTGCTGACATGGGGTCTGCAACCTTAAACCGTATTGATGCTGTGAAAACCATTCGTACCGCTCAGTTTGCTGAAGATGCCGGCCCGATGGCGCATCCAATTCGTCCAGAGCAAGTGCTGGAAATGAATAATTTTTACACCGTCACAGTCTATGACAAAGGCGCTGAAGTCATCCGTATGCTGCATACCTTATTGGGGCAAGACGGTTTCAGAAAAGGTATGGATCTATACTTTAAGCGCCATGACGGTCAGGCTGTGACCTGTGATGACTTTGTTAATGCAATGCAGGATGCCAATGGTCGGGATTTAAGCCTGTTCAGACGCTGGTATCAACAATCCGGTACGCCAGAATTAAAAGCCTACAGTCAGTTTGATGCGAAAAAACGCGAATTTAAACTGCTGATGCAACAGCAGACACCAGCTACCGCCGATCAGGCCGAAAAGCAGCCTCTGCTGCTGCCTGTGCGCCTTGAATTGCTGGCCGAAGGGGTAAGCCAGTCTTACTTACTCGAAATGACTGAAGCTCAGCAGGAATTTTGTTTTGCTGTAAGTCAAAAACCAGTGCCTGTGCTTTTGGCTGACTTTTCTGCTCCGGTAAAATTGCAGTATCAGTACAGTATGGACGAGCTGTTGCAAATAGCCCGTGATGCCAAAGATGGGGTAGCGCGCTGGGATGCAATACAGCAATTGTGGCAAATTCAGGTCAAAGCTGCCATTGATGCAAAAAATTCTGCGGCGGACTATCAGTTACCGTCTGCTTTACTTGAATTTTATCGGCAGTTATTAGTCCAGCCTCTGGATGATTTAGCCTTTACTGCTGAATTATTGACAGTGCCAGCTTATGATATGGTTGCTGAACAATTTGATGAAATACCGGTACAGGAGCTGGTGCTGGCATTACAAAGCTTTACGCAACAACTGGCGAACAAATTGGCAGAGCAGTGGCAAAACTGTTATCTGTCTTTGCAGACAGAAGTCTATCAATACCAGGAGCAACAGGTTGCCAAGCGCGCTTTACGATCCGTCTGTTTACACTACCTGGCCTTCATGACAGACAAAGACGATTTGTTACGTCAGCAGTACGAGCAAAGCGACAATATGACTGATCAGTTAGCCGTGCTAAGGGCTTGTCGTAACGCCGGACATTTGCTGTTTTCAGAATTGATGAGCGCTTTTGAGCAGCGTTGGAACTCGGATGTGTTGGTATTGGATAAATGGTTTAACTTATCAGCCTCTTATCCGCAGCCATCAGTATTTGCGACGTTGGAGCAACTGACTAAACATCCACAGTTCAGTTGGCAGAATCCAAATCGGGTTCGGGCTGTTTTTGGTGCTTTTTATCAGCAAAACCCAGCTATGTTCCACTCCGAAGATGGCCGGGGTTATCAGGTGTTGGCCGATGTGGTGCTGAAAATGGATGCCATTAATCCTCAGGTTGCATCCCGTTTAGTCACGCCTTTATTGTCGTGGAAACGTTACCAAAGCGCTCGCCAGCAGCAGTTAAAATCTGTGTTACAGACTATGCTGAGTAAAGAGCTGAGTAACGATTTGTATGAGAAAGTGAGCAAGAGTTTAAGCTGATGCGACAGTATAAATTCCGACTGATGCTGGACGTGGATCAGTGTCTTGCCTTTTATCAGGGCATGTATACCGATGTGGTGGTTCAGGCTGAAAATGGTCAGACAGTGCAACTGCCGCTGCGGCATTTTCGGCCTTATATCAGCCATGCCGGTGTGAACGCACGCTTTGTATTAACCTTAACCGATCAGGGTAAGTTCAGCAGTTTAGAAAAAATAAATTAGAGCTATTACTTAAAACGACAACTTAAAACAAAGCAGGCAAAATTCTCCACTTTAGCTATTATTTTCATTCAGTTAGATGATCTTCATTCAACTGGTCAAACCGGATTGATTGGAAGTAAGGCGCTTTAGTCAGGTGAAAGGAAAAAAACTGAATAGAAATCAACAGATTTGACTGATCGCAAGCCTTGCGCCACGATCAAAATGATGTAATGATTTCTTCGATACAAGCTGACCTCCGAGCAGTTGGTTGGCTCAAAATAAAAAATAACAAGATACCTGCAGGGACAGGGGGGGAGATAACGAATGAATACTAAGCCAGGTGCCTTCGTCAGAAGTACTTTAGCTCTGGGGGTCGCTTCTGCACTATTGGCCTTGTCGGCCACTAGCGTTCAGGCAGCGACTTTCGATTTTGATGATGTAGAGGTTGTATTTGACTCTACGTTCTCTTACGGTGCCAGCTGGCGCGCTGAAGACCGTAACTGGGATACCATCAGTAAGGTAAACCATCCACGTTTTGACTGGACAGGTTATTCGACTTTTGCCAATCCGCCTTTGTACACCAGTCAGCAAATTTGGTCACAACCAGGTGCATATTCCAGCAATGGTGATGCAGGTAACCTGAATTATGACCGCGGAGATATGTTCTCTGAAGTGTTCCGTGGTACTCACGAGTTATCTATTGCTAAAGATGATATCGGCTTTTTCGGCCGTTTCACCTATTTCTATGATTCAGCGTTAATGGATAACGATGGAGCTTATGTTAACCCTCTGTCGGGTAACAGAGTGGACCCTTGTGCCGATGATGATGCAAGAGATTTGGCGTGTCGTGATTTACGTTTATTGGATGCTTATGTATACGGCAACTTCGCATTAAACGATGGTGCGAATCCTCTGTCTATTCGTATAGGTAATCAGGTGTTGAGCTGGGGTGAAAGCACCTTCATTCCCCACGGTATCAATATTACACCAGTAGATGTTGGTGTATTGCGTAGCCCAGGGGCTGACCTAAAAGAGGCCTTTATTCCTGTAGGCATGGCGTGGGCGTCTTTAGGTTTAACTGAAAACCTTACCGCAGAAGTGTTCTATCAATACGATTGGAGTAATAGCTACCTCCCTGTACCTGGTAGTTATTTTTCTACCAACGATTTCGCCGGTAAAGGAGGGGCAGCGCAAAATATTCAACTAGGTTTTGCGGGTAACCCAGATATTGATTTATCAACTTTGTTAGCTGGCCTGAATTCTATCAGCACTAGCGCAGCCGGTCTGTTTGGCGTCTTACAGAGCCCGAATGCAACACCTCAGCAAAAAGCGGCAGCCCAATCTCAGTTGACTTTATTGTCTTCAGCGTATTTGTCGTATCCAACTAAAGTGACTTTGCGTCCAGCAGATGGTAACGGTTTTGTTGACGGCGAAATCAAGCCTAAAGACGCCGGACAGTACGGTGTTAAATTAGAGTTGTTTTCACCTGAGCTGAACGATACAGAATTCGCTCTGTATCACATGAACTATCATAGCCGCACTCCACTTATCTCTGGTATGGCATCTGATTTCCGAGCCGGCGCCATAGTTTCAGACTTAGCTTATTTAGCGGCAAACGCTGGGTCTATCACACAAGAAAATGTGTCAGGCTTAAGAGCGTTTTCTAAAGGCTTCCTGGAATATCCTGAAGATATCAAGTTATACGGATTTAGTTTTAACACCACTTTATCAGGCACTTCGATAGCGGGTGAGTTAGCTTATCGCCAGGATGAGCCATTACAAATCGACGATGTTGAAATTCTTTACGCCGGTATGCCTGAACAGCTCGCAAACGCGAAATTAAGCTCAGGCTTACCTTTAGAAGGTATAAGCCAAATTGGTCGTAGTTATGGTGAAAAAGTAGGACCAGGCCAAATTGCACAAGGCTATATTTTATCCGATACCACACAGGCTCAATTAACAGTTACTCACTTGTTTGGCCCTATGTGGATAGCGGACAACTTCACGATGTTAGCGGAAGTGGGCGGTATCAAAATTAATGATATGCCTGATCCTTCTGTATTGCGCTTAAATGGTCCGGGTACGGACCGCAGCGGCGGCCCTTTGTTGGGCACCATTAATGGTGGTCCATTGGTGAACAAGGACGGTGTGCATATAGCTTTATCTAATGGTGCCGAAACCAATCCTTTCCCAACTGCATCAGCTTGGGGTTACCGTTTATTAGCTAAAGCAGATTTCAACGACGTGTTTGCTGGTGTCAATATGTCGCACCGTGTTGTGTTTTCACACGACGTGAACGGAATTACGCCAGATCCACTGTTTATGTTCTCCAAAGATAAAAAGTCTGTGGGTTACACCGTTGCTTTTGATTATCTGAACCGCTGGTCTTCTGAGTTTTCTTACAATGCCTTCTGGGGCGGTGTAGGCACAACCAATAATACAGCGGATCGTGATTTTGTATCTTTTAACATTAAATACTCTATTTAAGGGACGAGGCGAGAACCATTATGAAAAAACTCACCCTGATTGCATCCACTATTGCGCTAGTTGTTAGCTGTGGTGCTATTGCGAAATTAACTCCGGATCAGGTCGCCCGTTTGGGTGCTGATTTGACGCCGCTAGGTGCGGAAAAAGCTGGTAATGCCGATGGCAGCATCCCGGCCTGGGAAGGCGGTATCAAATCAGCTCCTGCTGGGTATAAACCAGGTGACCATCACCCGGATCCATTTGCTGGTGATAAAGTACTGTTCACTATTGATAAATCCAATCTGGCGCAATACAAAAATATGTTAAGCCCAGGTCAGATCAAGCTGTTTGAAGCTTATCCTGACAGCTATAAAATGAATGTGTACCAAACGCGTCGTACAGCGTCTTACCCACAGTATGTCTATGATGCAACAAAGAAAATTGCAGCAAATGCCGAACTGGTTGAAGGTGGTAACGGTATTGTTAGCGCGGCTATAGGTATCCCGTTTCCTATTCCTTCCAACGGTTTGGAAGCCATCTGGAACCATACTTTACGTTTCCGCGGTGTAGCTGCCAGTCGTAACGGTGGTCAGGTTGCACCTACGGCATCTGGTGACTTTGTCACTATCGGCTTTGATGAACAAATCATGTTCAAATATTCGGCGCCTGATGCAACTGTAGAAGCGTTACAAAAAGAAAATATCCTTTTCCGCTTCAAACAAGCTGTTACTACTCCAGCTCGTCTGGCTGGTACAGCGCTGTTAGTGCATGAAACTATGGATCAGGTGAAAACACCTCGTCAGGCCTGGACTTACAACACAGGTCAACGCCGTGTTCGTCGTGCACCTAACGTAGCTTACGATGCACCAGGTACAGCTTCTGATGGTCTGCGCACAACAGATGACTTCGATATGTTTAACGGCTCACCAAACCGCTATGACTGGAAATTAGTGGGCAAACAAGAGCTGTTTATTCCTTACAACAGCTACAAACTGCACAGTAAAGACGTGAAGTATGCGGATCTGATCAAACCAGGTCATATTAATCCAGACTATGTGCGCTGGGAAAAACACCGTGTTTGGGTGGTGGAAGCGAACCTGAAAAGCGGCACCAGCCATGTGTATGGAAAACGTGTGTTCTTTATCGATGAAGACAGCTGGCAAATTCATGTCGCAGATCTGTATGACAACAGGGGCGAGTTGTACCGCGTTGCTGTAGCTCATGGTCTGAATTACTACGAAGTACCAACTCATTGGAGTACGCTGGAAGTTTTCCACGATCTGAACACTCGTCGCTATATCGCTATTGGTTTAGACAACGAAGACAAGATGTATGACTTCTCTGTGCCGTTAACAGATAACGACTTTACTCCAGCGGCTTTACGCCGTGAAGGTACCCGTTAAGCTGTAAACATGTAATAAACGGTTGGCTTGATGCCAACCGTTTTTGTTTCTAAATTGAAGCTGAGTGAAAACTCTAATGATGGTTAAACTTTTATCCTCTGTCGCAGCTATGCTGCTGACAACCCAAATTCACGCTGAGTCTGCAGTTGCGCCAACGCCGTCTTATATGATGCCTCTGGCAGAAAAAGCAGTTCTGACCGATTTAATCCGTGTCAACGATCAGCTGTATGTCGCAGTAGGCGATCGTGGTCATTTGCTGGTCAGTAAAAACAGTACCAGTTGGACACAAATTCAGACCCCAGTGCAAAGTTTGTTTACCTCAGTATATTTCTCTGATGACAAACACGGTTGGGCTGTAGGGCATGACGCCACTATTATTGCCACACAAGACGGTGGCCAAAGCTGGCAGTTACAGCAATTTAAACCAGAAACAGATAAACCGCTGTTTGATATTTTATTTGCTGACGCTACTAACGGTATAGCCTTGGGTGCGTACGGTATGTTTTACCGCACCACAGACGGAGGTAAAACCTGGCAGGATGAATTTCATCTTGAACTGGTGGGTGGCGAGGATCAGGAGTACTTAAAAGAGCTGCAGGAAACAGACCCTGATGCTTATCTGGAAGAACGGGCTTCGGTGTTACCGCATTTTAACCGTATCTATCAGCACAGTAATGTGCTGTATCTGATTGGCGAGGCAGGCTTTTTTGCCACTAGTGCAGATTTTGGTAAAAGCTGGACCCGTCATACAGAATTTTACAACGGTTCGTTGTTTGGCCTGACCATGACTGCTCAAAACAGCCTGATCGCTGCGGGCTTGCGTGGCCATGTGTTCCGAAGCACAGATTTGGGCCAAAGCTGGCAGGAAGTGAAACTGAACCATACTGCCACGCTGAACAGCGTGCTAACGGACGAAGCTGGCCGTGTCTATCTGACAGGAAATGCCGGCACTTTGTTAGTCAGCCAGGATGATGGCGTCAGTTTTACGTCAATGCCCACACCAGATAGTAAAGCCATTTTGAATGCCGTCGCAGTCAGGGATCAGCTGGTATTAGTGACCGAAGCTGGAATTCGAACCTTAGCAATCAAGAAGCCGGAATAACATGAGTCTGAACCGAATTGTAACCAGCTGTGAGACGGCGTTGTTCCGTCATAGACCCGCTGTGATTGTACTTTTTGTACTCGCTACTTTATTTTTATTATTTAAAGCCAGCCAAATTAAACTGGATGCAGCTTTTACTAAAAATATCCCACTGCAGCATGAATACATGCAAACCTATATGCAACATGCCAAAGATTTTGGTGGCGCCAATAATATTTTAGTGTCGGTTTGTGATGCCAAAGGCGATATTTTTAACCCGGATTTTTTTGCTTCCTTTAAAAAAATTCATGATCAGATTTATTACCTGCCAGGGGTAGACCGCAGTCTGGTTAAATCTTTGTATAGTCCAAGCACTCGTTTTGTTGAAGTGGTGGAAGATGGTTTTGCCGGCGGCCCTGTTATTCCTGCTGAGTTTTCACCTACGCCAGAAGGTTTGGCTGTGGTCAAATCCAACGTCGAAAAAGCAGGTATTGTCGGTCGTATGGTGGCTGACGATTTCAGTTGCGCCATGGTGACAGCGCAATTGCTGGAAGTAGACCCTGATACTCAGCAGAAGCTCGATACCATTAAATTTGCTTCAGAGCTTGAGCAACAGGTTCGGGGCCAGTATCAAAACGAAAACCTGAGTGTGCATATCATAGGCTTTGCCAAGATGGTGGGTGATGTAGCAGACGGTGCTAAAGGTGTATTGGCCTTTTTTGCAGTGGCTATAGTGATCACGGCTATTATGGTGTATTTGTTCAGCGGCTCAATGATGCTGACCTTGTTGCCTATTGCCTGTTCGTTAATCGCTGTCATTTGGCAAATGGGGATGTTGACTGTATTGGGTTTTGGTATTGACCCTATGTCCATTCTGGTGCCTTTTCTGGTGTTTGCGATAGGCGTTAGTCATGGTGTGCAGATGATCAATGCCACAGGTAAAAACGTGGCTTTAGGTATGGATGCAAAAACCGCAGCTCAGGCCAGCTTCCGTAAATTGTTGATCCCAGGTGGCATAGCGTTGCTGTCTGACACTGTCGGTTTTTTAACTCTGTTGATTATTGAAATTGGCGTTATACGTGAACTAGCCATTACCGCTAGTTTAGGTGTGGGTATCATCATTTTAACCAATCTGATCCTGTTGCCTGTTTTGATGTCCTATGTGAAATTCAGCGACAAGTACAAGCAAAAGGTCCAGACGCCACATCCGCGTATTGAAAAGTTCTGGTACAGCTTATCTGCTTTTGCTACGCCTAAGTATGCGGTGGTGATTTTACTCGCTACAGCCGCTTTATTTGCTTTGGGCTGGCAGCAAAGCGCTTATCTGAAAATTGGTGATTTGCACCCTGGTGCTCCGGCTTTGCATGAAGATTCGGTGTATAACCAGGATACCTTCCTGATCACGGACCGTTATGCCATTTCCGTCGATTACATCAATGTGATGGTGGAAACTCCGGCCAACGGCTGTACTTTCCACGATGTGATGAACAGAGTGGATCAATTCCAGTGGCAAATGGAAAATGTACCAGGCGTGCAGTCTGCTGTGTCTTTAGCTTCAGTGTCCAAAACCATCAATGCGGCTTACAACGAAGGTAATGTGAAGTGGAAAATACTGCCGCGTACCACTGAAAGCTTAGTACAAGCGTCCAGTCGGGTAGAAACCAGCACAGGTTTACTGAACAGCGACTGCTCAGTGATGCCAGTGATCCTGTTTTTAAACGACCATAAAGCCGAGACCATCGAAACTGTGGTGGCAGCAGCGAAAAAAGCTGGTGCCGAACTCAGCACAGATGAGGTGAAGTTTAAGTTAGCTTCTGGTCCAGTGGGTGTGATGGCGGCCACGAATGAAGCAGTAGACGCAGCTCAAACGCCCATGATGTGGTATGTCTATGGTGCAGTAATTGTATTGTGTTTAATTAGCTTCCGTTCTGTTAAAGCCACAGTGGCCGTTATAGTACCTCTTTATGTGGTGTCTATTCTGGCGACTGCGCTAATGACTAAACTGGAAATTGGTTTAACTGTATCTACTTTACCTGTGATAGCGCTGGGTGTAGGTATAGGTGTCGACTACGGTATTTATATTCTGTCGAATATGACGCAATTGCTGCGTGATGGCACACCGCTGCGTCAGGCTTATTTCACAGCGTTAAAAGAGACGGGCAGTGCGGTGCTCTTTACCGGTATCACTTTGGCCATTGGCGTCAGCACCTGGGTATTCTCTGCGCTGAAATTCCAGGTGGATATGGGCATACTGCTGACCTTTATGTTTTTAGTGAATATGCTAGGTGCAATACTGGTGTTACCAGCACTGGCGGCCTTTTTCTGGCGAAAAAACAACTAGTCATTACTTATGTAAAAAACTGCATGTTTAGACAAGAAAATGGCCGTAAGGCCATTTTCTATTTACAGTGGATGAATAACTTGTCAAATCAGCGATATTTATTCTGGTACAACCAGTTGCAAAGACATAAATAAAGCTCGAAAAGCCCGTCAATACTCAATAAACTTCGCACCTGACACGCTCTGTATGTAAGTAAACCCAGTCTTCGTAGTCTGAGGTTTCAAAAAAGGATACAAAAATGGCACTGATAGACGGTCAACCTTCTGTACTACTACAAAATGTAAGTAAACTAATTCGTTCTAAAGTCAAAGATCAGGTCGAACTGGTCGAAAAATTTGCCCACACTCTGTATGGCAATATGTCTCACGAAGATTTGTTTGGTCGTAACGACAGCGATTTATACGGTGCTGCGTTAAGTTTATGGCAAAGCTTCAATAATCATACCGATGCCAAGGCGTTAATCCGCGTGTTTAACCCTGAGATCGCTAAACATGGTTGGGAGTCCAAACACACTATTGTTGAAATCGTAGTGAAAGACAGCCCTTTTTTAGTGGACTCAGTGCGGATGGCTTTAACACGTCAATCCATTACTACTCACTTGTTATTGCATTACCCTTTGCAGACGCTCCGTAACGATAAAAACGACATCACGGACTTTTTCAAACTGGGCACTGTGGAGCAAGCCAGCACTGAACAAACTGTGTTCCATATTGAAATAGATCGCATGACAGACAAAGCTGCAGTTGAAGCTTTAACCTCTGAACTGCAATCTGTGATGGAAGATGTGTCTTTAGCAGTGCAGGACTGGAAGCCTATCCGCGAAAAATTATTGCAAGTGATAGCGGATTTACCAAAACAAGCAGCAGTGAATGCAACTGAGCTTGAACAAACCACTGAATTCTTAAACTGGATGGCCAAAGACAACTTCACTTTGTTGGGCTATCGTGAATACCGCATCAAAGCGGTGGAAGGCGATCATAAAATTGAAAGCGTCAACGACAGCGCCTTAGGTTTAATGCGGCGTTCTGTCTCGCGTGATTTAATGCTGTCTGATTTGCCACAACAGGCACGTAAACAAGCCTTAAACGCGTCCTTGCTGATCCTGACGAAAACCAATAATAAATCCCGTGTGCATCGTCCAGCCTATATCGACTATGTGGGTATTAAGCGGTTTGACGACAAAGGCCATGTAGTAGGAGAAGATCGCTTTATTGGCTTGTACTCTTCATCCTTATACAACAACAGCGCTGCTGATATTCCATTGCTGAAAAACAAGCTGGCCAAAGTGATGGCGAAGTCTGGTTTTGCCAATGGCACCCACGCTTACAAAGCCTTGTTGAATATTCTGGAAACTTATCCACGCGACGAGTTAATCCAAGCCACCACAGAAGAACTGTTGGATGTGTCGACCGGCGTACTGCAAATGCAGGAACGGGATATGACACGTCTGTTTGTGCGTAAAGACGCCTTTGGTCGTTTCGTCTCCGCTATGGTGTATGTACCACGTGAGCGTTATAACACTCAACTGCGTAAAGTGACCCAACAAATTCTGGCGCAGTCTCTGGGCAGCACTGAAGCTGTGGAATTTACCACCTACTTCTCTGAATCCGTGTTGGCGCGTACCCATTATTTCGTTCGGATCAACGATAACAATATCGAGTTTAATGTGAAAGAAATTGAACGCAATTTAGTTGAAGCGGCCCGTACCTGGGAAGACAAGCTGGAAGCTGCACTGGTTGGCCATTATGGTGAAGCCCGTGGTCGTGAACTGGCCCGTAAGTATTTAACCGCTTTCCCGTCGTCTTACAAAGACGAAATGTTGCCAAACGATGCGCTGGTCGACATTGAAAAAATCGAGTCGTTAAACGATGAACACCGTCTGGACATGTTGTTTTATCGTCCACAAGAAGAGCGTAACGACAGTAAAGCCGTGCGGCTGAACCTGTTCCACAAAGATCACCCAATTCACTTGTCTGATGTATTGCCGATACTGGAAAACTTTGGTTTACGTGTGATAGGCGAAACCCCTTATGCGGTGCGTTGCCCGGACGGTTCGGTCAGCTGGATATTAAACTTCGCGATGGAAGTCAACGGCGCTATGCCAACTGACTTTGAACAAGCTCAGCTGTCTTTCCAGGATTCGTTTGCCAAAGTATGGAAAGGCGAACTGGAAGATGACGGCTTTAACCGACTGATCTTAGGCGCAGGTCTAACAGGCCGTGAAGCCTCGTTGTTACGTGCTTATGCTAAATACAAACGTCAGATTGGCGGTACCTTCAGCCAGTCTTACGTCGAAAACGCTTTTGCCCGTTATCCAAAACTGGCGCATTTGTTAGTGCAACTGTTTAACACCAAGTTTGATCCACAAAACACTGGTGATACAGCAGCTATTGAAGCCATTGAGAAGCAGTTAAACGAGCAACTGGATAGCGTAGTCAACCTGGATGATGACCGTATTATCCGTCGTTTTGTGGCTATGATGTCAGCTACTTTACGTACTAACTACT
The DNA here is from genome assembly GCF_003990335.1 of Rheinheimera mangrovi. Lineage (NCBI taxonomy): Bacteria > Pseudomonadati > Pseudomonadota > Gammaproteobacteria > Chromatiales > Chromatiaceae > Rheinheimera > Rheinheimera mangrovi. Next base: position 2,392,643 of record NZ_CP034683.1, on the reverse strand, counting down.
TCCAGCCAAACCCGCAGGGCCAGCAGAAGAGCTATATCTCCTTTAAGGTGAAATCCTCTTTAGTGCCTGATATGCCTTTACCAGTACCTGCTTTTGAGATTTTTGTCTACTCACCACGTGTGGAAGGTGTGCATTTACGCGGCGGTAAAGTGGCCCGTGGTGGTCTGCGTTGGTCCGACCGTCGTGAAGACTTCCGTACTGAAGTCTTAGGTCTGGTCAAAGCTCAGCAAGTAAAAAACACCGTGATAGTACCAGTAGGTGCCAAAGGTGGTTTTGTTTGTAAAAAGTTACCAGAAACCGGTGGCCGTGAAGCCTTCTTAAACGAAGGTAAAGAATGTTACCGCACCTTTATCCGTGGTCTGTTGGATATTACCGATAACATAGTGCAGGGACAGATTGTTCCGCCAAAATCTGTGGTGCGTTTAGACGAAGATGACCCGTATTTAGTAGTCGCAGCTGATAAAGGCACAGCGACATTCTCTGATATAGCCAACGCTATTTCTGCTGAATACAATCACTGGTTAGGTGATGCCTTTGCATCAGGTGGTTCAAACGGTTACGACCACAAAGGTATGGGTATTACAGCCCGTGGTGGTTGGGAGTCGGTGAAACGTCACTTCCGCGAAGTAGGCATCGACTGCCAGACCACAGATTTCACTTGTGTCGGTATAGGTGATATGGCCGGTGACGTCTTTGGTAACGGCATGCTGTTATCCAAACATATCCGTCTGCAAGTGGCATTTAACCATATGCACATTTTTGTTGACCCAAATCCTGATGCAGCAAAAACTTTTGTTGAACGTGAGCGTATGTTTAACTTACCCACCTCGACCTGGGATGACTTTGATAAGTCACTGATCTCTGAAGGTGGTGGTTTGTTTATGCGCAGCGCCAAGTCCATCAAGCTGACACCACAAATTCAGCAGATGTTAGGCACGACAGCCGTCAGCCTGACACCAAACGAATTTATTCGCGCCGCATTGATGATGGACGTGGATCTGATTTGGAACGGTGGTATCGGTACTTACGTTAAAGCGACGGACGAAACTCATGCTGAAGTCGGTGACCGTGGTTCTGAGGCGGTTCGCGTTAACGGTAAAGAAGTGAAAGCCAAAGTGATAGGCGAGGGTGGTAACTTAGGTACTACTCAACGTGGCCGTATTGAATACGCGAACAACGGTGGCCGCATTAACACGGACTTTATCGATAACGTCGGCGGCGTAGACTGTTCAGATAACGAAGTAAACATCAAAATCCTGTTAAACGCTCTGGTAGCCAGTGGTGATATGACGCTGAAGCAACGCAACGAGCTGTTAGCGGCGATGACCACTGATGTGGCCGATATCGTGATTAACGACTGTTACCGTCAAACCCAGAGTATTTCTGTGTCTTCAGTGCTGGGCGCTGAGCAGATGAAAGAATACACGCGCTTTATCCATTCTCTGGAGAAAGACGGCAAGTTAAACCGTGAACTGGAGTTTTTACCTTCAGACGACGCTTTGGCTGAACGCACTGCCAAAGGTCAGGGTTTAACCCGTCCTGAGCTGGCCATTCTGACCGCTTACGGCAAAATGGTCATGAAAGAGTGGCTGGTGCTGCCGGAAATTTATGAAAACAGTTACTTCAAACGTCATCTGTTTACTGCATTCCCGAAAGTGCTGCAGCAAAGTTTTGCCAAAGAGATGGAAACTCACCCGTTAAAAGCTGAGATCATCGCCACCAAACTGGCTAACCTGATTGTCAACGACATGGGTGCTAACTTTGCTCAGCGTATGATGGAAGAAACAGGTTCTTCTATTGCTGAAGTTGCAGTGTGCTACACCATAGCGCGTGACTTGTTTGACGTGGAAGCGGTATGGAACAAGCTTGAAGAATTGGACAACGTGATCCCTGCAGCACTGCAGATCAAATTATTCCACCAGTTGCGCCGTACTATGCGCCGTACGACCCGTTGGTTCTTACGTCACCGTAACAAGGCGCTGGATATTCAGCAGACTATTGATTTCTTCAAACCAGCTTTTGTTGAAATCAGCAATAACCTGCAAAAATTACTGGCACCGGCCGAAGCTGAACAATTGGCAGCTAACGAGCAAGCCTTTATTGAACAAGCGGTACCTGCTGACGTAGCCCGTTATTTAGCTCAGCTAAGCACCTGTTTCTCTGTGATGGATATTGCCCAGGTGGCAGATGCAGAGAAAAATGGCCTGCTGCTGACTGCAGAAATTTACTTCAAACTGGGCGATCGTTTAGATCTGCACTGGTTCCTGGAGCAAATTACCCAGCAACCAGTAGCTAACCATTGGCAGGCTCTGGCTCGAGCTTCGTACCGCGAAGAGCTGGACTGGCAACAACGTGCGCTGTCTGCTGTAGTCGTTCGTGGTTGTGGTGGTGCTTGTGATGCAGAAGCTGTGATCGGCAGCTGGATCACAGAACATGAACCAGTACTGGCGCGCTGGCGTCAAATGCTGGCCGAGTTCAAAACCACCAAGAGCCACGAATTTGCCAAGTTCTCGGTGGCTTTGCGTGAACTGATGTTACTCAGCCATCACTGTGACCCTGTGAAATAATTCAGCTTCCAGCTAGAATACACCGGCTCTTTTTAGAGCCGGTGCTTTTTAAAGCACACTAAGATTTTACCTATCCCCTTTACTGACAAAAGCAGGTTGTTATGTTCTATTCACTGGCGCGTTCTTTAATGTTTTGTACAGATGCTGAGTTTTCACATCACCTGGCCCTTGGCAGCTTAAAGCATTTAAAAAATACCCCGGCATCCTTGCTGTGGCGTCAGGATTTACCAAAGAAACCTGTGACAGTAGCTGGTATTCATTTTGATAATCCTGTGGGTTTAGCTGCGGGTTTGGATAAGAATGCCGATTGCATCGACGCTTTTGGCCAGATGGGTTTTGGTTTTATTGAAGTAGGCACTGTGACACCACGTCCTCAGGCGGGGAACGACAAACCACGTTTGTTCCGTTTACCTGAAGCGAACGCCATTATTAACCGCATGGGATTTAATAACAAAGGTGTGGATTATCTGGTTGAGAATGTAAAAAAGTCGAGCTACAAAGGTGTGCTCGGCATTAATATCGGCAAAAACAAAGACACACCAAACGAGCAGGGCAAAGACGACTATATCGAATGTATGCGCAAGGTCTATGCTCACGCCAGCTACATTACAGTGAATATTTCTTCACCTAATACACCGGGTTTGCGGGATCTGCAATTTGGTGATGCGTTATTTGATTTGCTGCAGGCGGTGAAAAACGAGCAGCTGGATCTTCAAGCTCAACAAGATAAGTACGTGCCGGTTTTTGTAAAAATTGCGCCTGATATGGATGAAGTCGCTGTACAGCAAGTGGCTGAGACTTTGCTTCGCAGCAAAATGGATGGTGTGATTGCTACCAACACCACACTAGATAAAAGTGCGGTGCAACACCTGAAATATGGCAATGAAATAGGTGGATTAAGTGGTTTGCCTGTGCAGCAAAAGAGCACACAAATTATCCGTCAGTTCCGCACAGCTTTAGGCCCACAAATGCCAATTATTGGGGTAGGTGGCATAGATTCAGCCAAAGCAGCACAGGAAAAAATGGACGCTGGTGCTAACCTGGTGCAGGTGTATTCTAACTTCATTTATAAAGGCCCAAGCTTGATCAAAGAGATCGTCGAGAGCCTGAAATAACTCATATGCTGATCAATTTTGGATCCCTGATACTTAGTCCAAAATAATCTTTAACAGGACTTAAAAACAGGTGTAGAAAGGCAACATCTTGAATACATAAGGATTAAGTATGTTGTCTTTCTGCCCTGACTGGTGCTGGCAGTATTGTGAAACGCAAGACCGTTTGGTGTTGCAGTTATCAAAAAGCCAGCATATTCAAACGGCCTTCAGTGCCAAAGAGCTAACCGTTAAACCAGAACAACAAAGCTTATGTATGGAGCAAGCCCAGCTGTTAATGGATTTTGCCGAAGCATTGGAAGGTATGTTACCGGATAGCGACTTACTGGCAGTTGCAGCTCAGGCTGTTGCGGCTTTAAGTTTTGTCAAAGCTCCTGTACAAAAAAGCCATTTGTTTAACTTCTCCAGTATCGAATGCCGCACCGACTTAATGAGTATCGCCAAACTTGAAGGTGTAAGTCGCGCTAAAGTGGTGCTGGTGGCCAAAGCTGACCCTATGGTGGATTGCTTGCTGCTGGAGCCTATGGAGCTATTAAATGGTAAGCAATTATCGGCTGGTCAGTTGGTGCGGGTGCAACAAAACCGCCTGATGCCGGTGCAATTTGCTCCGCTTTATGCCCTGACTGCCTGATTTAAAGAAAAGCGCTCAATAATTCAACAACCGTCAAGTGATCGGTCCAGATTAGTCTGGTGATCCGTCTTGCAACAGGTAGAATAGGGAACATTTTCAACCTGGGGTTTAAAAGCTGTGCCAAATCAAACGGATCCTTTCAAGGATATTCGCCCTTATTTTGACCATGAAGTACCAGAAGCGATTAGTCGTTTATTGGACGACGCCGATTTTTTGCATGCTATTTTAAATTACCGTCTGGCCAGTTGGCCTAAAACTGTCCGTTATCTGTTTACTCCTGTATTACGTTGGTTATTGGCGCGTAAAGCCAAAGGCTTGCGCACTGTGTCTGACGTGCAGCATATGGTGGCTGACTTTTTACAACAAAGCCTGCAGAAAAGCTCGGCAGGTGTCAGCGTCAGTGGCCTTGAGCATCTGGACCCAAAGCAGTCCTATTTGTTTATCTCGAACCATAGAGATATTGCTATGGATCCGGCGCTGCTGAACTGGTGCTTACATCAAAAGGGCATGGATACAGTACGTATTGCCATTGGCGATAACTTACTGAAAATGCCATGCGCAACTGAGCTGATGAAACTGAATAAAAGCTTTATTGTGAAGCGTTCTATCAAAGCACCACGCGAAATGCTCAAGGCGTTGAGCCATTTGTCGGCTTATATCAAAGACTCGCTGGAAACCGGCCATTCCATCTGGATAGCGCAAAAAGAAGGCCGTGCTAAAGATGGTTTGGATCAAACCGACGAAGCCATTTTAAAAATGTTTTTTATTGAAGGTAAAAAACGTGGTCTGGATTTTGCGACTTATATGCAGTCGTTAAATATTGTGCCTGTGTGTTTATCTTATGAATTTGACCCGCTGGATCAGGCCAAAGCAAACGAGCTGCATCAACTGGCCAGCACAGGCGAATACAAAAAGTCAGAGATGGAAGATATTCAAAGCATAGTGCAGGGCATAGTGGGCCAAAAAGGTCGGGTGCATGTGCATTTTGGCGAAGCTATTCAGGGGTGTTGTCAGGATCCTGCAGCCTTAGCTGCTGAAATAGACCGTCAAATCTGGGCTGGTTACCGTTTGTATCCGGTGAATTATCTAGCGGCAACAATGGATGTTGAGCTGAACCCCGGCGAAGAAAGCCTGTGGTATCAAACTAAAATGGTATCTTTGCCTGAAGAACTACGTCCTTATGTACAGCAAATGTATGCCGCACCGGCACTGAAACAACAGCAGACTTTAGCCCAGCAAGAACAGCTGGCTGCGCAACATAAGGAGCTGGAAGATGGCACGGCATATCAGTTATAAATACAAAGGTGAGTGGAAAAAGATCCCATTCAGTTACGACAAATACGCCGATAGCTTCGAAGCTGTAGCCGCAGCCGAAGGCATAGATTTAACTGCGTTTCGCAAGATGGAGCAGCAAGTGGCTATGACCGCTAAAGGCACTGGTGCACTCAAAGACTATCGCAAAAACGCCTTTGTAAAAATGGGCTTTAGTGAAATTCTGCTGCTGCGGGACGATCAGGAACCTTTTAATCTCTGAGTATTCGCCTTTTCACATATCATCCACTGAAAGGATAAGCAGTAACATGGATAGTTCTGTTTCTGATAAAGCTCGGCTGGATGGCTTGGACACGTTGCGTGCCATCGCTATTATCATAGTGTTGATTTATCACTACAAGGTCGTTGTCAGCCCTGAAAATCTGTTTGGCTTTATCAGTTCAGTGGGCTGGACAGGGGTTGATCTGTTTTTTGTATTGAGTGGCTATTTGATTGGTAACCAGGTCCTGTCGGCCTTTTCTAAAGGGCAGGACTTTTCACTCAAGCTGTTTTACATTCGCCGTTTTCTGCGCACTCTGCCGAATTATTATTTCGTGCTCGCGCTTTATTTCATTTTTCCAGTGGCTCTCGGCGGCACTGCGACTGCGCCGCTCTGGTCATTTTTAACTTTTAGCCAAAATTTTGGATTAGGTCCGGGAGAAACTTTTACTCACTCCTGGTCGCTGTGTATTGAAGAACAGTTTTATTTAATCTTTCCCGTTATTGCATTACTCATCGCGTACAGCCGACGTTCTATTGGCCTTGCCTGGACAACTATTGTTGGCGCTATGATGCTGGCTATGTTTCTGCGTGGATTTAATTGGTATGCACATGGCGAAGAGAACATTTCCGCTCGATCCTTTATGGAACATATTTATTACTCGAGCTTTACCCGCTTTGATGAATTACTGCCTGGTGTGGCCATTGCTTTATTGAAAAACTTTCATCCTACTGTTTATGCAGCATTATTACGCAGAGGTAATCTGCTCTTGCTCGCCGGGCTGGCCAGTGTGGGATTGATGTTTTATGTATTTCAGAACTATGAGTACATCAGAGGCTTCGGCCGCACATTTCAGGTGGTGACCTTTGGTTATTCATTTCTGGCAATCAGCTTTGCTATTCTTGTACTCGCAGCGCTGAGCCCTGATTGTTGGCTGAATCGCATACGAATTCCCGGTGCCACATACATTGCATTGTGGTCCTATGCGATTTATTTGATCCACAAACCCTTATTTCAAGTTCTGAAAGCGCCACTGACAGACTATGGCATTGATATTCATGGTGGTTTGGGGGTAACCATTATTATGGCTGTGAGTATTTTTTGTGGCTGGGCATTGTACTTTTTAGTAGAAACCCCCTTTATGAAACTGCGGGAACGGTTTTATCCGTCCACTACCCGAAGCATTTCCTTTACTCATCAGCAGAGGGCTTAATCCTCTCAAGCAGATTTTTTCCTGTTATAGCTCTGCCTGATGTAGATATGCTACCTCGTGATGAAAGTAGCAATCGACATAGACCAGAAGATGGGCGTTTCGTTAAATGATTTGTCAATTCAGCGAAATCTGCATCTGCCAAAACACTTGCCTGCGTATATTAATGCGCATATGCTATTTTTATAGTATAGATACTAGTGTGGAAGCTTGTATGACCGATCTTTATGATGTAACGGCACCCAAAAAAGCCGCGAATCTTTCAATCAATAGTGATCTTTTGCTTAAAACACGGGCATTGAACATCAATCTCTCCGCTACCCTGGAGCGAGCACTGAAAGAGGAACTGGCTAAATACGAGGCCACTCAGTGGGTTGAAGAAAACCGTGCAGCTATTAAAAGCTATAACGAATTTGTTGAACAGCATGGCTGTTTTGGTGACGAATTCAGGAGTTTTTGATGGCTCAGTTTGATGTGTACGCTAATCCAAGTAGTCACAGCAAAGCCCATTATCCCTATCTGGTTGATATTCAAAGTGCTGTGCTTACTGACCTTGTTACTCGTATCGTTATTCCTTTAGGCAGGACATCAGCTTTTGGTGGCGAATCAATGAAGGGGCTTACACCACATATAAGTTTCGAGGGAGAACAGTTCCTGCTTCTTACGCCACAGATTGCATCGATACCAGTGAAACACCTGAAGAATCCCGTCGGCACTTTAGCGCATTTCAGAGAGCGGATAGTAGCGGCTTTGGATCTTGCGATTACGGGTATTTAACTGGTCTTTTAACTGCAATTTCAATGCAGCAGAGATGGGCTATTTTTACTCACACTTCTTACCACAGCGAATAATCTTAGTGCCAGCCGCTAACCCCTGAGCTTTAAACCAACCTTGAGGCATTTCCAAAGCACCTATGGCAGGGCCTTGAGATTTTTTACCTTTTTCATCATAAGGGTACAAGAACTGCACAGGTTCTATAGTCCAGTCTGCTCTGATATAAGCGATATCCAGCGGCACTTTGGTATTACGCATCCAGAACGACAATATCCGTTCTTCATCGTAAATAAATAACATGCCATTTTCTACTTTATCGCGGTACATCAGACCACGGGCGCGTTGCTCTGAGGTTAAGGCCAGTTCTACTTCTAATTCAAGATGGCCGACTTTGATCCATTCTTTTTCAAACTGGATTTCTTCTACAGCGGCCACAGAAAAACTTAAAGCAAAAACAGCGGATAACAGGTAGTTCATGGTAATAAACCTTTGAGAATCATGCAGAAAGACTAACGGAAATTGAAGCAAATAAAAAGGGCGGCTAATGCCGCCCTGATCAAGGGGTATTGTATAAATTAAACTGCAGCTAATACTTGCTTAGGTTCAACAAATGGCAGGTTTAACGCGTCTGCTACGTGTTTGTTCACCACATGACCATTGATCACGTTTAAGCCGTTTAACAGGTGCGCGTCGTCCAGCAGTGCCTGTTTGTAGCCTTTGTTGGCTAAACGGATGATAAACGGCAGGGTAGCGTTGTTCAGAGCAAAAGTAGAAGTCAGTGGCACTGCGCCTGGCATGTTGGCCACACAGTAATGCACTACGTCATCCACAATATAAGTTGGTTCAGCGTGAGTTGTAGCTTTAGAAGTCTCGACACAACCGCCCTGATCGATCGCTACGTCAACAATGGCTGAACCTGGCTTCATACGCTTGATATGATCGGCTGTAACCAGCTTAGGAGCAGCAGCACCTGGAATTAACACGCCACCAATGACTAAGTCAGCAGACAACACATGTTTTTCCAGTGCATCAACAGTGCTGTATACAGTTTTCACTGCGCCGTTGAACTGAGCATCGATACGACGTAATACGTCTACGCTGCGATCCAGAACTACTACGTCAGCGCCCATACCCACAGCCATCTGAGCTGCGTTGGTACCAACCATACCACCACCGATAATCACAACTTTGGCAGGTTCAACACCTGGTACGCCACCTAATAACATACCGCGACCGGCACATGATTTCTCTAAAGCACGGGCACCAGCCTGGATAGACATACGGCCAGCCACTTCAGACATAGGGGCTAATAAAGGCAAGCCACCACGGTTGTCTGTCACTGTTTCGTAGGCGATACAAATAGCTTTTGATTTGATCAAGTCTTCAGTCTGTGGCAGATCCGGTGCTAAGTGCAGGTAAGTGAACAGGATTTGACCTTCACGCAGCATAGCGCGCTCAACAGCCTGAGGCTCTTTTACTTTTACAATCATTTCTGCTTTAGCGAAAACTTCAGCAGCAGTAGTTAATACTGTTGCACCAGCAGCCTGATAGGCATCGTCACCAAAACCAATGCCGCTACCTGCATTGTGTTCAACAAAAACAGTGTGGCCAAGAGCAGTCAGCTCACGCACGCTGGCAGGGGTCATACCGACGCGGTATTCGTGGTTTTTAATCTCTTTAGGTACGCCAATAATCATGATATTCCGCCTGTGTAGGGTTGAGTAAAATTTTTGCCTAGTATAGTTACTGATTTGTAGTTTTACCTGTTGTTTTTTGGATGATTCGCAGTTATAAATCCCGCTATAAACTCAAAAGTGAAATTTTTATCTGCTATGTACGAAACCAGTAAAAGTGTAAAAAAACTAGACCGGATAGACCGAAAAATTCTGACTGAATTACAACACGACGGTCGTATTGCTAATGTCGAATTGGCAAAAAGGGTAGGGCTCAGCGCAACGCCTTGTCTTGAGCGGGTGAGAAAACTGGAGGCTGAAGGCTATATATTAGGCTACACAGCTCAGGTGGACCCGAATAAAGTAGGTTCCGCGTTACTGGTTTTTGTGGAAATTACCTTAAGTAAAACCTCGCCGGAAGATTTTGATGAATTCAGTAAAGCCGTGCAGAAGCTGCATGAAATACAGGAATGTCATTTAGTATCTGGCAGTTTCGACTTTTTATTAAAAACCCGGGTGGCCAATATGGCGGCTTATCGTGAGCTGTTAGGTGAAACCTTATTACGTTTACCCAGTGTACGCGAGAGCCGTACTTATGTTGTGATGGAAGAAGTGAAACAAACCACTTTTGTAGCGGTCAATTAATGGCAATGCTATTTGTGATGCCAAAGCAATGTGTTGTACAGCTATCATTCAGGCTAAATAGCTTATATAGCTTTAGTCGCCGAAGTTATGCTCAGTAGGGCTGTAGCTTCAGGTTATACGGCTATAAAGGGGTGCATCAGAGTTGTCTCTCTGGTATCTTAAGTAGGTAGAATTCTTAGAATAAATGGGATCTTGTTGTGTTGAGTGAAGCCAGAAGGTTACGAGCCAAATTATTGTTTTCTTTAAACGGAATGCAGCGCATATCTGAAGTGGGGTTGATCCTCAGCTTTGGTTTTGCAGCCTTTATGTTATTGGCTTTAATGTCATTCGACCCGGCTGATCCAAGCTGGTCTCAGGCAGGTTATCAAACTGCGGTTCATAACTATGCAGGGCCAAAAGGCGCCTGGATTGCCGATATTCTGTTATTTACTTTTGGCTGGATTGCTTATTTAGTGCCGCCATTGGTGGCTTTTGCCGGCTATTTGTTAACCCGCCGCGCTAAAGCATTAATGGAGATGGATTACCTTATTTTGGGGTTGCGACTGATAGGTTTGGTGTTAACTTTTCTATGTGCCAGTGCGATCAGCAGTATTAACTTTAACGACATTTTCTATTTTTCTTCCGGTGGTGTAGTGGGCGATGTGGTGTCCTCTATGCTGATGCCAAACTTTAATTTTATCGGTACCATTTTATTGCTGCTTTGTGGTTTATCTACAGGCCTAACGCTGGCGACAGGTATTTCCTGGGTCACAGTAGCGGATGAGCTGGGGGCTTTAACTATGCGAGCCTTGATTGGCTTGTATCAGGCTCCAACCCGTTTAGGCCATTACCTGGCACAACGTTCAGCAACGAAAGCCGCATCGCCTTTGTCTTTCCAGACCGAGTCCACTGTGACTGCTCAGCGCCGTGAACCGGAAATGGACGCCGATCTGGCGCCTAAACAAATAGTCGACCTTTCTTTTACCGAAGCTGCGGTTGCGCCAGAAGTGATTCGTTTAAGTACGGTACGCGATGAAGCGGTGCAAGCTGCGTTTATTGCGCCTGAAGAAGAACAAATCCCTTTACCTGACATTGAGGAAGTGCAAAGCCAGCCAAGCCGTGCCTATTTCCCTGGCGAGCGGGTTGAACCTTTGCCTTTTGCGCCTTTGGACGAAAAAACAGAAGCTGTGGCTTTTGTCAGCGTTGATACTCTGGCAGACGATGATTTAAGTTTTTCTGCGGTGGATGATGCCTACTACCCTGAGCAGTTACAGCATCTGGAACAAAGTTTTGCCGAAGTGGAACGCCAGACTGTTGTCGCTCCTGTGGTGATTGCCGAAGAGGAAGAAGACGATACACCTGTTGCAGCCTCGTTCAGCCCGGATGATTTGCCTTCCTTAGCTTTATTGGACAGACCAGACAAAGCAACAAACCCGATAGACCCAGCTGACTTAGAGCGCGTTTCTCGTTTGGTCGAAACCAAGCTGCTTGATTTTGGTGTGGAAGCTAAAGTAGTTGCGGTGTTGCCGGGTCCTGTCGTCACCCGCTTTGAGCTTGATTTAGCCCCAGGTGTCAAAGTCAGTAAAATTACTGGCTTATCCAAAGATTTAGCTCGCTCATTGTCTGCCATTAGCGTGCGGGTGGTAGAGGTTATTCCTGGTAAATCTTATATTGGTCTGGAGCTGCCAAACCAATTCCGCGAAATAGTGCGCTTATCTGAAGTCATAGGCGACGAAGTGTTTTTGCAGTCCAAATCGCCATTAACTATGGTGTTGGGAAAAGACATTGCCGGTAAATCAGTAGTTGCAGACTTAGGCCGGATGCCACACTTGCTGGTCGCTGGTACTACGGGCTCTGGAAAGTCAGTCGGCGTGAACGTGATGATTTGTAGTTTGTTGTATAAATCTACGCCTGAAGATGTACGTTTTTTAATGATTGACCCGAAGATGCTGGAATTATCGGTCTATGAAGGCATTCCGCATTTGCTGACCGAAGTAGTCACAGACATGAAAGAGGCGGCCAATGGCCTGCGCTGGTGTGTTGGTGAAATGGAACGGCGTTATAAGCTAATGTCGGCCCTTGGTGTGCGTAACTTAAAAGGTTATAACCAAAAAATTCAGGATGCCATAGCAGCTGGTACGCCAATTCGTGACCCGATCTGGAAGCCAAGCGATAATATGATGACGATGCCACCAGAGCTGGAAAAGTTGCCTTCTATCGTTGTCGTGATCGACGAATTCGCCGACATGATGATGATTGTCGGTAAAAAAGTAGAAGAGCTGATTGCCCGTATTGCGCAAAAAGCCCGTGCTGCTGGTATCCACCTGATTTTAGCGACTCAACGTCCGTCAGTGGATGTGATTACCGGTTTGATTAAAGCCAATATTCCAACCCGTATGGCGTTTCAGGTATCGTCGAAAATTGACTCCAGAACCATTTTGGACCAGCAGGGCGCTGAAAGTTTGTTAGGTCAGGGCGATATGTTGTATCTGCCGCCAGGCTCAGGTGTACCCACTCGTGTGCATGGTGCTTTTGTCGACGACCATGAAGTACATGCGGTGGTGTCGGACTGGAAACGCCGTGGCAAACCGAATTACATTTCAGAAATTTTAAATGGTGAGCCGTCGGAAGATAGCTTACTACCGGGCGAAAGTATGGAAAATGACGAAGGCGAGTCGGATCCACTTTTTGATCAGGCCGTGGCCTTTGTTACTGAAAGCCGTAAAGCTTCGGTGTCAGGTGTACAAAGACGCTTCCGTATTGGCTATAATCGCGCCGCCCGTTTAGTGGAACAGATGGAAATGAGCGGTATTGTCAGTGGTGCAGGCCACAACGGTAACCGTGAAGTATTAGCGCCTCCTCCTCCTAAAGTATTTTAACTAAGGTCTATATGAACAAAAACCTTGCGAAAAAAGCTGTTGCTCTGATGTTGTCTCTGATGCTGCCTAGCTTTATGGCTGTCGCAGATCAAGCTAATGATTTACAGAAAAAATTAGCACGTTTAACCAGCTTTCAGGCCAGTTTTGATCAAACTGTCGTTGATGCCAGCAATAAGCTGATCCAGCAGGGCGAAGGTATGTTGTCGCTAAAACAGCCATCTTTATTCCGTTTTGAAACCCAGACGCCAGAGCCAAACCTGTTTATTGGTGATGGTAAAACCTTGTGGTTTTATGCTGAATTGTTGGATCAGGTCAGTATTTATGACGCGAAAGAACAAGTACAGAAAACTCCTTTTGTGCTGCTGACGTCGCATGACCCTAAATTATGGGCTCAGTACAACGTGACTGGTGCTGATGATCAGTTTGATATCACACCGAAAGACCCAAGCAATGCGGTGAAAAAGCTCAGTCTGAAATTTGCTGGTTTAGCCTTATCAAAAATGATCGTCACTGACAGCAATGGTCAGAACAGCACTTTTGATTTTAATCTGGTGCAATACAACACACCGCTGGCCTCAGAGCTGTTTCAGTTTGCCATTCCTGCGACAGCTGAAGTCGATGATCAACGCGTCAAGTGAATAACCTCGGCTTTGAATTTCACGACGATATCAGGCCTCTGGCAGCGCTGCTGAGGCCAACAAAGCTATCGGACTATGTTGGACAGCAGCAAGTGCTGGGTTCAGGCACACCGCTACGTAAAGCGATAGAAGCAGGGCGTATCTCCTCTTTAATTTTATGGGGCCCTCCAGGCACAGGCAAAACTACCTTGGCAGAGTTGATCGCCATTTATGCCAAAGCCGCTATTGCCCGTTTATCTGCTGTGACTGCTGGCGTTAAAGAAATACGCGAAGAAATTCAGGCTGCCAAACAACGTTTAGCGCAAAATCAACGCACCTTGTTATTTGTCGATGAAGTGCACCGTTTTAACAAAGCCCAGCAAGATGCGTTTTTACCCCATATTGAAGACGGCACCATAATTTTTATTGGGGCTACTACTGAAAACCCTGCTTTTGCACTCAATAACGCTATGTTATCCCGCGCCCGTGTCTGCATTTTAAAAAAGCTGACGGCAGAGGATCTGGCTTTAGTCATAGAACGAGCTGTGGCGCATTACCACCAACAGGGACAAGTGGTACAGATAAACCCTGAGGCGCAATCCTTATTGCTGCAACTGGCGGATGGCGATGCCAGACGTTTATTAAACCTGTTTGAGCAAGCCGTAGAAACAGCGCAACAGGGCGCTGCAGTGACTGAACTAACCGCTGACTTATTTCGGCAGTTAGTACCCAGGCAATTGCCGGGTTTTGATCAGCAGGGCGATATTTTTTACGACTTAATTTCTGCTTTTCATAAATCGGTGCGTGGCTCCAACCCAGATGCTGCTTTGTATTGGTATTGCCGCATTTTAGAAGGCGGTGGCGACCCTTTGTATGTAGCGCGCAGGCTACTGGCTATTGCCAGTGAAGATATAGGCAATGCCGACCCACGTGCTTTAACTATAGGCTTGGATGCGTGGGATACCTTTGCCCGTGTGGGCCCTGCTGAAGGGGAGCGCGCTATAGCTCAGGCTGCCGTCTATATGGCCCTGGCACCAAAATCCAATGCGGTGTACAGCGCCTTTAATCAGATGCGCCAGTATGTGCAGCAACACCCATCTTATGAGGTGCCGGATCATTTGCGTAATGCACCAACTGCGCTTGCCAAACAACAAGGTTTTGGCAAGGCCTATCGCTATGCACATAACGAACCTGGTGCTTATGCCGCTGGTGAGGCGTATTTACCAACTGAAATGGCAGGAATGAAGTTTTATCAGCCGTCAGATCGCGGCTTAGAGAAACAACTGCAGGACAAAATGGCTTATTTAGCTATGCTGGACCTGCAAGCCAAAGGACAGTACTAATGCATGCATATCTGGCTGTAGCTATTGGTGGTGCTTTAGGAGCCTGCTGCCGTTTCGGTTTAGGCGAATTTATCCTGCATCTTTGTGGTAAATCATTCCCTTTTGCCACTTTGCTGGTTAATATTCTCGGGTCTTTTGTATTAGGTCTGCTTTATGGCCTGTTTTTAGCCGAACATCTGACGGTCAACCCGTGGAAGACTCTGATCGGCGTAGGTTTTTTAGGTGCCTTTACTACCTTTTCGACTTTTTCACTCGACACTGTTTTACTGCTGCAACAAGGCGATTTGGTGAAAGCCGGCCTGAATGTTGTACTGAACGTGCTGATTTGTTTAACACTCGCCTGGCTGGGTTTAAAGCTGGGCTCAATGAAGTAGTCACTATGTTAGATGCAAAATTTTTAAGAGCCGAATTAGCTCAAACTGCCCAACGTTTGGCAGACCGTGGTTTTCAGCTGGATGTGGATACTCTGCAGCAGCTTGAAGAGCAGCGTCGTGAGTTGCAAATGGCAACTCAGGATCTACAGAATTCACGTAATACCAAATCCAAAGCTATAGGTCAGGCCAAAGCCCGTGGTGAAGACATCGCCCCATTGCTGGCTGAAGTGGATGGGTTAGGTGCAGAGCTTGAAGAAGCCAAACAAAAGCTAGACGCTGTATTAGCTCAGTGGGACGCTATTGTCAGTGCTATTCCAAACTTACCTCATGAATCTGTGCCAACTGGTAAAGACGAGACTGGCAATGTAATGGTGCGGCAGTGGGGCGAGCCTAAGTCG
This sequence comes from Rheinheimera mangrovi, assembly GCF_003990335.1. NCBI lineage: Bacteria > Pseudomonadati > Pseudomonadota > Gammaproteobacteria > Chromatiales > Chromatiaceae > Rheinheimera > Rheinheimera mangrovi. The sequence goes on along the minus strand of NZ_CP034683.1, from coordinate 2,376,910 downwards.
TTTGACTTTGAAGTGAAAGATCATGTGGCTTTAGGCGAAGCACTGGACAAAGGTCTGGATTTTGAAAACGCGGTAAAAATTGCCGGTTCACGTTTTGTAGTGATGCGTGGTCAAATGGCCCGTCTGCACCGTGCTTTAGCCCAATTTATGCTGGACTTGCACACAGAGCAGCATGGCTACACCGAATTGTACGTGCCTTATCTGGTGAATGCTGCTTCGTTGTATGGTACTGGCCAGTTGCCAAAGTTTGGTGCGGATTTATTCCATACCAAACCTGCGACAGAAGAAGGCGTGGGTATGTCGCTGATCCCAACGGCTGAAGTGCCTGTTACGAATCTGGCTCGCGACTGCATTTTTGAATTGGCCGAATTGCCACAAAAATATGCGGCTCACACGCCATGCTTCCGCAGCGAAGCTGGCTCTTACGGCCGCGATACCCGTGGACTAATTCGTCAGCACCAGTTTGATAAAGTTGAAATGGTACAGTTGGTACATCCTGATCAGTCATTTGCTGCGCTGGAAGAGTTAACAGGCCATGCAGAGAAAGTACTGCAGTTATTAGGTTTACCGTACCGCACTATGTTGCTATGTACAGGGGATATGGGCTTTGGTTCAACTAAAACCTATGATTTGGAAGTTTGGTTACCGGCACAAAATACCTACCGTGAAATTTCTTCTTGTTCAAATATGGGGGATTTCCAGGCCCGTCGTATGCAGGCACGCTTCCGTCCGGGCGAAGGTAAAAAGCCTGAACTGTTGCATACTTTAAACGGTTCAGGTTTGGCCGTAGGTCGCACGCTGGTTGCTATTCTGGAGAATTACCAACAAGCTGATGGTTCTATTCAGATCCCGTCAGTGTTGCAGCCTTATATGGGTGGCAAAACGGAGATCCGTTGTTAATTTATACCCTATGTTATTTCGGTAAGGAGCAGCTTTTCTGCTCCTTTCATAAGTGGTAAATCTGATGTCATTAATAAAAGAACAACAACAAAATTCAAAGAAGACTCCTATACCTCGTCATGTGGTTGTCCGTAAAATAAGACCGAATCCTGTGAAGACGATGTTGCGCTGGACTTATTGGTTGGTGTTAATAGGTGTGATTGCGGTCGTGGTGATTACCAGTTTTGATGCAGGAATTGACATGTACAAAGGGCTGAATTAACAGCCTTTTGTTTTTTTAAACAGTAGCAGTTTTACAGGCACTTCGCAGGTTTGGGCAAACCGGCAATACGGGTTGCCTGTTTAGCTGGCCCTTCAGGAAATAACAAAAACAAATATTTGCTATTGCCTTTATCCGCACCGAGTTTTTCCCCCATGCTTTTCACCAGTAAACGTATCGCAGGAGAGGTTTGGTATTCCTGATAAAAAGCACGGACGAAATTCACCACTTCCCAATGGGCATCCGTCATAGTGATCTGCTCTAAGCGGGCAAACTCGTCTGCCAGTTCCGGCGTCCACAAAGTTAAATCGGCCAGGTAACCATGTTTATCCAGTGGGTAGCTTTGGTTTTTTAGAATCAGTTCATTCATCAGAGTTGTTGCTTCGCTTGTAGCACTAAATCCAGCCACTGGCTGTCATTGAGTACGGTAAAAGGTTCGGAGATAGTCATGCCACGGGCAGCGGCATCTGCTGCCAAACAATACACAGGACAAGGCAGGCTGTTTAGCTGACCAGTTGTCATTAAATACACCGCCTCTTGCCTTATTAAAACTTTATCTTCTGCACTGACAAGACTCAATATCTCAGGGAGCTGGTTGTGGCTTAGTGTGAAAAGTCTCATATTCAAGCCTTAATCACATGGTGTTGCGTGTCAAGCAATTGGCCGAGTTCAGCACTATCGAGTGGCTGCACGTCCAGCACAAGCTCATTGGCTAGCAATTGACGTTGCCTTAAGGATTCAGCGCAGATATATAGATTTTCGATATCATAAAGTTCAAACAGTTTAAAACTACGTCTGAAGTCTTTTACCATCAGTTCTGCGCTGTCATCGGCTTTTACCAGTTGATACACAGCATCGTCACTAAAAATGACGCTGACCTGATGATCGACTGCTGCTAAAGCAAAGATTAAATCCAGGCTTTCGCGTGCTGCTATGCCATCGAAAGGCAAGTTGGTCACTAACACGGCTATCTTCATGAAAATTGCACCAGTTTATCTACCTTGGTCAAACGCATGGCAAATTCGGCTAATCCAGCAGCTATATAGCCATCAACCGGCTTTACCTCATTAGAGCAAACACCACGTTTCTCTGCTGCAGTGATACAAAATAGCAGAGGGATCTGATGCGCCTGACAAAATTGCTGTAATGTGGCGGAAAGATTAGGTTCATCTGAAGGTAAATCAATCAGTGCTGAAGCTGCGGATACCGCTTCCCGGTATAAAAATACCGAATCTACAGCATGGCCAGCCTCTACCACCTGCCGCATAAACCGCAAGGCGCTGGTAAAACTCTGGCCTTGTAACACAGGGCCTTCAATCAGAATGGCAAAACTGGTCATCTGTTTACCTTTCGCTTCATTATTCTAAATAACCCTTTACCCTAGTATGTATAGCCTATAAAAAAGCCCCGCATTTGGCGGGGCATTTTACTGCAACATCAGCTTATCTCAAGCCTTAATTAATCATCGCTGCCCATGATACCCAGTAACTGCAATAACGAAGTGAACAGGTTGAAGATGTTTAGGTATAAGCCGACTGTAGCGCGGATATAGTTAGTTTCGCCGCCGTTAACAATACGGCTGGTATCAAACAGTATTAAACCAGACATAATCATCACTACAGCAGCGTTAATCGCCAGATGCAGGGCAGGGATCTGGAAGAAAATATTTGCCAGACCTGCGACTATCACGACAATCAGACCGACAAACAGGAAGTTACCCATAAAGCTGAAATCTTTACGCGAACTTAAGGCGTAAGCAGACAGTGAAAAGAACACCACTGCAGTTAAGCCCAGCGCTTGCATAATCAGCTCAGGACCATTGGCTGTGGCAGCAAAGCGGTTCAGCATAGGGCCGATAGAAGCACCTAAACAGCCTGTTAACGCGAATACCCAAAAAATGCCACTGGCGCTGTCCGCTTTTTTCTGTACGACAAAAATTAAACCAAAAGCGACCAGTGTTAATACCAGGGCCATGCCAAAGCCAAAATTCATCGCCATGGCAATACCAGCTGTTACAGCGCTGAAGGCTAAGGTCATCGCCAATAGGAAATAGGTATTGCGTAGAACTTTGTTGACTTCAACACTGTGGCCTATCTGGCCAGTGTGTGTGTGTTGGTTGTAGGACATTGCTGTTCTCTCCATTGAATAGTTACTTTTCTGACTTTATCTTACTTGGGAAGTTCCCAAAGTGCCAGCAGTTATCTTTGTAAAACAATTCAATCATTTACCTTGTTTTATTAAAGTTTAAAAAAATGCTTTTCTTTCGCTGCCGATCTGATTATTATACGCGGCGCCGGAGGGGTGGCAGAGTGGTTTAATGCACCGGTCTTGAAAACCGGCGAAGGTTAATAGCCTTCCGAGAGTTCGAATCTCTCCCCCTCCGCCATTATTCTCAGAACCCGTATCGGCGAAAGCTTATACGGGTTTATTTTTTTGTCAGATCTGCGCTATTAAACACATACCTATAAAAAAAGCCGCACAAGGCGGCTCTTTCTTCACTTCAACACTTAGTTGACCGCAGTACAACTCATACAAACTGAGTAAATACCTTTTGGATCGTTAAACTGTTCCAGTACTTTAAAGTCCTGATTGATTTGCGTCACGATGTTTTTTAGTAGTGGGCTAAACACCGACTCTTTCGCATCAGGTAACAGCGCCTGTACTGTGCTAGAGGCGAACATATCACGCAGCAGCTGTTCAGTAGGAGTTAATTCCTGCTCCATCACTTTAATATCGTATTGCTTTAAGCCGGCTTTTTCAGCTGCAGCAGCAATAGCGTCATCAAAAGTGCCCAGCTTATCAACTAAACCAAACTCCAGTGCTTTAGTGCCAGTCCATACGCGGCCCTGAGCTACTTTATTTACAGCTTCTTTGCTCATGCCACGGTTTTCAGACACCATGCCAATGAAATCGTCATAGCCTTTATTGATCATCAGTTGGAAAATACCTGACATTTCTGGTGTTAAGCCTTTAAACAATGGTAAACCTGAACTTAAACCAGCCAGCTCTGAAGTGCCTACGCCGTCAATGTTCAGACCTAAGACCGGCATTGCATTTTCCAGCGTGTGGAACAAACCGAAGATGCCAATGGAGCCCGTGATCGTAGTAGGAGAGGCCCAGATTTCATTAGCCGGTGCCGCAATCCAGTAACCACCAGAGGCTGCAACTGCACCCATTGAGGCAATCACAGGTTTACCAGCAGCTTTTAACAGCTTGATTTCCTGACCTATCACTTCCGATGCAAATGCACTGCCGCCACCGCTATCGATACGCAGTACCACAGCTTTCACTTTTTCATCAAAACGGGCACGACGTAATAAAGCGGCTGTGGTGTCACCACCTATAGTGCCCGCTTTGGCTGAGCCATCGATAATAGTGCCACGAGCTACAACAACAGCAACTTTTTCGGTCAGTGGATTATCGTAGTGAACCGGAGGCAAGACCTGGGCCTGATAATCTTTAAACTGAATTTGATTAAAGCTGTGTTTTTCGCTTTCGCCAACCAGTGCAATTAAGTCCTGACGGAACTCTTCACGGGTTTTGATGCTGTCAACTAGCTTTGCATCCAGCGCATACTGCGTCATATCACCGTTAACGGCCTGCAGTTTCTGATACAAACCACTGATAGTTTCATCAAAGTTATCAACTGCAAAGCCACGACGTTCAGCCACTTGCTGTTTGTAGCTGGCCCATAATTCGTCCAACCATGCTTTGTTGGCTTCTTTGGCTTCGTCTGACATGGTATCGCGGGTAAAAGGCTCCACTGCAGATTTATAGGTGCCCACTTTAAACACATGAGTGGTGACCTTTAATTTCTCTAATGCAGATTTGTAGTACATAGGGTAGCTACCAAAACCTTCCAGCAACACTGTACCCATAGGATTTAAGTTAATGCTGTCGGCGTAAGAGGCCAGGAAATATTGGTTTTGGCTGTAGTAGTCGCCTGTTGCCAGTACTTTTTTGCCAGCGGCTTTAAAGTCTTGTAATGCGTTACCTACCATAGTCAGCTTATCTATGGAACCTGAACCAAAAGAGGATAAATCCAGCACTATAGCTTTAATACGCTCATCAGTTTTTGCTGCCTGAATGGTCTTTAACAAATCAGTCAGTAAAATCTCTGGTTCATCCTCTTGCGAACCCATGCTTTCATTAAGCACTTGATCCAAAGGGTCGACATAACGTTTTTCTTCAACCAGATCACCGGATAAGTTCAGGATCAAGGCTGCGCTTTCCGGTATTTTTACTTTATCGTCGCTGCTGAAAATGGAAATCAGAATGAAGATAAACAAAACGGCAAAAATCAGATTAAAAGTGATATGACGAACCAGACTGATAGCCCGCCAAATGCCACCAAAAAAGCGTCTTAAGATCCCAGGTTTTTTCTCAGACATATGATGTACCTATAGTTTCGGCAAAGTAGTAAAGGGCTATGCTAACGAATTTAAAGGGAAAGCTCAGGGTGGAATTTGTAAGTAAATGTTTATTTACCTCTGTAATGCAAAGCTTCAGCGTCAATTACTTTGGGTAGTTCTTGCGATAAAGCAGCAAAACGGCTACATTCTTGCTATTCAACAGGTACGACCAGAGAGATTGTTGTGGCATATCCGCATTTATTAGCCCCACTGGATTTGGGCTTCACTCAATTAAAAAACCGCGTCATTATGGGCTCTATGCATACTGGCCTGGAAGAAGAAAAACAAGGCTTTGATAAACTGGCCGCTTTTTATGCCGAACGGGCAAAAGGTGGGGTTGGTTTAATTATCACCGGTGGCATTAGTCCGAATTTTCGCGGCAATCTGGTGCCTTTTGGCAGCCAGCTTACTTGGTGGTGGCAGGCTGGCAAGCATAAAAAAGTGACTGAAGCTGTACATCAGCATGGCGGCAAAATTTGTATTCAGCTGCTGCATGCGGGTCGTTATGGTTATCATCCATTTAGTGTGGCGCCAAGCGCTGTGCAGTCGCCTATCACTCCCTTTAAACCTAAAGCTTTATCTGACAGCCAAATTCGCAGCACCATTGCTGACTTCGCTCATTCTGCCAAGCTGGCAAAAAAAGCTGGCTATGACGGCGTTGAAATTATGGGCTCTGAAGGTTATTTGCTCAATCAGTTCCTTTGTTCCCGTACGAATCAGCGTACTGATCAATGGGGCGGTAGTTTTGAAAACCGTTGCCGTTTTGTGCTGGAGATCTTAAAAGCAGTGCGCGAGGCCTGTGGTAAAGACTTTATTATTATTTACCGTTTGTCCATGCTCGACTTAGTCGAAGACGGCAATAGTTTCGATGAAGTCATTGCTTTGGCAGCATCTGCAGCTGCAGCAGGCGCCACTATGCTCAATACGGGGATTGGCTGGCATGAAGCGCGAATTCCAACCATTGGTACTATGGTGCCCCGTGCTGCTTTTAGCTGGGTCACAGAGCAAGTGCGCAAACACGCCAGTATTCCTGTGATTGCCACCAACAGAATTAACGACCCGGAAGTTGCTGAACATATTCTTCAGTCAGGCCAGGCTGATATGGTGTGTATGGCGCGTCCATTTCTGGCGGATGCTGAGTTCGTCAATAAAGCAGCAGCAGGCCAGGCGCATTTAATTAATACCTGTATCGCCTGTAATCAGGCTTGTCTGGATCATGTATTCCAGAAAAAACGTGCCAGTTGTTTGGTCAACCCTCGAGCCTGTTATGAAACAGAGCTGAATTTTGAAACCGCGGCGGCGAAGAAAAAAATCGCCGTTGTAGGAGCAGGTCCTGCTGGTTTAGCTTTTAGTGTTTATGCTGCGTCCCGCGGTCATGATGTCACTTTGTTTGACCGTGGTAGTGAAATTGGTGGGCAATTTAATTACGCCAAACAAATACCTGGCAAAGAAGAGTTTCACCAGACGCTGCGTTATTTTGGCGAAATGCTTAAAGTGAACAAGGTGAATGTGCAGTTGAATTCAGAGCAAACGGCAGAAAGTTTGGTCGCTGGTGGTTATGACCATGTGGTGTTATCCAGTGGTATCAAAGCCCGTCAGTTAGACATTCCGGGTTTTGATCATCCGAAAGTCCTGAGTTATCTCGATGTACTGAAACATCATAAGGCTGTGGGTCAGAATGTGGCTGTGATAGGAGCGGGTGGTATTGGTTTTGATGTGTCTGAATATTTAACAGAGCCACATTCATTAACTCTGCAGCCTGAAGCCTGGTTAAAAGACTGGGGCATAGATAAAGACTATCAAAGCCGCGGGGCTTTGCTTGCTGACGCGCCCATCGAACCTTCAGCACGAAAAGTATTTTTGCTGCAGCGTAAAACCAGCAAGGTTGGTGCTGGTTTAGGTAAAACCACAGGCTGGATCCATCGCAGTTCATTAAAGAAAAAGGGCGTAGAGATGTTGTCTGGCGTCAGCTACAACAAAGTAGATGATGCAGGGCTGTGGATCAGTATCGATGGCAAGGAGCGGTGTCTGGCTGTTGATAACGTCATTATCTGCGCCGGGCAGGAGCCCGAGCGCAGTCTGCACCAGCAGTTACTGGCTGCAGGTCAGCAAGTGCACCTGATTGGTGGTGCTGATGTAGCTGCTGAGCTGGATGCAAAACGCGCCATTCGTCAGGGCGCAGAGTTAGCTGCTCGTCTGTAACCATCCTTACCAGAATAAGCCTCTACCTGAAGTCATTTGGATTGAGGCTTGTTCTGGCTCTGTTATTTCCAGTTCTGATCCGGTCGCTGAAATATATTTTTCTAACTTTCACTTGCTAAGCTTACCCAATTCCCGCTATTACTCAGGGCGTGATTGCATTCGTATGCATCAAAGTTCTGTTCTACTTTGGTGCGAGCTATGAGCTCTGCACCAAAATGGAACTTTGTCATACCTGCGTCATCTGTTGTTCCTAAATTAAAACTTCACAGAAGCGTTGATTCGATTGGAGTAACAAAAATTCTTCAGGGTTATGTTGGTTGTGGTATCAGCTTTGCTTTCACAACAGAGTAAAAAAAATTCAAATCGTTGGTTTTAATAACAGGGAGATCTATATGTCTGGTGTACTTACCATGATTTTAGCAGGGGGCGAAGGGACCAGGCTGGCACCTTTGACTGGAGTCAGAGCCAAACCGGCTGTGCCCTTTGGTGGCAATTACAGAATTATCGATTTTGTACTGAATAACTTTGTGAATTCGGATTTGTTGCAGATTTTTGTGATCACCCAGTTTAAATCGCATTCATTAATGAAGCATTTAAGCCGCGCCTGGCGAGTGACAGGCTTAACCAACAGATTTATTGATCCCATCCCGGCACAGATGCAAACAGGTAAACACTGGTATCTTGGCACGGCAGATGCGGTCTATCAGAATATCCATCTGATCCATGGCCTTGACCCTGAAGAAGTCTGTGTTTTCGGTGGTGACCATATTTACAAAATGGATGTGCGGCAAATGCTGAACTTCCATCGCCAGAACCACGCACTCTTGACTGTTGCGGCTATTCCTGTGCATGTGTCTCAGGCTCATGAGTTTGGTGTTATTGAGGTCGACAGCTCGGGCAAAATGGTCGGTTTTGAAGAAAAACCTAAATCGAACCCAAAAACTATTCCGGGCCGGCCCGATTATGTGCTGGCGTCTATGGGTAATTATATTTTTGATGCTAAAACCTTAGTTGAGGTGCTGAACGAAGATGCAGCGCAAATAGACTCGAAACACGATTTTGGCCATAACATTATTCCGAAAATGTATCCGCAAGGCAGTGTTTATGTATATGACTTCTCAACAAACGTGATCCGTGGTGAGCAGGAAGATTCCAAAGGCTACTGGCGTGATGTAGGAACTTTGGATTCATATTATGAAGCTAATATGGATTTAATTTCTGTGCAGCCGCCTTTGGATTTATACAATAAATACTGGCCACTGCGCAGTTATACGCCTCCTATGCCTCCGGCTAAATTTGTGCATGATGAAGCCAACAGAACGGGCCAGGCAATAAGTTCCATGGTGGCGTCAGGCTGTATTGTCAGTGGTGCTATCGTGTATCAGTCTATTTTGGGTTATAACACCGTAGTGCACAGCCATGCTTATATTGAAAAAAGTGTCTTGATGGGCAATAACGATATAGGCCGGGGTTGTCGTATTCGCCGTGCTATCATCGATAAAGATGTGAAAATAGCACCGAACACCATTATTGGTGAGGATCCGGTGCTCGACCGTCAGCGTTTCCATGTATCGGCTGATGGTGTTGTGGTGATCCCAAAAGGGGCAATGGTGGGATTTGACTGATACTACGGCCGGAAAGGCCGCAGATCGGAATGCGGCCTTTAGTGGGAAATGAACAATGCGTGTTTTGTTTTTATGCAGTGAATTTGAAGGTGTGATTAAAACCGGCGGTTTGGCAGACGCCAGTCGCGGTTTAGCGATACAGATGCAAAAACTGGGGCATCAAGTCAGAGTGTTGCTGCCTCGTTACGGCAGTCTCTATACAGTCCCTGTTGAAGAGAATTGGCAATCTGTCTATTTTGCGCTGGGTGGACATGCCCAGGGTTGTGCTGTACGTACAGTGTTAAATTCGGAAGTGCCACTTGCACTGATTGAGCACCATGATTATTTTGGCCGGCCACGGCCTTATGATGATGGACACCAGGCGTACCCGGATAATGCATTACGCTTTGCTTTTTTCTGCAAAGCCGCTTTGCAGTATTGTGTTGATACAGGCTGGGTGCCTGATCTGATCCATGGCCATGACTGGCAGACCGGCATTGCAGCCTATTATCTAAAGCAGTTTTATCAGCAGGCTTTACCCGGCACTAAAATGCTGTTCACCATTCACAATGGTGCTTATCAGCAAGCGTTGTCCGCAGCAGACAGGCTTCTGACAGAAGTTTATCCTTCGAGCTCCATGGCTGGGTCCAGTATGCTGGCTCTGGGGCTGGCGTATGCGGATAAGGTGAATACGGTCAGTGAAGGCTACGCCACTGAGTTGTTATCTGAACCGGCAGCCAATGGTTTAGCGGCCTTGTATCAGACGCGAGGTGAAGATTTCTCCGGCATTTTGAACGGCTGTGACTATGAGCAATGGGATCCAGCCACTGATATTTACCTCACAACGAAATACAGCCGAACTAAACTCAAAGGCAAGTTGGCTTGCAAAACAGAACTGAAGCAACGTTATGGCCTTGAACAAAACACAACCCCTCTTTTTGTGCTGGTCAGCCGGGTCACAGAACAAAAAGGCTTCGCCTATTTGTTGCCAGCGTTAGAGCAATGGCTTGCAGAGGCTGACGCACAGGTGCTGATGATGGGGACGGGTGATCAGGCTTATGTTGGCCGACTGCGTTCGTTAAACGACAAATTTCCCGGTCGTTTTGTTTTTGTGGAAGGTTTTGATGAGGCTTTATCACACCAATTGGAAGCAGCAGGTGACTTTTTCCTGATGCCATCTTTGTTTGAGCCTTGTGGCTTAAATCAGATTTACAGTCTACGTTATGGCACTGTGCCTCTGGTGCGTTTAACGGGCGGCTTAAAAGATACGGTACGCGATTTAGCTGAAACTGAGCCCACAGGCATAGGTTTTGTTGAACCCACGGTGCAGGCATTGCTGGAGGCCTTAGACAGAGCTTTGGTTTTGTATCAGCATCCTGTCAGGTACAAAGAAGTCCAACAACGGGGCATGCAACAACGTTTTGGTTGGGCAGAATCAGCACTGCAGTATCAGGCTTTGTATCAACAACTACAGCCTTAATTGATGGCAACAGCGGTGTTTCGCCCAGAGCTTGAACAAACAGCGGCTGTGGGTGCGAAAGCTGTTGTATGACTAAAATAAAGTTTGGTAGCCTTAAGCGAGCTAAATCAAAGGGTTTATTTATGGATGCTGTTACATTACTGACGACCCGTTATTCCTCTGCACGTTTAACTGAACCTGCCCCAAGCGGCGAAGCTTTGGCTATTATCAAACAAGCGGCTTTGCAGGTACCTGATCACGGTCATTTACGGCCATGGCGTTTTGTTGTGGTCAATGGCCGTAAGTCACTGGAAAAGTTAGGCGATATTTTTGCCGAAGCAGCGCTGGAAGAAGATCCATCCGTTGCCAATGAATTGATTGAACGCGCACGCCAGTTACCTTTACGTGCTCCTATGGTGATTGTCTGTATCGCTAAATGTGTCAATCATCCGAAAGTGCCTTTGTCTGAGCAGATTCAGTCTGCTGCCTGTGCTGTAATGGCGATGCAACAAGCTGCTTTTGCTTTGGGTTTTGGCGGCATTTGGCGCACCGGTGCTTACACTCAGTATGAATTTGTAAAACAGGCCTTTGAGCTTGGCGAAGACGATGAAATCGTTGGTTTCCTGTATTTGGGCACTTGTGCTCAGGAATTGCCAGCGAAGACACCTTTGGCTGTCGAAGAGTTTTTCAGCGACTATCAATAAACCAGGTTCAAGGGACTGCAGACAGGGTATGGATCAGCAAAGCGTATTTATCAACGAAGTCAGACAGCAGTTTGATCGATTGTTTCAGGCTAAAAAAGCCGGTCAGAATGTGGTGGCACTAAAACACCGGGCAGAAGGTTTTCTTTATGCCGGAGAGTTACTGGGACTGGTGGATAAACCTCTGCTACAACAATTGATGGAACAAAGTTATCTGGACGTTTTTGGTGTGACTTTGTCAAAGGCGTCTTCTTACCAGACTGAACGTAAGCAGGCGTTAGAAAACGAGTTTTATCAGTATTTTGAAGAGCCGGCCTTTCACAGAATACGCAACTGACAATCTGATATTTTCGACTGTGGTGTAAAAATCACGATGAAAAGCAACACGGGGAAAAAGCCTCTGTGTTGCTTTTTTGTTTTATTCCAGACGCAGTACTTCTTCGGTAAGAGAGGTTTCAGTCATCATACTTTTCCACCAGCGCTTTTGCGTTGTCAGCGGATCTGGATGAGTCAATGACAGGGGCTGACCAAAGATAGGTGTCAACAAAGATACCTGATAGGCTTTGGCTGCAGTTTCTAATCGTTCCAATGGTTCATGCCAATTATGCATGGCCAAATCAAAACTACTGTTGTGGATCGGGATCATGTGTTGACCTTGCAGATCCAGATGCGCACGCAAGGACTGCTCAGGCTGCATATGAATATCAGCCCATAATTCGTTATAAGCTCCGGTTTCAATCAAGGTGATATCAAAAGGCCCCAGCCGTTGCCCTATGGTTTTAAAGCCAGAAAAATAGCCACTGTCACCGCTGAAAAACAGCTTCAGCTGGTCGGTTATTATCGCCCAGGATGCCCATAAGGTTTTGTTTTTATCGCTCAGGCCACGGCCAGAAAAATGCTGAGCTGGAGTGGCTGTCAAGGTGACTCCATGCAAGCTGGTGTCTTGCCACCAGTCCAGCGCGATTATTTTCTGTTTTGGGATCCCCCAGCGAATCAGATGCTGGTCCACTCCAAGTGGCACAATAAAACGTTCAGTTCTGTCATTTAACGCCAGCACACTGTGTTTATCCAGATGATCATAATGATCATGCGACAAAATAATACCGGCCAGAGCAGGGACTTCAGACAATTGCAAGGGCAGCTGATGAAATCGTTTTGGGCCAGCCCATTTCACGGGTGACGCGCGTTCAGAGAATACCGGATCGGTCAGCCAGTAGTGGCCATTTAATTGCATCAACACAGTGGAATGACTGATTTTATAAAGCACAGCTTCTGCTGTGGCTACTGCTGGCAGTTGCACCTGCTGCACTGGCAATTGAAAAGCCGGGCTACGCTCCTTATTGGTATTCGTGAGGTACTGCCATAAAATTTGCGGCAATCTGGCAAAGCCAGCTTCATTCGCACCGGAATTATTGGTATATCTCTGGTCTTTATTGGTTGCAGATACATAGGAAGTCATAATAGCTCCGGTTATAAGTAACAAAACAACAGCAACACTGTGGCGACGAAAGCTCATCAGTTGGCCCTTTAAAAGTAAACTACACTGTGCAGTTTACTTAATTGGCTTTAAAAGTAAACTGCTGAGTGTAATAATGCGTAAAATTTTTTCGGGAACCTTAAGCGTGAAAACAGAAGTTATACCCAAGCTGACTCGTTCCGAGCAAAAAAAGCAGGATGTGCTGCGTGCAGCCATTCAGGAATTTCGTATGTTTGGTTTTGCCGGTGCCAGTATGGACAGGATTGCAGAGTTGGCCGGGGCCTCCAAACGTACTGTGTACAACCACTTTGTCAGTAAAGAGCAGTTGTTCGATCTGGCGACCACTGAGTTATGGCGCAGCAGTAAATCGGCTGCCAGTGTTGCTTTTGATCCATCGCAATCAGCAGAGCAGCAATTATTGACCATTTGTCGTCAATGTCTGGCTGTGTATGAGCAAGAGGATTTTATTGAGCTGGCTCGGGTGGTTATGGCTGAATATATCCGCAGCTCTGAAAAAGCTCAGGCGGCTATGCAGAGGATGGCAAAGCAGGAAGGGGGGCTTGAACTTTGGTTGGCTCAGGCACAGCAGCATGGCGTTCTGACAATACCAGACATTCAGCTTGCGGCAACTCAATTTTGGGGCATGTTTAAAGCTTTTGTGTTTTGGCCAAGAGTTTTTAATCTGAGTACTGAAACTAAGGTCGATGAAGCTGTGGTCTTAAGTTCTATCCGGATGTTTATTAGTTTTTACAGCAGTAAATAGCATCTGTGCTTACTAAAAAGGCCTCGGAAGAGGCCTTTTAGCAAAAGTTACGGATCAGAAGTCTGCATTGCCCGGTGTACGAGGGAAGGCAATCACATCACGTACGTTGCCCACACCTGTGACATAAGACACCAGACGCTCAAAACCTAAACCAAAACCGGCATGAGGTACTGTGCCGTAACGGCGCAGGTCACGGTACCAGCTGTAGTCTTCTTTATTCAGACCCATCTGATCCATACGGGCATCCAGTTGCTCTAAACGCTCTTCACGCTGACTACCACCGATGATTTCACCAATACCTGGCGCCAGAATATCCATAGCGGCCACAGTTTTACCGTCTTCATTCATCCGCATGTAGAAGGCTTTGATGTCTTTTGGATAGTTTTGCAGTATCACAGGAGCACCTACATGCACTTCAGCTAAGTAGCGTTCGTGCTCAGACTGTAAATCCACACCCCATTCCACAGGGTAATCAAATTTCTTACCGCAGTTTTTCAGAATTTCAACAGCTTCTGTGTAATCCATACGGACAAAAGTGGAATCGATCATGTTTTGCAGACGGCTGACTGCATTTTCATCGACACGTTCAGCGAAAAACGCCATATCGTCGGCACGTTCTGCCAATACGGCTTT